>DUQX01000068.1 GCA_012837615.1 Bacillota bacterium | reverse complement strand
TGCCTTCTTCGCTATCAGTTCCAACTACTCCTACTTCTGTAGCTAGTTCTGCTATGGCAGCCGATTCCTCAGTGCCAAAATCTACTGTAATGTCAAAATCTGCATCTGCAGTTGATGCGTATTCGATAAGCTCATCAGGTTCTTCTTCTGCTGCCTCTACCAGCCCAACAGCATTACTTGTCATAGTTCCCGTGTAGTTCCCGGTTCCTGTTACTTCAACCTTAATCCACCTGTCTAAATCATCCTCAGTAAGAACATAGGTTTTTGCAGTAGCACCAGGAATATCACTAAATTCACTTATCTTATCCTCACTTGCACTTCTTTGCCATTTATAATTAACTGTAGCTCCAGTTGGTGTTACTTTTGCTGTCAACGTTTCGCCAACAACTACTTCCCCAACTATCTCGTTACCATCTTCGTCTACCACACTAATAGCACTTACAGTCTTTTTACTAGGTGTGGAAGGCGTGGTATATCCTCCAGTAGACACTGACACCTGTTCATCGTCTGATACTTTTTTTCCTGCTACAGTTGCGGTGATGCCTTTGGCTACGTTGGTTTTCTGCGGCTTTTGCTCGATCTCCACACCATTTGCATTGATATTGGCGGTGGTGATGGAGCCCTCGCCGGTTACAATGGCTGGTGCGTTCAGGGTAAGATTCTCTACGGTACTGCCTTTTTCTACCTCTATTTCTGTATCGGAACCGTCTACGGTTATGTTTTCAAAATAGCCGGAGAACACGATCCTGGCTTCCGGAGGCACTGCTTCGGAGACGATAACAGACTCAAAGCCCGTGCCGGTATCGGTAACGGAAACCAGAATAGCCCCGGAATCCAACCTTATTACTGATACCATGGTGCTACCGGTTGCCTCAACGCGGACGCCATTTTTGCTGACTGTGACTTTGGGGAGAATGCAGTCTTCGAGAGTAATGCTCTCGGAGCCTCCTCCTTTGATAATTGTTTCTCCTCCAACCTGAACCTTCTTTAAGGTAACGTCACCTTCGCCGATTTTTCCTTCTAATACCAGATCCCCTGTAATAACGGTATTTTGAAGAATTACATCTTTAGAGCTGATAATTACGTTTCCTTTAATGGTCTGCTTGTCCGTTTCCGGCCCATAGGTGCCCGGCTCGTCGATGATAAGCTCAGCTACTTTTAATGCAAGACCCCGTTCCAGTGTCACTATCGTCTCCGCCCGGGTAATGGAATTCTGGGGACGGAAGGTGCCATCGGGATAACCGGACATGATACCGGCAGCGGAAATCGCTTTTACCGCGCCCTCGGCCCAATCGCTTATTACTCCGCTATCTTTATATGTTCCCGCATCTCCGGCACCGGGAGCCAGAAGCCTGAACAAAACAACGGCGGCTTCCTGGCGTGTGATGGTATCCTGCGGGCGAAAGGTCCCGTCAGGATAGCCGGATACGATACCTGCTTCCACAGCAGAGGAAACGGCTTTATAAAACCAGGATGTCTCCGGAACATCGCTGAATACCGCTCCATCAGAAACAGCAGGAATTTCAAACGCCCGGTTTACAAAAACGACAAATTCTGCTCTGCTGACAGGGTCATCAGGGCGGAAGGTGCCGTCAGGATAACCCCCGGCAAGCCCTTTCTCCTGCCATTCTACGATCTGCTGCTCTGCCCAGTGGCCTTCAATATCGCTTTGCCCTGCCGCAAAAACTCCAAGCGGCAGCAGCAGGCTGAGCAGCATAAAAACCACCATCAACCCCGCTAAACACTTTCCCCTCGTTCTTTTTCCGACCATCCTCATCCTCCTTTATTCTTGAGTAAGTTTTCTACAGTTCTCTGGTACGATTCCTACAAATTTCAATATTTTGTACATTATAGTAGTACATTTTCACATAATTCGAACATATTATAATTATACGGCTTGGGGAGCTAGTTTTACGTTTGCCCTGTGTTAGTTTTGCGTTAGGATTGTGTTGGTTTTGAGTTTGCTTTGATTTAATTCAAACATTTACCAGCATTTACCAAAAAAATCTTCTCACCCGTCTAAGGCAAAGTACATAAAAGAAACTGCGGATTGCTTATATCGCCACAGTTTTTGTCTTCGGATGAGTCGGATAGTGAATTAAATTTAAATGTAACTGCTCAGCTATAACGTAAGATTGTTACTCTGAGCCTCTGAGCGTTAGCGAAGGATCCAAGACTCTTCACTACGTTCAGAGTGACAAATCGTGTTCAGAGAAAAAAGTCATGTTTAGAGTGACAAGTCATTTTTCATACTTTGACTTTTTACACACCCTGCCGTTCCCTATGCACTGTTGATGTTTTTCTTTGAGTTGTTACATTTAAAATTAACATGTGCCATCTATTCTAAGAAGGAAAAAAGAGAATGGACATTGCAGCTCAGGACCACTTCTTTTTTGGAATGTATTTTTTCAAATTTTTCCCTGATACGTTCAAAATTTTTTTCCACTAGCCCAAGTTCCATGCCTATAAGAAGTAAAACAAACTGATTTTTGCTGCACTGTGAGATAACATCGCCCTTGCGAAGGTTATTCAATAATACTTCTTGTAGGCTCTTCAGTGAATCCTGAAGCTCCCCTAAAGGCGGCACCCGGCCATCGGGACTATGCAAGGAAAATACTCCCACATATATGTTACCGCCGCTTCTTTCGGAGCGGCGCCTTTCAAGCTCGCAAAGAAAACGGAAAAATTCGGGGCTGCATATTAAAGCTCCTTTTGCTTTTTCACGTTTTTTCCGAATTTCCTGAACCTCAGGATAATTAATAATGCCGGCTTCATAACTTTTTTTTATTTTACGGTATGCATTCCGAAAGTTCCAGGATGGTTTAATCCCGGCTTCCTGATACATCGTTGTTGTTATCTGTTCATAATGGGCGCGTGCGCGCTCTGTTTTACCTTTTTTTAAAAGGGTATTAATATAAAGCAGATGTAGATCTTCTTCAGCGGGTTCAATTAGAAAGGCTTTTTCACATATTTCAATAATTTGGTCAAGCCTGCCGGCTTTTTTTAAAAGACTCGATACTTTAAAGATATTTTTCAGATAGAGGTTCCGGTAATAATTTCTTGCAGGGATCACCCAGCTTCCGGTTACTTCTGGAAGATAATCCCCTATATATAATGATAGGGCATCGCTATATGTTTTAATTGCTTCCGCTAGATTGTTCCGGGATAGTCGATCCGCTTTCCGGGAGAGGTTGACAAATTCCTCTGCGTCCAGCCAGCAGTCACAGTCTGTTTCCAGGGAATAGCATCCGTTAGTATAAACAATGCTGACTGCTTTTTCAGAAACGCATGCACTCCTAAGAAACTGCCGCATCCTGTAAACATGGTAACGAAAGCTGGCCCTGGGGTTCGCATATTCCCATTGCGGCCATAGCATTTCTATAATTTTCTCCGGAACAAGGAGCTTGCCCCTGTTCGTAAGGAGAAATTTAAAAAGTTCCCATGTTTTATTTGATCGCTCAGTTTTTTCAGATATTGTGGCCAGGTTATTTCTTACCAAAAATTTACCAAAGGTATGTATTTCTAGATTGTTATGTATTCCGTTCATTTTAGTATCCATAGTAATATTTCCCGAATAAATTATTTACACCCTTTTGCATAGTCATGGAATTATTTATAGCAGGCAGAAGGCAAAAAAATAAAAGCTATCTGGCTAGTATTATACTTGGTGGCTTGGTGGGAAAATTGCTGCATAAAAAATAGTATTGCGGCATTATTTTTATAAACCTAACTGAATGGCTGAGCCTTTAAAGTAACTATCCTGAAATAACGCTATATTCATTTGGTGGTAAAGCGAAGCTTCATGTATGCCTAACTATCTAAGCCTCTGAGACCTTGTGTTCCCGTAGAAAATAAACTGCGCAATTTAAAAAGCTTTATTTATAAAGAAATTTTTGGTTTAATTTAATTTATCATATCATCTTGTATAAAAACTGTCAATACTATTTAATTTAATAAAATGTTACCCAAACAATATTAACTATTCTAGGTCAACACCCAGTTCGTCAATGGAAAGAATGGAATCAAAGGGAATCCCTTCCGCAGCGAACAGGGCGGCAGCACCTTCTTTTCTGTCCAGTAAAGCAACAACGCGGACAACATCATACCCCTTCTCCCTGAATTCCCTTACCGTGTTCATTGCCGAAGAACCGGTTGTCGCCACGTCTTCAATAACGATTATTTTAGCCCCTTCTTTTATTTCAGGGCCTTCAATTCTTTTTTTATCCCCGTGCTCCTTTGGTTTTTTACGGTCAATAAAAAACGTAATCCCTTCGAAAGAAGGATCGAGATGGCAGAGGACGGCCATCGCCCCGGTAATAGGCGCCGCACCGATACCCGCGCCGCCAATAGCGTCAACCTCGCACCCGCGGATTTTCTCCATCAAGGCCCTGGCCGCTAAATATGCGCCTTCAGGCAAGAGTAACAGGGACTTGCTGTTAAAGTAGTAAGTGCTCGTTTTGCCCGAAGCCAGGGGGAAGCTGCCTCTTTTATAGGCATACTCCCTGAACAGTTTAATCAGTCTTCCCTTATTGAAAGCAGGCAGTTTTTCAAAGGCAGTATTCGTCATAGTATCAACCCCCAAGATAGTCTAACCAGCATGAATATTTTTAAGTGCAATAAAGAGTAATACTCAGCAACATCAACGCATCAGCACATCAGCACATCCCGTATATCTAATTATAACCGAAAATGATTATTAGAATAAGCAATAACGATAAGAAATAACAGCGGAAAACAATATGCAAAAGAGTCAGACGCAGTTTTTCCTGCGCATGCGATTGTTCATCCGCTATTCATCCGCATCCATTAAAGTAACATAGATGGTATCATCTTTTTTAAAAGCCCTGGCAAGCTCACAGTGGCGAAGAACGGCAAAATGCTTTTCCATCTCCGGAGGGCTTAATTGAAAATGTACGGCTGCTTCTTCGCGGGGAATTTCTTTATTTGCTTTGATGTATTCGTAAATCTGTTTTTGAATCGGCAGCAGGCCCTCTGTCCCCTTATGACCCAATTTTTCTCTGGTAAGGCGGGCGGAACGAACAGCCATGGGATTACAGGCTTTTGGAGTGCTAATCATTTCTATATAGCAATCCTCACACAAAAGCTTATCTCCGTAAGTGAAAACCTCATCTTTAGCTATTTTTGCGCCGCATATTTGACATTGCATGAATAGCTCCCCCGTTAATCGCTTTTAATATACTTTAAAAAACAATTCTCTATCCTGCACTGTTTTCCCTCTAAGGAAAAGGGGAATTATTTTTCACTAAAAATTTCTTCCTTAATAATTAAGCTCAAGCAGATTTTTTATTGTCTATGCCCTCAAGAGAAATTCCTTACAATGAGCACCGAAATAAAATTGTATCGTTACAGCTTCAAGGGTAAGTTGCTGGAAGCTCTAAGAGAAGAAATTTAAAGGCGAACAAAAGTTTGTATTCACTTAACCTTGCTGTAATATTTAAACAAGGCCGCTGACAAAGACCGGCCGGATTCAATTCTCAAAAGGAAGGAGGTGTAATTATGCCGGTAATTACCAACCCCATCGGTTCGCGTATGCAGCTGCGCCTCATTGTAGGCCAGGACACTGGGGGCAATCCCATCTACCGCACCCGCTCCTACTCTAATGTAAAGCCTCTCGCTTCCGATGATGATGTCTTTGCAGTGGGCAATGCCCTGGCAGAACTGCAGGTGCAGGAACTGGATGAGCTGCGCCGCATCAACGAGTATGTCCTGGTAGAGGAAGAAGAGTAAAAGGTAAAGGGGTAAAGGGTAACAGCTGCAAGCGCAATTGCAAATCCAAATTGCACTCAAGCACCCAAACAAACGAAAAAGCGAGTGTGCGGGCTTCTAGCGGCATATCGCTTCGCTGGAATAATGCCTGGCATCTGAAAGGAGGGATACCATTGGAACAAACCCTGCGCCTTATTTTCCGCAACGCTGAAGGACGTTCCGTAACAATGTCCGTGAGTGATCCCAAAGATCCTCTCGACAGCATGGAGGTAAACAACGTTATGGACCTAATCATCAATTCCAATATTTTTGATTCCAGCGGCGGGAGTATCACGGAAAAAGTAAGGGCTGAAGTAGTATCAAGGCAGGTTGAAACGATCCTTGAATTCTAAGGGCAGTCCGGCAATTTGCAGGGCAGTCCGGCAATTCGCAATTCCAAGCAGGGGAGGTCCTCCTCCCCTTATTTTTTTAGTCGAAGGGAGGCGATAACTTTGGAAGAACTGATCCCCCTGGTCGGCAATCTGGGTTTTCCCATCGCCGTAAGCATTTACCTTCTGGTGCGTATCGAGGGTAAGCTTGAAAGCTTGACCGTAAGCATCAGGGAACTATCCGAAGCTATTGGCAAAATGTTCTAACATTCCAAGGGAATATAACTTTATAAGGGCTGCCTTGAGTATGGGGCAGCCCTGCAGCCCTGCTTTTTTCGAAATAGTATTATATGATATACGAGATATATTTACACAGTTAAGACATAGCCAGGGCGCACAGCCACGCGTACAACCGGGTCGTACAGCCAGAACGCACGGCCAAGCAAGGCGCACAGCCAAGGCGCGCCCGGGCAAAGCCGGGTCGCACAGCCAGGCACAGTTAAATTTTTACTTTTCAAGGTATTCTTGAAGGTAAGGACTGAGCACCTTAATATGTGTACCCTTCATCCCCAGCGACCGCGATTCTACAATCCCGGCGCTTTCCAGTTTGCGCAGCGCATTTACGATTACCGAGCGGGTAATACCGAGTTGATCGGCAATTTTACTGGCAACCAGCAACCCCTCATTGCTGTCAAGCTCTCTAAATACCTCCTGCATTGCTTCCATTTCCGAGTAAGAAAGGGTATCTACCGCCAGCTTGGTAACAGCCCTGTGACGGGTCTCCTCTTCAATTTCTTCCGCTTTTTCCCTAAGGATCTCCATACCGACAACCGTTGCTCCTCTTTCAGCCAAAATCAGGTCCTCATCGTTAAAGGGGACACCAAAACGGGCCAGCAGCAAGGTTCCCAGTCTTTTACCACCGCCAATAATGGGAATTACAGTTACCAATTTATCAGTAAGGAGGCAGTCTGCCCCATAAAGAAAAGCACACCTATGGGATTTTTGTTTCAGGTTGTACCTTAATTCATCATCTCTTAATAAAAAATCATTGTACCTCTTCGGGAAAAATCCTTTCTTTAATACCTCTTCAACCATAATCTCGCATTCAAATTCATCAACTACGGCATACCCTAAAATATTGCCTTCATAGTCAACTAAATATACATTGGCCCGGATCACATTTTTCAGAACATCGGCTATTTCTTTATAATCAACGTACTGGCCTTCTGTATTTTGCAATATTTTATTAATACACCGCGTTTTTTCCAGTATTGAAGAATTAATCATTTTACTTTCACCTTCTTTAACCTTCCTAATAACCATATCCTTTAGGCTCCTCTTTCAAAAAATTTCAGAAGATATTGCTCTCCTCCACTTTCTCTCCTTTCATAATAATTCAGCCCGCTATTCGATAAAATGCGCCCCTAAATATTGAAATAGCTATCAATTTAATTTTATACTATTAAATGAGCATATGTCAAATATAAAAATTGTCGGTATCTTATTATTCCAACCATTAAAACCCATTAAAATATTAGAACCCATTGGAAAAATTTTTAAACTGATATATCACGCTGCATTTATGTTATAATAAATTATAATAATAAATATTTTAAGCAATTAGCTGGCTGAAAGGATTGTTGTTAATGGATTTCCATCAATTAAAAATTTTTCTTGAAGTGGCCAGGCAAAAAAATTTTTCGCGCGCTGCAGAAATTATTTTCCTAAGCCAGCCAACTGTCAGCGGTCATATTAAAGCCCTGGAAGACGAAATCGGGGTTCCTCTTTTTGATCGCAGTCAGCGGGAATTGCAGCTGACCGAATCGGGGAAAAAGCTCTTTAAATATGCACGGGAACTTTTGGAGATAAAGGAAAAAGCTCTGTGGGCAATCCAGGAAGAGCACAGGATCATCAGGGGCAACCTGCAAATCGCCGCCAGCAGCGTTCCCGGAGCTTATCTTTTACCCGGATTGCTATCTACCTTTCACCAGAAATACCCTGAAGTTACCTTTTCGGTCCCCTTTCGCGATACGAATCAGGTTATAGAAAGTATCTATGATTATACCTGTGATCTGGGTTTTACCGGCGAGCCTGGAGAGCAGAGGGATCTGGGCCAGGTTATGCTGGTAGAAGATGACCTGATACTGATAGCCCCTCCGGGAACGAACCTTCCCGCAGCAGATACCACCGGGACCGGGATACCCACCACCGAACTTAAATATTGCCTTGAAATGCCCTTTCTGCTCAGGGAACCGGGTTCCTCAACACGCCAGGTTTTTGAAAAATCATTGAAAAAACACTGCCAACAGAATAATCCCCTTAATGTTATCGGATATATTGAAAGCCAGGAAGCGATAAAAGAAGCGGTGAAAAAGGGACTGGGGCTGACAGTAATCTCAAAGGCGGCGGTCAGGGAAGAGCTCAAATCTAAACTGCTGGAAGGATACAAGCTGCGAAACTTGCCCCTGCAAAGACACTTTTACCTGGTTTTTCGTAAAAAACGTACCCTTCCCCCTTTAAGCCGGGCCTTTTTCGAATTTACCCTTGAGTATTTTAAAATACCCAGGCAGGACAAAAATTAAAGCACTAACGAGATCGTTATATCGTTATAAAGAAAAGTAAAAATTGCACACAAAATACTCCTTCACACAAAATACTCCTATTGGTTACATAATCGGCAATAGGAGTATTGTTTACAATTTCCGCATCAGGAAGATCATGTTGATTAAATTTCCGGCGAAGGAATAATAAGGCGAAGGAAACTCTTTAAAAGGCCATTATCCATTATATTAATATCAAATGTTTAAATGACAGTGTGATAGTATGACAGTATGACGACAGTTGATAGCATGACGGTATGACGACAGTTGATAGCATGACGGTATTAATGACAGCTCGCACAACTGGAGCTACTGCAGCTGCCTCAGCCACCGCCGGCAGAGACAGAATCCCTTCCAGATCCACCGGAGGAACTGCCCCTGCAAAAAACGGACATCACCCTGCGGCTCGTTTCTCCGCACCTGGGGCAGGGCAATGTAGTTTTTTCATCTATTTTACACAGCTTTTCAAAGCGGAATCCACATTCGCATGAAAACTCATATATAGGCATAATACATCCCCTTCCCAAAATGAATTTTCTGTTGACAGCTAATTGTGAAGAGTAACCTACTGGATTTCCACGAAATTTGAGGAGATAACATGTTCCACCTTTTCCAGCTTCCTGAGAATTTCGTTCGAAACATGGTTATCCACCTGTAAAACCATAACGGATTCCCCTCCGGCTTCCCGGCGGCCGACCTGCATGCTGGCAATATTAATATTGTTATCGCCCAGCAAAGTCCCAACTTTTCCAATTATACCGGGCTTATCTATATACCTGCATACAAGCATATAGCGGGAGGGCGACACTTCTATGCGGTAATCCCCTATCTGGACAATACGCACGTCGCTTCCCTCAAAAAGGGTGCCCGCGATGGTAAAAGAGCCTTCATCGGTCTTAACCTTTACTTTAATCAGGTTATGGAAGATAGAGGCATCCGTGCTGGTAATCTCTTTTACCTTTATACCTCTTTGTTTCGCCAAAAGAGGCGCGTTTATAAAATTAACATTGCTGCTCAACATTACGCGCAGGAAACCCATAAGCAAAGCAGTGGTCAGTGAGGTAACGGGGTACCTGGCAATTTCACCGTGATACGTAATTTCTATCGATTCAACTCTGCCGTCAAAAACCTGCATATAAAAACTGCCCATGATTTTCATCAGGGGAATAAACGGCGCCACTTCAGTTAAGACATCCGGTGGCAACAAGGGAACATTTACCGCCATATGCAGCGGCTCATCATTCAAGAAATGAATGATTTCTTCCGCAACCTGCACGGCGACATTTACCTGCGCTTCCTGGGTCGAAGCTCCCAGGTGAGGCGTGGCGATCACCTGATCGAGCTTCAGCAGAGGGCTATCTCCAGGAGGTTCGTTTTCAAATACATCGAGGGCAGCGCCGGCAACTTTGCCGCTTTGCAAAGCCCGGTAAAGCGCATTTTCATCCACAAGCCCGCCCCGTGCACAATTAATAATGCGTACGCCTTCTTTCATCCGCTCCAGTTCTGCTTCCCCGATAATATATTGTGTGGAGGAAGTTTTCGGCACATGCAGCGTGATAAAATCGGAGCGCGACAAAAGTTCATCCAGGGATACCGAAGCTACACCCAGTTTCTCGGCCCGTTCAGTAGAGATGTAAGGATCATAGGCAAAAATATTCATCCCAAAAGCCCTGGCCCGTTTGGCCACTTCGCTGCCAATGCGTCCCAGCCCGATTATGCCCAGGTTTTTCTTATATAATTCAAGGCCCATGAACTTGCTTCTCTTCCACTGGCCTTCCTTGAGCGAACCCGCAGCCAGCGGAATATTGCGCGCAAGGGAGAGCATCATGGCTATGGTATGCTCAGCCGCGGAGATGGTATTCCCTTCAGGGGCATTAATCACCAGAATACCTTTTTCCGTGGCTTTTGTCACGTCGATATTATCAACGCCGACCCCCGCCCTGCCGATAACCTTCAATTTCTTTCCGGCTTCAATAACATCCGCTGTTACCTGCGTGCCGCTGCGTACCAGCAGGACATCATAATCACCGATGATATCCATAATTTCCCCAGGGGAAAGATCCGTCAAAACATCTACCCTTGCCACATTATTTAATAATTTAATTCCCTCTTCCGAAACGGGATCGCTTACCAGAACCCTGTGCTCTTTTATTTCCTCCATCTAGTTAACCTCCTGGAACTGAATAGTCCCGAAATGTTTACATAATTTTATAAGATATATTCCGGACCTGTTTTTCCATTTTAATATAACACAACTAGCTGTTTTAGGCAATATTGGAGCAAAGTGTCTGTATCATTATCAAGATAGAATCGCATTAAAGCATTTCAAAAAAAAGCAATTTGCCTTTGCAATGACATATTTTTGTAAAAGGTGACTAGAGGTTACTGTTATTACTCTTGGGCACTATCGCGGCTGGATTGTGCGGCTCTAATAAATCCGAGAAAGGCGGTGAATATTTCACGCCCCCCCGGGATGTTTTTGCGGGCAAGAGCTTCGGGGTGCCACTGTACCCCAAGGGCAAAAGGGTGTTCAGCAGATTCGATGCCCTCAATTACGCCGTCCAGGCTCACCGCACTCACCCTGAACCCGCACCCCAGCTTTTTGATCGCCTGATGATGGAAGCTGTTTACCTTTATAATTTTTCTTCCCCCAAGAATTTTATAAAGGGTTGTCTCTTCAAAAACACTTATACGATGAAAGGGGTGGTCGCGGGGCGCTTTTTGCATATGCTCAAGAAGCTTTCCTTCTTTATAGCGCGGATCGTAGCGCAAATCCTGGTAGATGCTCCCCCCCGCGGCTATATTTAATACCTGTGCCCCGCGGCAGATTCCCAGGACGGGTATCTTATGGTCGAGGGCCATTTTGGCTAGCGCTATTTCCACCCTGTCCCGCACAGGAGATATCTCCCCGTGGCCGGGAAGCGGTTCTTCGCCAAAGTATGAGGGGTCAACATCATCGCCGCCGGTAAAAAGCAAACCCCTGACGATTTTAATAATGCCCGGCAGGCTTTTTTCATCAGTAACAGCAACCGGCAGGGGAATGCCCCCGGCTTTTTCTATTGATCTGGCGTAATCAATACCCAATCTTATACACCCTGGATTTTCTTCATAAAAGCAAGTGATTCCGATCGGCAACAACATCCGCGCACTCCCCCCAGGGAAAAACTTCCTATAAATTAAAAAAATTAAAAAAGGGCTTATCTGCGTGTATGAAACTACCACAGATGAACCCGTTTCGCATTTCCAGAAAAAAATTTGCTTTTTCTGCCTCGGCAAATTTTGCTTTTTAAGAACCGCGAAGCCAGCGCTAGCCGGCGCAGCTTTAAATTCAGCTTAGAAAAGTTCAAGCAACAAAAACTTTAATTAATGTTGTTGTATGAGCACCGCGCCGCATGACCAATCCCACAGGCTTATTCAGGCTTATTGTTAAAAATCTATCAAGCCCAGGCTGATCTTCAATGCTTCATCGATCTTGGCCATTATTTTATCGTCCAGTTCGGTTATTTTCTGCTGTAATCTTTGTTTATCGATTGTACGGATCTGTTCCAGCAAAATAACGGAATCCTTCTCCAACCCGTGCTCTTTTGCTGTCAATTCCACATGCGTCGGCAGCTTTGCTTTTTCAATATGAGAAGTAATAGCAGCAACGATTACCGTTGGACTGTATTTATTGCCAACGTTATTCTGGATAACCAACACCGG
Organism: Bacillota bacterium; assembly: GCA_012837615.1. Classification (GTDB taxonomy): domain Bacteria; phylum Bacillota; class Dethiobacteria; order DTU022; family UBA8154; genus DUQX01. The sequence continues at coordinate 2,929 of DUQX01000068.1, read as the reverse complement.
CCTGAAGCCCCCCTGTTCGGAACCTATAACCGGGCTTAAATCCGAGAAAAAGATAAATCCTCGCTTTACATCCAATATCTTCACTCTCCAGTAACCATTTCCTCGGCAAGCCGGTCAGCCTCGTTTTCTGCGTTAATGGCTTCGTTGGCCAGGGCTAAATTTAAGCGTGCCATCTCCATATAGCCTTCCTGCATACGCTCCCTGATCTGCTTTTTTTTCCGCTCCTGCAGGTACAGTTTCATGGCTTCCCGGATAAATTCACTTCGCGTTCTTTTTTCCATTTCTACCACACCATCTACTTCCTTTAATAAAGCCTGCGGTAAACTAATCATAATCCTTTTGGTTCTTGCCAAGGAAAGCACCCCCTATAAAATGGTGAAAAAATGATTACCCCGCAATATTAATTATTATACTTTTCCGCTGTTCTTTTATACATTTTTTTATATTACCTGCATATATACATCTGCAATCCTAGCTGCTAAGCTTTAAAAAACATAAACCCGGGGAACCCTGCCGCTAATATTGCAGAGAATCTCATAGCTGATGGTTCCAAGAAGCCCGGCAAGATCTTCCGCAGTAATCATTTCCTCCCCCTGGCAACCGCAGGCAACAACCTCGTCACCTTCGGTCACCCCGGGAATCATCCCCACATCCAGCATTGTATAATCCATACATACTGTTCCGACAACCGGAGCCTTTTTGCCTCTGACCAGCATATATCCTTTGTTTGACAGAAACCTGCTGTATCCATCGCCGTATCCCAGTGCAACTGTAGCAATAGTTGTATCCTTTGGAGCTGTATAAGTCCCTCCATAACTTATTGGGGTCCCTGCTGCAACTTTTTTCAAGTAGACAATCCTGCTTTTAAGAGACATTACGGGAGACAGCTTAATCCTATCCCTGCGCACTTCTCCTGAGGGGAAATAACCGAATAAGCCAATGCCAATTCTTACCATGTCGAAGTGGGTTTCAGGATATTCTATCGCTGCTGCACTATTTGCAGCATGCCTGAGGGAAAATTCTATTCCCCTCTTACTGCATAGATCCAGGATATTTTGAAAAAGAGCCAGCTGTTTTTTTGTAAAGCTTCTATCATGCCTATCGGCAGCGGCAAAGTGCGTATAGATCCCCTCCGGGGAAATAAAAGGGAGCTTAGAAATTTTTTCCAAAAAATTAAGCGTCTCCCCGGGGCTGCTCAGCCCAAGCCTCCCCATACCGGTATCCAGCTTTACATGCACCGCTGCTTTTTTACCCAGTTTCCCCGCCTCTTGGGATAACAAAGAGGCGGCTTCCCAATCAAAGATTGTGGGTATCAACTCCGCTTCCAGCAAGGCGCGATATTGACGCGGTTCTGTGTAGCCCAGAATGAGCACTGGAGCCTCGATGCCTTTTTGCCGGAGGCTGATTCCCTCTTCGAGAGAGGCAACCCCCAGCATGGAGGCCTTTTCTTTCAGGGCAATCTTAGCGGTTTCGTAAGCGCCATGTCCATAGCCATCCGCTTTAATAACCGCCATTAACCGCACGTTTACGGGCAAAATATTTCTAAATGCCCTGATATTGGAGGACAGCGCAGATAAATTTATCTCTGCCCATACAGGCCTCCCCAGATTATTAATTAGCTCCATTTCCGCTTCACCTTTAACTTTTCACCGGCCGCGTTTAATCAACTTGCCTTGCTGTAAATTACTGTTATATTTCCAATAAAAAGCGGATCAGTATTAATTTCTATTCCACAAAGCATATATTTATTCCTGCTGGAAAGAAACAATTGCGCGTATACATTTTTTGTCAAAGCCCTGTCTAGCCGTTCTAGCCGCATTTGCAGGCCGGTTTACGCGTTTGCTTTTCTTGGATTAACTGCTTTATTTCTCAATTACCCTGAAAACGCTGTTTATCTTATTGATAGCAGGCGATCTCTGGATACTTCTCAGCGCGGCATTAAAACGCTTTTCTTCAACCTTATGGGTTACAAGAACAATCTCCGCCATGCCCCGCACGCTGCGTTTTTGTATAATCATATCGAGGCTTACCTGTTCGCCCCCAAAAGCGGTGGCAAGGCTGGCAAAAACGCCTGGCTCGTCTTTGGCCTGCAGGCGCAGGTAAAAAGCAGAGTGCAGTTCGTCCATAGATACAATTCGCTTGTCTTGAAAATTATTTTCGATAATGCTGTTTTCCACCTGGTGGTTGATATTGCGAGCAACATCGATCAAATCCGCCACAATTGAGCTGCCCGTCGGCAGGGATCCTGCCCCCGGCCCGTAAAACATTACTTCCCCCACAGCGTCGCCCACAACAAAAAGTGCATTATTTTCGTTCAGGACAGAAGCGAGGGGATGGGCTAACGGAATCAGCGTCGGGTGTACCCTGAGCACCAGCCCCCCTTGCACTTCCTCGCCGATAGCCAGGAGTTTAATGGTATAACCAAGTTCCCCGGCATAAAAGACATCCCTCTTGCTTAGGCCTTCGATACCCTGTATATAGATGTCTTCAAAACGCACCCGGCTGTTAAAAGCAAGCCGCGATAGTATACACAGCTTATATGCGGCATCCTTTCCTTCTAAATCGCTGGCCGGATCCTGTTCGGCAAAACCTTTAGCCTGCGCTTCCGCCAATGCAGTGTTGAAATCCATATTCTCTAGGCTCATCCTGGTCAGAATATAATTGGTTGTTCCGTTGATAATTCCCAGGATACGGTTGATTCTATTGCCGCCAAGGCTGTGCTTCAGAGGTCTGATCAGCGGAATCCCTCCTCCCACGCTGGCCTCGTAATAAATATTCAGGCCTTGTTTCTGGGCCAGCAGTAGCAGGTCGTCCCCGGCGGTAGCCATGAGATCTTTATTTGCGGTAATAACAAATTTCTTATGGAGCAGCGCTTCTTCAATATATTTATGTGCGCGGTCAATGCCGCCGATCGTTTCAACAATTACAT
>DUQX01000067.1 GCA_012837615.1 Bacillota bacterium | reverse complement strand
TTATCAACAATAACCGTAAGAATAAATTCTTCAATACCCCTTTGACGCAATTCGTCCAGGGCTTTTTTTGTATTGATCACCGGTTGAGGACAGGCCAACCCCCTGTTATCAATTTCTTTATGCTCCATCTGATATTCCTCCTTAGGTTGTATGAAGAGTCCATCTCTTAACCTTGTAGTTTAAAGAATGCAAAACTTGCCCGGCAGAAAATCAGCCATAAAAAACTAGGGTATCTAAAAGCAATGCAAAAAAGGGGAGATTCTTGCTGTCGCATCCCAGCAAAAGGTTTGACTTAAAAATCCGGCACCTAAAAGCGGCAAACGATCTCCCTTAATGCCTTTAGTGCATGCTCCACTTCCTCTTCCCGGTTGAAATAACCTAAGCTGAAACGTACCGTTCCCTGGGGAAAAGATCCAATTGTGCGGTGGGCCCAGGGAGCACAGTGCAAGCCCGTTCGGCATAATATCCCGTAAGCCTGCTCCAGGACATAGCCAAGCTCGCCGCTATCAAATCCCTCGACGATGAATGAGACAACAGCTACGGACTGATGTTCCCTTACCGGTTCAAAGAGTTTAACCCGCCCTATATCCCTTAAACCCGCGCGCAGCTTGTAAGCCAGACGAAATTCACGCTCTGTAATGGTCGAGATTCCGGTTTTCTCAATAAACTTCAGCCCTTCGTTGAGCCCGGCGATGCCCGGGGTGTTCATAGTACCGGCCTCCAGGTAATCCGGCATCATTTCCGGCTGTTGTTCTTCTTCAGATCTGCTACCTGTCCCTCCTTCGCGCCAGGGTTTGATGCTTACTCCCTTGCGAACATAAAGCAGTCCTACCCCGGGCGGGCCCAGCAAGCCTTTATGGCCGGTAAAGGCCGCCAGGTGAGGTTTTATTTCCTGAAGGTTAATAGGAATGGAACCCGCGGTTTGTGCCGCATCCAGAAGAAAGAGAATTCCGTAGTTTCTCGCCAGTTTACTGATCTCCTTCACCGGCAAAACAGTTCCGATAACATTGGAAGCATGAGTGCATACGATCAACCTGGTATTGGGCAAGATGGCTTTTTCAATATCTTGTATATCTATATTTCCAGACGCGTCACAGGCAATCATAGTAGCGGTTATTGTCCCATTTCTCCTGAGAGAGGTCAGGGGCCTGAGAACAGAATTATGTTCAAAGGAGGTGTAAATAACATGGTCTCCCGGCTCCAGGACTCCTTTTATTGCCATATTAAGGGAATCAGTGGCATTAAAGGTAAAGACAATCTCCTCGGGCTCGCCCGCCCCGAGGATGGTAGCCGCCCTTTCCCTGGCTTCATAAACCAGGCGATCGGCATCGATCGATCGTGTATGACCGGATCGACCTGGATTGGCGCCGCCATTGCGCAGGTAATTCTCAGCCGCTTTATAAACTTCCTCCGGTTTCGGCCAGGATGTAGCGGCATTATCAAAATATATGATACTCCCTTCCATTCCTATCAACTTCTCCTTTTGTACAAAAATGATAACGGGTTTTTGGGAATTTTTTCCTCCAGCTCATAATATCCTTCAATGCTCACAGAACATTCTTCCAAAAAACCTCTGATGGCCAGGGCCTCTCCGGGAGGACAACAAAGCGCAATACCACAACTGGAACTTATACTCCGGGGGACCGGAACCATTTTATACTCAAAACTTTTTTTTGCCAGTGCCGATTCGGCCTTGATGGCTTGATGGGTTGTCGCAAAAGTAAAATAACCTTTCCTCGTCACAATACACCTCAAAAATGGTTTTTTATTTGTAACTGCCCAGCCATGCGCAAGATGACAAGTCATTTTCCAACCAGTGCTTTTCACACACCTGCCGTTCCCTATCCTGTTTATGTTTTGCCCTGAGTGGTTACTTTCATTTTACTACTCCTGATTTTACTACTTTTGATGCCTTTCATATTTATTAGATCAACTTTTATTATATCAACTGCAGCCCTTCCTGAAAATAGGAATACTCTATAGTAAAAGCTGTTACTATAGAGTATTCCTATTCCCCACCTTTTTCTATTAGCAAACAGAAGCAGCAGAAATTATTTTTATTTTCCTTCCGTCAATTTATCCCTTTTTTAAGGAAAATAATTTAACCTCAGCTTTACGCTTGATGCTCAATTTTTTCACGCAGTTTAAAACGCTGAATCTTGCCTGTCGCGCTTTTTGGCAACCCGGAAACGAATTCTATCCAGCGAGGATACTTGTATTTTGCCAACCTGTCCAACGCCCATTTCTTCAGCTCTTCTTTCAGCTCTTCTGAATCTTCATATCCGTCCTTGAGCACAACATAAGCCTTAGGTTTGAACAGTCCCTTATCATCCGGGAAACCGATTACGGCACATTCCCTGACGGAGGGATGCCGGTTCAGGCAGTTCTCCACCTCCAATGGAGATACCCAGATCCCCCCGGCTTTGATCATATCGTCCGCCCTGCCGGCACACCAGTAGTAACCGTCCTCGTCAATATAATATTTATCTCCGGTATTTAACCACTGGCCCTGCATTGTTGTCTTGGTTTTTTCTCGCTTACGCCAGTACTGTTGGGCATCGCTATTTCCTTTTACCATCAGCGTCCCGATCTCGCCCCGGGGAACCTCCTGTCCATTATCATCAACTATTTTCAGCTCATATCCCGGGACCGGTTTTCCGGTAGAACCCGGCCTGACATCACCCGGCTGGTTGCAAAGAAAAATATGCAGCATCTCTGTAGAGCCGATTCCGTCCAGTATCTCAATCCCAAAACGTTCTTTCCAGCGGTAAAAGATATCTACGGGAAGCG
>DUQX01000066.1 GCA_012837615.1 Bacillota bacterium | reverse complement strand
TTATTATACCGTGACGGCAGGGAGGAAAAGGTGCCGCTTATGTCCAAGTATGAGCTTTCCCACCTGATACTTGATCGTATTAGGGAAATAAAGCATAGTTAATAAATAGCGTTATTTTTTATTTTGGCTTCGGCATTTTTTTAATAAAATGCAGTTCACCATTTATCGTAACAAAGGAATGAAACGAGCAGGCAGCTTTTTCGGCATTATCAATAATATATCAATTGATCAGGGGTTTTTATAACCCTTTTTTTATGCTTTTGTATATCCTAATATCCAGGGAACAAAGGCCGATCTAGTATATTTGCACTTGATTAAAAAAAAGCTGAATCAGTGCGGGAGTTACCAGGACTTCAATGATTGCTGCAATGATCAGCAGGAGCACAATAAAGGGGAAAACTGTAAAGAACTCTTTCCAGATAATTCTCAGACTCTCCCAGCGTTTTTTTTGCGGGAGGGGAAAGACCAGGTGGAACCCTATCTTTAGCCCAAAAGCCGCACTCGATAAAAATGCCGGGATTTCGAAGATCCCGTGAGGCAAAATACCGAGCACCAGGAGAGACAGGCCGGCGATGCCTCCGTCTCCCAGGTTGGCTGCTACTCCACCGAGGATGGCGCCGTTGGCAAAAAGGCTTAAAAGGGTGGGGATACCCAACAATATTCCAAAAAACATTATCTGCAGAGAGGCAAAAAAATTGTTTAAAAAGAGAATGAAAATGCCCGTTAGAGGGGAGCCTGAAAAAATTATTTCGGCCATCTGCTCCAGGAGCTGTTGCTGACTTTTCGTAAGTTCTAGAATTAAATTGTTGCCGCCCCCGAAAGCCAGTAATGAGGCGATAATTCCAAAGATAAAGAAAAGCAGGGAAAGCACGATCCAGTTTAGATTTTCATAAAGAATACGCAATACTCTGTGGTTGATTATCATTTGGACTCCTTTTACAGGTTATCATTATTACGATATATTATATTATAATCTTTTAGTTAATGGAAGATCGAGGTGCACGAGAATGAAGGAAGATTTATATGCCAGGGTAATTCTGGATTTGGTCAGCGATGCTGTAGACAAGCCTTTTCAATATTTAGTTCCCCCGGTTCTGCATGGAAAAATAAACATCGGTTCTAGTGTAATCGTCCCTTTCCGCTCTAAACAAATAACAGCTTATGTAGTGGGGTTAGATAAAAAACCGATGGTTGACAAAACAAGGGAAATCAGCAGTTTGCAGGATAAAGAAGCATTGCAGGAAGAACTTGTTGAATTGAGCCGCTGGCTTTCCAGGAGGTTTTTTAGCAGATGGATTGAAGCTATACACCTTTGCCTGCCTCCGGGGCATAAAACGGTTAAAACAAAATATTTGGAACTGGTTATACCGTTACTTCCGGAAAAGGAACTGCTGGAGGAGGGTTCGAATCTTAAGAAAAGAGCGCTGCGTCAGGCGCTTATACTGGAACACCTAGCAACTGCCGGGGAAGAAGGGTTGCCCTGGAATGAGCTAAAAAAAATAACAGGTGCCCAGCGCCAGAGCCTGCTTTCTTTAATAAAAAAAGGGCTGGTAAAAACGGAAATGGTTGCCGGAGAGCGTGTTTCCGGGGAAAGCGTTATGCAAGGCGCCCCCGAAGGCGAACAATTCTGTTTTTCCAGGCAGCAGGAGGCTGCATGGAAGGAGATCAGGAAAGGATTCTCTTCTGCTCCAAAAGAATACTTAATTTCCGGCGTTACCGGAAGCGGTAAAACGGAGCTCTACCTGCAGGCAGCTGAAGAGGCCTTGAGCAGGGGGCGCACGGTCTTAATTCTTGTCCCTGAAATTGCGTTAACGTCCCACATTATTGAGCAGTTTCGGGGTAGGTTTTCCAGCGAGTTTGCATTATTGCACAGCAACCTTTCCGTGGGGGAGAGATTTGAGCAGTGGTGGAGGGTAAAGAGGGGGAAGGCTAGGGTGGTCCTCGGGGCACGCTCTGCCGTTTTTGCACCTTTAGAAAACATCGGGCTGATTGTTATGGATGAAGAGCACGAAAATACATATAAACAGGGTGACTCGCCCCGCTACCATACCAGGGATGTGGCGAAATGGAGAGCTGCGTATAACGGTTCTGTTTTATTGTTGGGAAGCGCCACTCCTTCTCTGGAGAGCTATATTGAAGCAAAAAAAGGAAAAATAACGCTGCTTAAGCTGACGGAAAGGGTGGGTGGGCGCCCTCTTCCCCGGATCGAGGTTGTCGATATGCGACGGGAATTTAAAAAAAAGAATAAAGGCATTTTTAGCCAAAATCTCTGGGGGGCGATGAATGAAACGCTTTCACGTGGGGAGCAGGTTATTCTTTTTCTTAACCGCCGTGGATATTCAAGTTTCCAACTTTGTCGGCAGTGTGGGTATGTTATGCGCTGTCCTTCCTGTGATGTCTCGTTAACTTACCATTTTTTGCCGGAACATTTGCAATGCCATTATTGCGGATTCAAAAGCATAATTCCTGAATTCTGTCCCAAGTGTAAGAGCCCGCATATCAGGAATTTTGGCCTGGGAACTCAGAAGGTTGAAAAAGAGGTAAAGAGCAGTTTCCCGAGCGCCCTTGTGATGAGAATGGACAGCGATACCGCTATTGGGAAGGGTGCCTATCAAAAAATCCTGAACGCCTTTAAGGAGCAAAAGTCCGCTGTCCTTATCGGTACGCAGATGATAGCTAAGGGTCTGGATTTTCCCGGGGTTACCTTGGTTGGGGTTATTGCTGCCGATATCAGCCTGCATCTGCCCGATTTTCGCGCCGGTGAACGGACCTTCCAGCTGTTGTCGCAGGTAGCCGGGAGAGCGGGCAGAGGCGATAAGGAGGGGAAGGTAATTATTCAGACCTTTACCCCATGGCATTACAGTATCCGGGCCGCGGCGAAACATGATTATTACGGCTTTATTGAAGAAGAATATAGCAGGCGCAGGAAACTTTTATACCCTCCTTTTTCTGAAATCATTCTCTTTAACTGCAGTTCTCCGAACCCACGGAAGGCAACTGAAACCGCTGATAAGCTCAGGTCCAGGTTAACAGAAAGCCTGAAGCCTTTAAGCGCCGGCAAAGAAGAATTTCTGGGGCCTTTTCCGGCCCCCATCAAAAAAATAAACAAGCGTTTTCGTTATCACCTCCTGCTTAAAGGAGACGAGCTAAGTTTAAAATGTGATATTATTCGGAATACGGTTTGGAATTTAAAAAAAGAAATACGGGATGATGTCAGGGTTACAGTAGATTTTAACCCTCTAATGATGTTATAATTATATGCTAAGGGGGGAAAATAATGGCTTTAAGGGTAATACGTAAAGAGGGAGATCCGGTTTTAAGAAAGAAGACCGTCCCTGTATCTAAGTTTACACCCCAATTAGTAAATTTAATTGAGGATATGATCGAAACGATGCTTGATGCCGAAGGAGTTGGCCTGGCCGCGCCGCAAATCGGTATTTCAAAAAGTATTATTGTGGTAAAGGACAACGAAAACATTTTCGAAATTATTAACCCTGAAATAATAAGCGGGGAAGGCGAAGTTGTCGGTATTGAAGGTTGTTTGAGCCTTCCCGGCATTTATGGTGAAGTCCCCCGTTTTTCCCGTGTAGAGGTAAAGGGCTTAAACAGGTACAAAAAGGAAGTAAATATCAGCGCGGAGGGGTTTATCTCCAGGATTTTTCAGCATGAGATTGATCACCTCCGGGGAGTTTTATTTGTTGACCGGGCAGTGAAGTTGCTTACCCCGGAGGAGATCAAGAAAATAAGCGAAAAGCATTGATCTTTTGTTTTTTGGGGAACCGGGAATCAGAGTAAATAGTCTCAGAGTAAATAGTCGGCAAAGGAATAAGATAATAATAAGATGCGGCAGGTTTTAAAACAAGTTCGCAGCCAAGATGTTTAATTTGCTGCAGCCGGTTTTTTAGAAGGTTGCATATTAGAAGACAATGAAGCTTGTTTTAGTAGCAACGGTTATTTAAATTTTCACTGTAATAATGTATGTCTAGAAGGTGTATCAATATGAACTTAAATGTGCTCTTTTTGGGAACGAGCTCGTTTGCCCTCCCTTCGCTGAGAAAACTGATCGAGAGCGATTTAAGCTCCCTTACGGTGGTAACTAGGCCGGATCGTCCCGCAGGCAGAGGTAAAAAAAGCTCTGTGACGCCGGTTAAAAGTGAGGCGTTAAAGCACAATCTCACGCTGTTTCAACCGGAGGGGCGCACCGAGCTGTATGCTGTATTAGAAAAAACAAATCCCGATCTCCTTATTAACGTGGCTTTCGGTATGTTTTTACCGCCGGCGGTACTCGATTATCCCCCGCTGGGGTGTATCAACCTTCACCCTTCACTGCTTCCCGCCTATCGCGGTGCGGCGCCGATTCAGAGGGCCTTGATGTCCGGTGAGGAGCACACGGGAGTTACGGTGTTATTTATGTCTTCTGAACTGGATGCCGGGGATATCATTCTGCAGGAGAAAACCGGCATCGGTCCCCATGAAAACTATGGTTCCCTTCACGACCGCCTTGCCGAATTGGGAGCGATTAAGCTGTTACAAGCATTGGATCTGTTGGAGAAAGGCGCTGCTCCCCGTATCCGGCAGGATGAAGAGCAGGCAACTTATGCGCCCCCGTTAACCAGGGAAGAAGAGAAAATTATCTGGAGCAACCCGGCCATACAAATATTTAACCAGGTACGTGCTCTTGATCCGCTTCCCGGGGCTTATACCCGTTTCCGCAATAAACGGCTCAAAATTTGGAAAACGGCACCGGTCGGAGAAGATACTTCGCAAGGAACAAAAGAGGATTTTGCACCTTTATCTCCAGGAACAGTCAGCCTTGTTGCGAAAGACTACTTTGAGGTAGCCTCCGGCCAGGGTAGTTTGCGGGTTTTGGAGCTGCAGCCCGAGGGTAAAAGGCGGATGAGTGCGGGCGATTTTTTAAAGGGTTATCAGCTGAAAGTTGGCGATTCTTTTGAGTGAGGTTGTCAGGGAGAAAACAACCAAAAAAAGAACTTTTTTAGGTTTATTGCTCACAGCTCTTCTTTTCCTTTGTGGAGCGGCTTTTTATCTTTTAATTTTTGTGCGTTACCCGTATGCTTTCTTTTCGCGCAGCATTGTTATGGGGCTGACTATTTCTACTCTTTTATTGACACTACTTTTTTTATGTGGGCTGCTGGCTATAGTGCTTTCGATATTGCGGAAACGCACTTTTCCCCCGTTGCGCTGGATCATGGGTAAAACACTCCTTTTTCTTTATCCCATTGTATTGCTTATCGGGCGTCTTACCCATATCACGCAGGAAAAAATTCAACGTTCTTTTATTGAGGTTAATAACCAGCTGGTAAGGTCCAGGGGAGTAAAAGTTAAAAGCGGCGAGCTTTTGTTGCTCCTGCCGCACTGCCTTCAAAATGACAGCTGCAGTTATAAAATTACGCATAATATTGATAACTGCCGCCGCTGCGGGCGTTGCCAGATAGCCCAAATACTTGAGCTGTCATCTGCCAGGGGTGTGCCTACAGTTGTGGTTACTGGAGGTACGCTGGCACGCCGCGCCGTGAAAAACTATTCCCCGCGAACGGTCGTGGCAGTTGCCTGTGAAAGGGACCTCTCCAGCGGAGTTCTTGACAGTTTCCCGTTGCCCGTTTTCGGTGTTTTAAATGAAAGGCCGGAAGGCCCTTGTCACAACACAAGGGTAGATTTAAGGGCATTACAGGAAGCGCTGGATTTGTTATTAGTATAAAATAATAGTACTTTCTAATGGCTAACGATAAGCTTGCGAATCAGCGCTAAAATACTCTTAAATTATTGAAGGAGGTAAATAAAGGAGTATGTGGTTTTTTGATACCGGGATGATAATTTTTGTTATACCCGCCATAATCTTTGCCATGTATGCTCAGAGCAAAGTGCGTAGCGCATACGAGCGCTACAGTAGAATTCCCAGCAGCAGCAGGATAACCGGGGCGCAGATGGCGCGAGCGATTCTTGATAGGGCGGGACTGGAGGAGGTTAAGGTTGTCCAGACCCAGGGGCAGCTCACGGATCATTATGATCCGCGTCAGAAAGTTGTCCGGCTTTCCCCCCAGGTTTACGGCGACAATTCTCTGGCTGCCCTGGGTATAGCTGCCCATGAAGTAGGGCATGCCATACAGCATGATACCGATTATCTGCCGCTGGGTATCCGCAATTCCATTGTCCCTCTGGCAAACCTAGGATCGAGAGCAGCTTTTCCCCTTTTTTTCATCGGGTTTATTTTTAGCGGGGGCGGGCTGGAAATTCTTATGGATATCGGCATAGCGGTATTTCTTTTTGCCGTGCTGTTTCAAGCGATCACTCTTCCTGTGGAATTCAACGCCAGTAGCAGGGCGATGGCTATACTGGAAGGAGGGGGTTACTTAAACTCCCAGGAACTCAATGGAGCAAAGCAAGTCCTCAGTGCGGCAGCGTTAACGTATGTTGCAGCTTTGGCTGTGGCGTTTGCTCAGCTTTTCCGGCTGCTGCTGTTAAGGGATCGGAGATAAAGGAGATTTGCCATGCTGGGTCTTTTGTTGCTGATCTTTCTGGGTCCGATTATTTTATTTTTAATTATCAGCCTGTTCTTCCTGCCCTTTCACTTTGCGCTGTATTCGGTTTTCAATATATTTACTATTCCCTACCAGCTTTTTAAAATAGCCTTTAATAAAAGGTTGCGGGTTAATCATGCACTGGAGCATGCTACAATCAATGTCATTGAAGAGCGTCTCGGATGCCTGAATCTTGCCGGGATGGGGCAGGAGGACGGGTTTATTATACAGGGGCCGGTTGATCCTTACCTGCTGGAAACTGCCGCCAGGGTTGGGCTGGAGCGGCTCATAAGAGGCGAGTCAGACCTGGCCATACACCGGCGTTGTGGTACCAGTATGCTGGCAGCAAACCTAATCAGCTCTGTTTTAATCATTTTTTTGCTCTGGACTTTTGGATATTTTGGTATATTTTATGTTTTATTTGCCCTTATAGCAGCTCAATTTTTGGGTCCGCATCTGGGCAAGGTTTTGCAGAAATATGTCACTACTTCCACAGATGTGGATGGGATGGAGATAGTCGGAGTGGAGAGAAAATATGAAAACAGGTTTTTTTTTCTTGGTTTTGGCTCTTTACCCGGACGTTACTTTATACGAACTCGCAGATATAATTTTCTGTAAGCGGAGCAGGAGTTGGACCAATGCCTTTTAATGATAAAAATAATTTACCGGCAGGGTATGCAAAAGGGGATACTAGTGCCAGGAGCTTAGCGCTGGAAGTATTAAAAGAGGTAGAGGAAAGAGAAGCATATCTTAATCTTGTGCTCAACCGCACTCTTTCCAGTATTTCCCTTTCCGATGCGGAGAGGTCGCTTTTTACAGAGCTTGCTTACGGGGTAATGCAGCGTCGCAACACATTGGATTGGGCGTTATCCCTGTATTTAAACCGCCCGGTAGAAAAACTTACCATCTGGATTCGCAATATACTGCGAATGGGGGTTTATCAGTTGCTATATCTTCCCCGCATACCGGATTCGGCGGCTGTTGATGAAGCTGTGAAGCTGGCTTACCGCTATGGCCACAGGGGAGTTGCCGGCCTGGTTAACGCGGTATTGAGAAAGGTGAGCGCTGCAAAGGCTTCTCTTCCCTGGCCCTCCAGGGAAGAGAAGCCCGCTCTATATCTATCCTTGCGCCATTCTTATCCTTTATGGATGGTTGAGAGATGGATAGAGAACATGGGCCTTGAAGAAGCGGAGGCCTTTTGCGCCGCAGGAAATATGGTACCTCCACTGACAGTGCGGACGAACACTTTAAAGCTTCGCAAAGCTGAGCTTAAAAAAAGATTGGAGAATGAAGGTGTTAGTGCCGAAGATTTGGTTTATGCTCCGGATGGGCTGCATTTAAAACTCAATAAAAGGTTGGTGGAACTCGAGTCTTTTAGGGAGGGACTCTTTCAGGTCCAGGGGGAATCTTCGATGCTGGTTGCTCCTTTGCTTAACCCCCAACCGGGGGAATCTGTTCTGGATCTCTGCAGCGCTCCCGGTGGGAAGGCCGTACATCTCGGGATATTAATGCAAAATCGGGGCAATATCGTTGCTGCCGACTTATACCCGCAGAGGCTGAAGCTGGTTCAGGATGCAGCGCGCCGGCAGGGAATTGATATTATTAATATAGAAAAGCTGGACGGCCGCTCAGTGGACCCTGATAAGGAAGGTGCTTTTCAACGCGTCCTCGCCGATGTTCCCTGCTCCGGGCTGGGAGTAATACGGAGAAAGGGGGATCTCAAGTGGCGGCGCAGGCCGGAAGATATTTCATCCCTTTCAGAGCTGCAGCTGCAGCTGTTAAAAGGGGCTTTTAAATATCTCTGCCGCGGAGGGGTTTTGCTGTACAGCGCGTGCACAACTGAACCCGAGGAGACAACCGGGGTGATAGAGAAGTTCTTAGCTGCGGAACCGTCAGCTAAGCCGGTTATGCTTTCGCCGCTTTTACCTGAAAAATTAAGAGGCGAGGAGAAAAGAGAAGGCATGCTATATCTCTGGCCTCACAAACACAACCTGGACGGTTTTTTCCTCGCCCGCATCAGAAAAAAATAATTACGGGGAGCAAGTTTGGGGACGGTTGTGTGCCACGAGCACACTTTTAATATAGTGTGGTGCTGTACAAGAGATGAGGGATGGCCCCTCGGAGCCGGCTTGCAAGAGCAGGCTTCAAACCGCCTTAAGCTGCTAGGGTAAAGAGCCCTGGTAGTGAGCGTTAAGGAAAAGGCAGGATAAATCTGTCAGGTGGGGAACAAGGAGACGAGTGCGAGCGAACCGCTGACGAAGTATCGAAACGAACTCTAATGGCGTCAAAACCGGGTATAACCGTTGACCCGGGATAAGTCTGGAAGAAACTTGCTTACTGTCCAGGCGGCGTCCGGTATAGAGGCGGCGTGACCTTGTTTCAGGCTTCTGTATGGAACGTGGGAACCTGTCGCTTTGATGTTAAGGGAAAAATCCAATAAGGAAGCCCCTTAAGAGGATGAAAGTACCGATGCGGAGTACAGGGGCGGAGTAGCCCGTAGTGAAGAGGGTCCGTAATGGGGCCGGAACAAAGGGGCTACACAGTTTGGCATTATTGCGAGCGCAACCAGGAAATGGGAGGAATCTTGTGAAGGGCTGGACTGTAAGAGCCGGATGAGGCGAGAGTCTCAGTCCGGTTCTGTGAGGGGGTGGGGGTGAGATTCCCCCGCTCTACCCGACCTTTTTCTTGCTTCTTCAATTCCTTTTCATTATAAGAGATAAGAGAAAATCTTTTTTTTAAATTTACCGAGCTAGCCCAGGAAAGTCAAAGAATTATCCCAAAACTTGTGAATTAAAAGCAAAAAAAGTGGGGGATTTTAACCATCCCCAAAGTGTATACCGCAAGGGGGAAACTCCAAACTTTTCCAAACTTGCTCAGGTGGACGGCGGAAAGCGTGACAGAGAACCGTCCCCAAACTTGCAAACTTGCGCAAACTTGCCCCGCGGGGAAAGGGCAAGAAACAGAACCGTCCCCAAACTTGCGCGGTGGAATCAACATTTTTTCATGAATTATTTTTTTCAGCATTTGCCCTGAGATCCTCGAGCCTGCGGAGCACCTCTTCTTTACCGTCAAGATCCTTTTTCAGCGCTTCTTCGTAGATACTTTTAGCTTTATTGTAATCTGCAGGAATGTTTTCGTTCAACCTGTAGAGATAATACATATCTCCCCAACTGATATATGCCCAGACAGAATCGGGGTATTCGCTAATCAGG
>DUQX01000065.1 GCA_012837615.1 Bacillota bacterium | reverse complement strand
TGGTCTCACTGTTGCTTTCTCTTTTTTGGGCCTGGTTAAACATTTCCTGCCATATGTCCGATTGGAAGGACATTTTCCCATATTTGTAGGCGATGTTCTGTCGGATAGCATGGCATTTATAACGGTTAATTCGCCCTTCTCGCTGCTCCAAATCAATGGGGTTTCCTGGTAGATTCCAATGAACAATGTTACGGCAATAGTAATGAAAATCCAGCCCTTCCTGTCCAATAGAGGTAGTAGCCAAGACAAAAGGTCGGAAAGGTGAATTAAAACTTAATCGTATATTATCTTTCCGCTGAACGCTTTTACCTTCACTTTTGGTGTCATAAAATCCGACGGCATAATTGGAACGCATGCGCATATAGCGCTCCTTACGGCTTATTTTTTTAGAATACTTAATATTATCACTGAAATGCTGGTAAGTATCCACGTTGTAACTGGCTGTATGCGTCTTCAGTGTTCGGATCATGTCTTTAATCAGCACGCTATTGCGCTCTTTGCGATCCCGCTGACTGAAATCATATCCTTCTAACAACATATGGGCATATTCATCCAGGACAGCTTGCAGGTTCCCGTCCATACAATACCGCAAGATACTCTTCCAATGAATCCCCTCACCTGCCTTACCATATGATAAATCCACCATGGCGATGGCCTCTTGGGTATTAAAACGGTCCACTATGGTTTTTGCCAGCTGCAATGCCAAATCCACTGAGCCAGGGGTACCCGGATCCAGCATTCTCAGCGCACACACTGCCGGAGATGCAATAGCCATATTTACAAGAACCTCTTCGAGGTCCCAGGGCATTCGACCCATGTTCAACAATTCCGGCTCATCATACAGTCTTTTCAGTTGCTGAAGATGTTTGGAAATAATCCCTTTATCATCTTCATACTTGTCTACCCCGTCCAAACCTTCTGTTAAGTTTCGCAATACCGGGTTTTGAAACCATGCCTCCATTTCCGGATGTTTTTGATCCATTAGCAGTGGCGCCACATAATACCATCGTTCATCCTGCCGCAGTTCTTCCCGTTGTACACGAAACTTCATCTGCTCCAGTTGCTCTTTAATTTTTTGACGTATTTCTATGCGAATTTTTCGCAGGTTTAAGCCGCGATTCATTCCACCTATGGGATCATAAAGAGAAGCCAGGGATGCAGAAGGATACAATAGACACAAATGATTCATATTCTCCGGTTTGTTGTTCGTCATGGCAAATTTTATCCTGGGTGCCGGAAATCTATTTTTAGCAAAATAGCTGCGGTTTTCATGTTTAGCTTTTGGCGTTTTACGAATCAGCTCACCGACCGTCAAACGTTCTGCTTCATAGGATAATAAAGCGGCAATGGCCCGGGGAACCATTTCCCATGCCGAAAACACCAGTGTCTTGGAAAAACCTTCTTGATTTTTAAACGGTCCACCAAGTGGATAATATGGCCGCGCTGGTGGTACCCACAGCAGTTTTTCAGCCTGAGGCGGCAGTGCCACTTCCCGGAGCTTATTATAGCGGGCATGGTTCACCTTTAAGTCTTTATATCCGGCAACTTTCTTGCGGTTTACCCACAGTCTCTGACTTTTCAGCAGCGACAGTTTTTTTGGCTCTAACTTCAGTTTATCCTGCAGCTTCTGTTTCAGTTTGTAGTGCTGCATAAACGACATGATGAAGGGCGCAGATTTAATGTATTCTACCGAAGCTGCCCCGCTTAGTCCTAGCTCTGCAAGCACCTTGTCCATCTCCACAAAGGACAGAATATCATCTTCCTGTATTTTTAGTGATCCATTTCTGGTTTCTACATCAATTAAGTCCGATGCTCCTGGCACCTTCATGCGCTCTGTCCGACAGACACCTTTATACAGGCATTTCTCCGCCTCTCGCTTGCGTGCTACTAAAAGTGCCGCATCGCCATAAGAAGCTTCATTTAATGTCATGGAATAATTTTTCCAGGTAATATTAAATTTCTGGCGCAGATCCGCCTGGTGCTCAAAAAGAAAGTGCATCACCCGCATAAATTCTTCATAGTGCTCATCCTTTCGGTTTTCTCGAATTTCCTCCAGTGTGGAATACAATTTATAGGGAGTCGCCGACAACAGAAGAATGTAAGGATGATGTTTCTTCTCTTTTTCTGGACTAAAAAACCTCCGGGCCAGCATGGCCGTTTCATTATCTTCATCCAGCTTTATTAGTTCTGGAAACCGCTGAAACTCGTCCATAATAACCAGATCAGCGTCCATCATCTCTACGCTAATTTCAGCCATCATTTTACGAAACTGCAGAATCAGGTAATTGGCTTTTTGAGTTTTGAGGTAGCCGATAGCCTTGATAGAAGTAAATACTTTTTCTGCCAACCTTAACAGTTCAGGGTCTGTCTCCAGGCGGTCACTTACTTTTCCCAGCATATAGCGCAGATAAGCTCCGTTACTTTTTTGATCCACCTCTATCACAAGCTGCTCAAATCTGTCTAACCAGTACGGCCAGCTCTTCGTCGCATAGGAGGTCATTAATTCCTCCAGCTGTGGTAAATATGGCTTAAAGAAATAAATGCGTCGGAAGATGGCATAAATAAGTGCTCGCTCCAGCACACTGCCACAGCCGCCCGTCATGGTAAAAGAAGTACCCGGTGTTAATGGAATAAGCTGCACAAAACCTTCCCGAATGGAGGGATCATGCATCTGTTCATAGATCTTCAGATGCTGCATTGACAGCCGGGTATCTGAAAGCCCGTCCACTTTAACTCCCGGATGCACCTTTAATTTTTTTAGATTTTGTCCGGCAATGCTCTGATTGGAACAGACATAAACTACTTTAAACAAGTCTTTCATAGAATTTTTCTGATAAAAGCAAGATAGTTTCGCGATAACACCTTTGGCCACCAGTGTTTTTCCCAGGCCTACTTCATCCGCTACAAGGACACGGCGGTACCCGTTTCGGAATAAATCATCTACCCTGTTTACCGTTGCCAGTTGGAAATCTTTCAAGCCCGACAGTATTTCTTTTTCTTTTGCTGCCAGATCAATCATCTTTTCACCTTCTTTGCTGCCTGTCTGAAAATTTGATACAGTTCATTAAAATCCTCCGGAATTATCTCCTGATCGTCAATTAACTTTATCACCCGTTCAATCTCTTTTAAACGTTCCGGGTCTCTGGCTACAGTTTTCAGCATATTCTCATATAAGACTGGTGCCTGCAACCAGCTAACATTCCTTTTGCCATTAACCAACCGTTCAGCGTCCATTTGCTCCAAACTGGAAAGAAGCAGGTTATCGGATAGCAAAAACGCCACGTATTTCATAAATGTATCCCGGTCCCGGATGATTGACCTAAAAACTGCTTTGTCCCGCTCTTCTGGGATACCGGTGGTTTTGATCTTGATTATCCGTCGTACAGTAGTTTCTTCTTTGCGGGCAGTCACCTGGTAAAATTCACTTAGTTGCTCTAACAACAGGAGGGGAAGTATAGTTACCGGTTCCAGCTTAACCAGTTGTTTTCCTGTTATAGAGGCAATCATTAAATCCATATCTTCCGGAATTTCCGTAAACTCAATTATTACCCGATATAGCTGGCCTTCTTTTGTTACGCTGGCCTTGGGACGGGTGCGGCATAGCTGCTTAATAGCCTTTTCCAGCAAATCAGCAGTAGTGGTATCGGGAGTTTCAACTTCCGGCAGTTCCTTAATCTGTTCGAAGGGATTGTCCTTCTCATCTTTGCCGAATAAGTCGTCCAACAAGTGCTGGATCCTAAATCCATGTTTGCGGTAGCGCAGCTGCAACATGAATTCCACGTTACCGCTAAATGCACTTTCAGAACAGTTGGCAGAACCAACGAAAAATGAATGCTGACTGTACTTGGAACGGGCGTAAAATTTGGCATGAATATCCTGGCTTTGATAAGCTTCATCATTTAAATCGTCACCGCTCAACCCCTCTTCCCCTTCGACCACCATTTCTTTCATGGCATAGACATCAAATGCTTCCAGCAGCTCCTGAGACAGTTTGGCAATTTCTGTCCGTCGCGTAATTAACGTGCAGGTAGAATTGGAGAGGGCCAGCTTCTTAAATCTTTCTATCATACCCTTGCTGAGAAAAGGAGAAATAATAAGCAGGTCCTTGTAGGTATCAAAAAGCTCATCCGGCTGCTTTGTATGTCCCGGAATCCCCAGGGGATGAAAAGAGAAATCAGAATAATGAGGATCATTAGTTTCGAACCGAACCTTTTTCAGTTCTTCCAGCATTTTTGAGATTTGATCCCGCTTCTTGCGATTTTTTACTCTTACCCGCAAATACTCTAAAAAAGCCATGAGCGGCATGTTCTGTTTTGCTGCTGCTTCATACCCTGCTTCTTCAGCTAATCTTCCTTCCATACATACCGCCATATCCCAACTTCTGTCAAAGGTCAGGTTTCGGCTTAACACCAAAAGTCGGTAGAAGGGCTGTTTCCTCTCGTCCTGGTAACGAATCAGCCAGATTTTTGGATGAAAGGAACAATTGTTCGGCAACACTACTTCAAAAACACTATCCTCCAAAAGAGAAAACACCGCATTTTGATTTTGCGGCACTTTAATTTGACCACCTTCGCATAAGATGGCAAACCGCTCTGCACTGCGGCGCAATCCCTCCAGCGCCACAATCGGATTATTTAACAGGCTCTTGTTCATTTCTTCAGATAAAAACAAAGCCAGGGGCAAACCCACCAACGCCTCCAAATCCAGGCTATAGGTAGTGCCCAAAGCAAAATCTGCTCGAAATTCCGGCGGCGGAATTAGTAAATTGCCGTAATTTAAACGGTCACTGGACGGTCTCAACATGGCCTTTCTCCAATCCATTAAAAATATCTATGAGAATAACTTTTGCATTACCATAGCGATAATCCAACTTGCTGCCCCGCATGCCATCTCCCTCCCGATAAACATACATAGACGGGTTGCGCAGTTTGGCCCGAACCTGCGACTTAATATCAATTTCCCGCTGCACAATCAACTCATCCATCGCATCGATATCACCTGACAGGTAGCTTTCATGCCACTGCCGCAGGAATCTGCGCAACCGGTAATTATTAATCTTTAGGTAATCTATCGCTTCATTGGGGTCATAATCAGCAAAAGAACGAGTTACAAAAGTTGACTGGCACCAGGATTCCCAGTCATCCAGTGCCCTTTTATTTTCTCCGCCCGAAAGAATCACATTGTAGCGCAAAGTTGCTCCATAAATAAAATCAGAGAACCGCATGGCCATATCATAGACCGCATGGATAGAGTCCGGCAAATCGAATACTTGACCAAGGGCTTCAATATCTTGAATCGGCTGGATTGTTTCCAGATCCTTGTTTACAAGATAGGCAAAAAGGGAATTTTGGGTTAAAGGCGCCTTATTAATGCGGTCTTTTAAATAAGCCGCTTCTTCAGCCGACAACTGGATAGTAATCCGCTCCCGCCAGTCTTCCGGCGGCGGAGGGCAACGCCAGAAGCCACCCGGTACCGGACTCTGGTACGCATCAGGATCATCCTGTGCCTGCTCATCGTCCGTTCGCCTCCCCATGGCCCGTTGGGTTGCCAGTTCCTGATTTACAGCACATGTTGCCCGGGCATAATCATCCAGGGAAAAATGGGGGTAGCGAAACATGCCCAGGGTGCGCAGTCCACTCCAATAAATACTGGAAGGTTTTCTTTTCAACCCCCTTCCTGCGGTTTCGCCAATTATACCCTTTTCCCCACTCTTTTTCAGGGGTTCAATGAGATCCAGCTCCATCTCACTCAGCTTCTGAAGGAAAGATTTTGGTGTAAGGTGGCGCTGCTGCTCCAACTCCATTAATAGATAAGGTACAATAAAAAAATATTTTGCCCGGGTCTGAATGGTAGATGTTCCCGGGAAAAGCAGGTTTGCAAAGCCGTCCCGAATCTGGCCAATTCCAAGCTCGTCGACAGCCCCTGGGGCTGTCAGTGCATGTAACACCGCCATTACTTTATTGCGGTGTTCCGAAGAGTAATCGATCCAGCCCAGTTGAATACGACCCATTTTCTCAACTCCTCGTCAAAGCCGCAAGATCAAACTTCAAATTCATATGTTCTGCCGGCTTTCGCTAATAATATCTTGGCACTGCATAACCGGTTGTTAATGAGCGCAATGGATTTTTCAGTCCTAGTTGATGCGGTTGTTATCTACTTTCCCTTATTTTATTTTATTTTTTTCAATGTTATCGATAAGTTATATTCGTACAACTCAACATTATTTATCTCAGAACATGCCAGCAAAAGATCATCCGAAATCTCGCGAGCAATTATTATGCCCCGTACTTTCTGACTTTCTTCCGCATGGTTTTTTCTGATCCATGCCATATAGCGAAGTATTTGGCCTACAACCCTATCGTATCCACGTGATACTTTAAGTTCGATGACCACATAATTATTATTACAATCGATTGCCAGGATATCGATGAATCGGTTCCCTACCGGGAATTCGATACCGCTGATTTCCTCTTCTAAATATAATGATAGGCCAGGCTCAATGAGGGACAGATTCTTGGCCAAAAAATTCTGAAGATCTTTCTCATAGGCAAATTCATTACCATTCTCTTCTTCTGATTCTTCATGTCCCGGCGTTACTATATCACTTTCTTTTTGTTTAAAATAGATGGGATCTGGATCAGAAGATTGGTCGTAGAGCCGGAATCTTTTGCTATCAATCTGAAAAAAAAGATCATCTTTACCATTTGGATCAACGCTGTAATGTATTCGACTTGGAGCATTAGTTGATAACTTAAGCATATGAGCTGAAATAGTGCCAGGCTTTATGAGTGGATATTTTGTCTTGAACCAGGAATTTATTTTTTCTCTCTCTATAACTTCTCCTTTTTGAATAGCGAGGTCTTTTATCATATCCCGGAAAAGGAGTTTGACTGACTTTTCATACAACGCCATAATTAAATTCATCCTTTCATCTCATCACCACGCACTTTGCGCTTCTTCAGCTATCTCCGCTTGCCGTTCCATATATTCTTCACGTATCTGCGAAAGTGTTTTCCTCTTTCCTTATGAACTACATACACATAAGTTTGAACGCTGGACCATAACCCCCTTTGAAAATACCTGTTAACGAATGCAGTCTATCCATCACTTGTTTCTTTGAACCAACAGGCACCTGCCCCGCTGCTTACCTGATTCATATAATGTTCCCTATCCTGCTGAATACTTTGACGATCCTCTAAAAACTTCTCTGATATGCCAGTCTAGATAATTTTCGCTTGGTTTGTATTGCAGCCGTTCCGGTAAGCGAATGGATTTACCATGAAATCTGGCAAGCCACTCTTGAAAGCCTTCCCCGCCATGTGCCATATCGGAAACTTTGACCTTAAGGTTTTGATCAATGCTGAAAGCCCCCCGATCAAACAGTTTATGGTGCATAATGCAAAGCAGCAGGCCATTATCCTCCTGGTCCGGCCCGCCAGCCTGATGCCATTTAATATGTGCGGCTTCCAGCCCCACCGGCACCCTCCCAAGCCAGACATTAAAGCCGCATACGGCACACCTGAAAGAATATGCAACAAGAATACGTTCCCGAAACTCACTATCACGGGAACGAGAGTGCAGTATACCCCCAACATCAACTTCTGCCGCCTCCAGTTCAAGACCTGCCGCCAGGAGTATTTCCGAATGCAATGAACGAGGAAAACTTTCATTTAACACATTCAAGGCAATTGTCCTGATTAGTCCAGGGTTGTCCATTAAACCGGCGTATATGTCCTCACTAAATCCCCCCGATACTTTATTGTCTAGCAAAAAACGGTCCGACGGACTGCCCACGATACTAAAGGCTCCCGGCAATGAAAACTCCCAAATACCGTCGCTTGCAAGATGATAAAAAGGATATGCCGGCGATGAACGCCGGGGCGGGCCAAAATCGTCCAGCAACCGCTGCAGCGGTTCCACTACTTCGGAGTAAGAAACCATCCGGGGCTCTTTCCGCTGCACCCTCCCAAGCATAAACAAAATCAGCAGCGGCTTATGCGGCGCACGCCGATCCCCCCGTTTCCAAACCCTAATACCGGCAAATCGTTTAATAAATTCTTGCTCAGAAAACAACAAACCATCTCCACTTAACATTTTCATACTTCCAGCGG
>DUQX01000064.1 GCA_012837615.1 Bacillota bacterium | reverse complement strand
TTATATTAAGCAGCTAATGCTAAATTATCGTTGGCAGTTATAGCCGTTCCATGTTTTTACCGGGCCATGGTCCCGAACCCGCTTCTTCTGCCTCTTTTGCCCCCGTCGAAACCATTTCACCCCCATATACTTTTCTTCTTCTTAAGTCATTTTTTAATAAGATATTATACCTTACAAGGGTTCTTTAGGAGCCTTTATTCTACAACCAATGATATACTACTATTAACCGAACCCTACCATTATCACCCGGGATCTTATTTCTCGTGGTTTTATCTCCCGAGCTGCCTTTCCTTAAAACCTCTCTCCATCTCCCTTTTGGCATCCCTTTCAGCAATGGCATGGCGCTTATCATACGCTCTTTTCCCTTTAGCCAGGGCAAGCTCTACCTTTACCCTGCCGTTTTTAAGATAAATGCTCAACGGCACAAGCGTATAGCCCTTTTCATGCAGGTAACCGATCAACCTTTTGATCTCGCGGCGGTGCACGAGCAGCTTGCGGGTGCGCAAAGGTTCATGGTTAAACCGATTGCCCCCTTCATACGGGCTTATATGCATATTATAGAGAAAAAGCTCCCCGTTTTCAACCCGGGCATAACTGTCCTTAAGGTTCGCTCTCCCTCTCCGTATTGATTTTACCTCGGTTCCCTGCAGGGCAATGCCCGCCTCAAGGGTCTCCTCAATAAAGTACTGGTGTCTTGCCTTGCGGTTTTGAGCAAGGATTTTAATTCCCTGTTTATAATCAGCTTTCCCCGGTATTACGATATCCCCCCAGTGATAACTTAACCCTACCGCCGTTATAGAATTAGAAAGGTAGGGCTTTTGCTGTAAATCTGTATCTCCTGACTTATTGTAAATATGAACAATTACAAGTAGTCAATTCAATACTATAAAGCTATTTTTTAAAGGAGTTCGAGCTGTGTCGCCAAGTCACCTTTGAGTTTATTATAACATACTCTTGCCCTCATTATCAAGAGCTTGGCTAATTTTGGGCTTATTAAAAACCGGTCGCATTGCAATCGTAAAGTATATAGTTCTGTTTTCCTTATCCACTTTTTCCAGTCGCACATTAACGGAATCTCCAAGACGATATATTTTTCCGCTGCGCTCGCCTATCAGGGAATACTTTTTTTCATCAAAATAATAATAATCGTCCTCCATCCGCGTGACATGTACCAAACCTTCCACTGTATTCTCCAACTCAACAAAAAAACCAAAAGAGGTTATCCCGCTGATAATCCCTACGTACTCATTGCCTTCCTTTCCTTCCATAAACTCAACTTTTTTCAAGTCCACACACTCTCTTTCCGCTTCGAGGGCAACGCGTTCCTGTTCGGATGAATGCCGTGCCAGCCGGGGAAGGAGTGCCGCCAGTTTACGGGATTTTGACCTCGTCAAGGCCCCTTTAATGCTGCTGCGCAAAATACGGTGAACCAACAAATCGGGATATCGGCGAATTGGAGCAGTAAAATGCGTATATAATGGCGCAGCCAGCCCAAAATGGAAGGAGGGTATTTCGCTATAACGTGCCTGAGGCAGAGAACGCAGGAGGACATAGTTGATCACCTTTTCAACAGGGGTATCCTTTGCTTCTCTCATTATTTTTTGAAACTCCCGGGGAGAAATCTCACTTAAGTCCCCTTTTAATTTTATATCGAATAAACTCAAAAAATCTCGCAAAATATATAGTTTATCATCATCCGGGCGATCATGCACGCGATAAATAAAGGGGGTTTTTAAATTAAAGAAATGAGAAGCTATAACCTCATTACAGAGAAGCATAAACTCCTCAATGATGGATTCAGCATGCCCGCCTCTTTTTATCTGAATATCTAGCGGACGGCCATGCTCATCCAGTTTTAGCTTCGCCTCCGGAAAGTTAAAGTCTAAAGCACCGCGCCTTATCCTGTTTTCTTTCAATAACCCTGCTAGTAAGTCCATATCCAGGAGAGTTTGGACGTGTTTTTCATGGCGCTCCCTCAAATTTTTGTTTCCATCAATGATCTGGTTTACTTCGCTATACGTTAATCGTCGATCGCTGGTAATGATACTGGGAAAAAAGGAGTATTTTTGGAGCTCTCCCTTGCTGTCCAGTTCCATAAACACGCTAATTGCCAGGCGCGGGGAGCCGGGATTTAAACTGCAAATCTCATTGGAGAGTTTTGGAGGCAGCATGGGTATCACCCTGTCAGGCAGGTATACGCTGGTGGCTCTTTTAGCCGCCTCCCTGTCCACAGCGCTACCCTCTTGAACATAATAACTTACATCCGCTATATGTACCCCCAGCCTGTAACCGTTCCCTTTTCTTTCAAGAGATATAGCATCATCCAGGTCCCTGGCATCAGCATCATCGATCGTCATCACGGACAACGAGCGCAGATCTTTGCGGCCCTCGCCCTCAAGAGTCTCGAGGATATGCTTCTCGTCAAGCCCTTTAACCTCCTTTAACACCTTTGCTGGAAAAGCTGAAGGAAGCCCATACTTTTTTTGAATAGAGGTTATATCAACTCCTGGTTCGCCTTCAGGGCCGATTACTTCAATTATTTTCCCTTCGGGCATTATATTAAAACGATCCGGACGGCGAGTTATTTCCACAACTATTTTATCACCCGGTCTAGCCCTACGGCTTCCACCGGGGATTAAAATTTCGGGAAAAAAACGGCGATCATCCGGGAGCGCTGTTCCATTGCGCCGGTTCCCCCTGTAGGTAGCGACTATTTTATGATTGTTGCTTTTG
Organism: Bacillota bacterium; assembly: GCA_012837615.1. GTDB lineage: Bacteria > Bacillota > Dethiobacteria > DTU022 > UBA8154 > DUQX01. The sequence goes on along the minus strand of DUQX01000064.1, from coordinate 20,039 downwards.
AGGATACGGATAACCTCTCCTTCCCGCCTGCGCCCATTGTGGGAATCCTTCAGCAGACGAACCAGGACGCGATCTTTATGCATTGCTCCGCCCAGTTTCTCCTTCGATATAAAAACATCCTGCTCCCCGGGAGCATCAGGAAGAAGAAACGCGAATCCCTGCGAATGGCCCTGTAGTTCTCCCACGAAAAGCCCCAAACCGCGAAGGGGGGTGTATCTTCCCTGCAGCGTTCTTACTAGAGAACCCTCTTTCTCCATGGATTCCAGGAGCCGGTATAGCTCTTTTATATCCTCATCGCCCGTAACATTTAATGCTTTCAGCAGGTCTTCAAATGTGGCGGGTTTATAGTTCTTATTAAAAAGGTGCTTTAAAATACTTCTTTTATTTATGCTCATACTCAACAATACTCCATAGACTATCATTTTTTTAAAATAAATACATTTTATTTCCAAATGTTGCCTTCTTCTATTATACCCCACCGGGAAAAAAAATAAAAGAGAGTAACCCATAAGATATAAGGGGTCTACTCTCTATAACTATTCTTTAACCATCATATACTCTGTTATTTACTCTGCTAACCCTTAGAAAAACAGGGGCGCAAAAACCAGGGCTACAATACTCATGAGCTTAATAAGAATGTTGATCGAGGGGCCTGAAGTATCTTTAAAGGGATCTCCTACCGTATCACCGACCACAGCAGCTTTGTGAGTATCGCTTCCCTTGCCGCCAAGCTGCCCCGTTTCAATCCACTTTTTGGCATTATCCCAGGCGCCTCCGGAATTAGCCATAAAAATAGCCATAAGTACGCCTGTAACCAGCGCTCCGGCCAGAAGTCCGCCCAGCGCTTCTTTGCCGAGGAAAGGAACCAGGCCAACAATAATGGGAACAATAACGGCTGTCAGGCCGGGCGCGATCATTTCCTTCAACGCGGCAGAAGTGCTGATATCTACACAGCGGGCATATTCGGGCCTTGCCTTTCCTTCCATCAGGCCGGGAATTTCGCGAAACTGCCGCCTGATTTCCTCTATAAGATCAAACGCTGCTCTGCCCACAGCTTTCATAGTTTGAGAGGTTGAGAAGAAAATAATAATACCGCCGATAAAAATGCCAGCGATAACATTTGCCTGGGTAATATTAATCACATCTATCTGGGCAGCCTGGGTATAGGCGGTAAATAGGGCCAGCGCCGTCAGGGCTGCAGAACCGATGGCAAATCCCTTGCCAATAGCGGCTGTAGTATTGCCCACGGCATCAAGCTCATCTGTAATTTCCCTTACCTCGGGTTCCAGGTCAGACATTTCGGCAATACCGCCCGCATTATCAGCCACAGGTCCATAAGCATCAACAGATACTGTGGTTCCTACGGTAGAGAGCATACCTACAGCTGCAATGGCAATTCCGTAAACATCAGCGGCTATGTAAGCGACAATAATTGCAACTATTATAGTAATTAAGGGGAGGGTAGTGCTGCCCATCCCCAGGGCAAGTCCACTGATTATATTCGTTGCCGAACCGGTCTGAGAAGCCTTGGCCAGCTCCTGAACCGGTTTAAAGTGATAAGAAGTATAATAGTCGGTCAACTTACCAATTATAACCCCCGCCAGAAGGCCGGCGATAATAGCCCAAAAAGGCCCGGTTTGCCCCAACAAAGAATTTGAAAGGAAATATGCTGCAATAACAACTATTATAGCGGCCACCAGCGTAGCGCGCTCCAGGGCGGCACCCAGGCGCACCCCTTCTTTTGCCCGGACAAAGAAAAAACCGATGATGGAGGCGATAATACCAACTGAAGCGACCAGTAACGGTAAAGCAACCCAGCCAATATTTTGGTCAGCCTGAAATAAAAGGTACCCTACCGTCATGGTAGCAATCATAGAACCCACGTAAGATTCAAAAAGATCGGCACCCATGCCGGCAACGTCGCCCACGTTGTCGCCTACGTTGTCAGCAATAACCCCGGCATTGCGGGGGTCATCTTCAGGAATGCCCGCTTCGACCTTGCCTACCAGATCTGCCCCTACATCGGCAGCTTTTGTATATATACCACCGCCCACGCGGGCAAACAAAGCGATGGAGCTGGCGCCAAGCGCATAGCCATTAACAATATTCGGGTCACGGAAAATGAGATAAAGCATGCCAACTCCCAAAAGCCCGATCCCTGCAACCATCATTCCCATAACAGAACCGCTGGAAAATGCCACCTGCAAAGCTTCGTTAATCCCCTTGCGGGCTGAGCTAGCTGTACGGACGTTGGCGATAGTCGCAATCTTCATTCCGGCATAACCCACGCTGCCGGAAAATACCGCTCCCACAAGAAAACAAATAGCAGTTTTAAACTCGATTAAAAAACCTAGAACAAAAAAAAGGACCACCGCAAAAACAGCCAGGGTTCGATATTCCCTGTTTATAAAAGCCATAGCGCCTTCGTGAATTGCAGCAGCGATCTCTTGCATCCGTTTGTTTCCAGGGTCTACCTTACTCACCCTGATCCAGAGAATAATTCCAAAAATAATACCTATAACCCCGGCTAAGGGTACTAAGGGAAAAAAATCCATTTTCTTACCTCCTCCTTTAAAAACCTTTGGCTACCAGGCCTGACTACTTGGATAGACTACTTAGGAATCTCCAACGGACAAATCGCTTTGAGAAGATTCTGATTTACAATACTAAACTTCTGCCTAGGTTGTTTTAATACCGGTCTCCTTTAACATCTACCTCCTTTCTTGCCTATTTCCAGAAAGTTAACTTGCCAGAATAGTCAAGACAATAGCCAGGGCCATAAAGCCAACTGCAAGCCCGGTACTGATACGCCCCAGCAAGTCGTCCATCCCTTTTTTCTTCCCAAAAAGAGATTGCGCACCTCCCGCTATTGAACCGGAAAGGCCGGCACTTTTACCCGACTGCAGCAGCACGGTTGCAATTAAAGAAATGCATACGATAACATATAATACCACAAGAATCGTGTGCAAACAAAACACCCTCTTTCAGTAAAATACCATCAAAACGAACACTTAATAAGCGCCTTGATAATGATGTTATTTTAACATAATAAAAAGAGTCTGACAAGCAAAGCGCTTACTTTTGATGACTTTGACATGCATACCGGTAACGGATCTATGACATTTTTTACTTTCCCTGCATTTTTCCCCGGCTAAAAAGCCGCGCTACCATAAAAACCGGCAACCTTACCCAAACCCTCTTCGATACGCAACAGCCGGTTATACTTTGCCACCCTTTCGGTGCGGGCCGGCGCTCCGGTCTTAATAAAACCTGCATTAACAGCTACGGCAAGATCCGCCAAGGCCGTATCTTCTGTTTCCCCGGAGCGGTGAGAAATCACGCAGCTATATCCGTTTTGCACAGCCATTTGAATCGTGCGCAATGTTTCCGTAACAGTCCCTATCTGGTTCATCTTTATCAAAACGGAATTGGCAACGCCTTCTTCAATTCCCCGCTTTAAGCGTAACGAATTGGTGACAAAAAGGTCGTCCCCCACCAGCATCAATTTGTCACCGAGGGTTACGGTAAGCTCCTTCCAGCCGCCCCAGTCTTCCTCCGCCAGTCCGTCTTCGATACTAACTATGGGATACTTTTTCAGTAGCTTACTATAATACTCGATCAAGGCGGTGGAGGTCATCTCCAAACCTTCGCCCCTCAGGTGGTATTTTCCTTCTTCATAAAGCTCTGTAGCAGCCACATCCAAGGCAAGCTTAACATCGTTTCCTGGCTCATAACCCGCCTCCTGGATGGCTTTCACGATTAATTCCAGGGAGTCTTCATTGGATGTAAGGTTTGGAGCAAACCCTCCTTCATCTCCTACCCCGGTACTCAATCCCATCTCCTTTAATACTTTTTTGAGATGATGATATACTTCAGCTCCAATTCGCAAAGATTCACGAAAATTCCGTGCCCCTACAGGTAAAATCATAAATTCCTGCACATCCACGTTATTATCAGCATGTTTGCCCCCGTTAAGAATATTCATCATTGGTACGGGCATAAGATTGCCGTTTACCCCGCCCAGATAGCGGTAAAGAGGCAACCCGAGCGCATCACCGGCGGCCCTGGCAGTAGCGAGAGATACTCCTAGGAGAGCATTTGCCCCCAGTTTGCTTTTATTATCCGTTCCATCTAGCTCCACCAGGATTCTGTCTATCTCTCCCTGATCCAGGGCATTTTTTCCTTTTAAAGCCGGGGCAATTCTTTCTCTTACATTTTGAACCGCAGTAAGCACACCTTTGCCGAGATAGCGCTTTTTATCTTTATCCCGAAGCTCAACAGCCTCAAAAGAACCGGTTGAAGCCCCTGAAGGAATAGATGCCCTTCCAATAGCCCCACATTCCAGGACAACGTCCACCTCTACAGTAGGATTCCCCCTCGAATCCAGCACCTCACGGCTGTAAATAGCCTGTATTAAAGTCGACACAACAACACCTCCATATGTTATTCAACACTTTTAATTCGGAAGCCATCGCAGAACTTTCTGAACGAAACATGGAGCGTTCATCTGTTTGGCTATACTTTCTTATATTAAGGAAATGCCTTCCATCTCCTGCGGCACGGGAAGGGAAAGCAACTTTAAAATGGTAGGCGCCACATCGGCAAGTTTACCCCGAAGGGGCAGCCGGTATGCAGCTCCCTCCTTTATCAGGATAAAAGGGGTGTCATTATTAGTATGAGCTGTATGCGGAGTTCCGTCTTCAGCAAGCATCATCTCCGCATTACCGTGATCACCCGTAACAATTGCAATTCCACCCCTTTGTAATACTTTATCAACAACCTTACCCAGCTCCATATCCACCGCTTCCACCGCTTTTATCGCTTTATTAAGATTGCCCGTATGGCCGACCATATCTGCATTGGCATAGTTTACCACAATAAAGATATATTTATCGTTTTCTATAGCCTCCAACACTTTACTTGTCACCTTAGCTGCGCTCATCTCCGGCTGGAGATCATAAGTGGCCACCAGGGGAGAAGGCACAAGGATCCGGTCCTCTCCGGAAAAGGGTTTCTCTCGTCCACCATTAAAAAAGTACGTTACATGGGCATACTTTTCTGTTTCCGCAACCCTAAGCTGTCGGAAACCGAGTGCCGAGATGACTTCACCTAATGTGGCATTTATATATTCAGGTGGAAAGGCAACAGGTGCATTTATTTGCCGGTCATATTCGGTAAAGCAAACGTAATAAGGAAAGGTGGGGCTGACGCCGCGGTTGATTTTATCAAAGTCCCTTTCGGTAAAGATTTGGCTAATCTGCCTAGCCCGGTCGGCCCTGAAATTAAAAAATATAAGCCCGTCCCCATTATTAATTAAAGCAACGGGTCTGTTTGCACCCTGGTTAAAGATAACCGTGGGGGAAACAAATTCATCTGTTTCCCCCCTTTTATAGGCAGCTTCCAGCGCTGAAAGACTGCTTTTTGCCTTTTCTCCTTCGCCATAAACATAAGCCCGGTATGATTTCTGCGTACGATCCCAACGGTGATCGCGATCCATCGTAAAATATCGACCTGCAATACTGGCGATCTCGCCTACATTCAGAATGGCAATCTCCCCTTCGAGCTCTTTCAGGTATCCGGCAGCACTTTTGGGAGGCACATCCCGTCCGTCCAAAAGCGCATGAATATATACTTTTTCCAGTCCCCTTCTTTTTGCCATTTTTAATAGGGCATAAAGGTGGGTATTATGGCTGTGTACTCCGCCGTCAGATAATAACCCCATAAGGTGAAGGGCAGAATTATTTCTTTTAACCTGATCCATTACTTTTACCAGGGCTCCGTTGGTAAAGAAGCTCCCGTCCTCAATAGCCCTGTTGATGCGCAACATTTCCTGCAGCACTATTCTTCCGGCGCCAAGGTTCAAGTGCCCAACTTCTGAATTTCCCATCTGGTTTTCCGGCAACCCTACAGCTTCTCCACTACAAATCAAACGGGAAGAAGGAAATTTGTGAAGGAACCGGTTATAATTTGGAGTACGGGCAAGGTAAATAGCATTACCCTTCTTATCATCAGCTATACCCCACCCGTCCATAATAATCAGTACTAAAAGACGGTTTTCCCCTCCCGCCAAGCTTTAGCTCCTCCCCTCATAAAACACAGCTTTTATTAAACCGGCAAAACTGCTTTCCTTTAGGCTGCTGCCGCCCACCAGGGCGCCATCTATATCCTTTTTCCCGGTAAATTGGGTTATATTATCCTCATTTACGCTTCCACCGTAAAGTATGCGAACTTTTTCAGACAAAGCCCCCCATTTTCTATTGAGCAACGAACGCAGGTAACCGGCTACATCTGCGGCTTCATCCCCACCAGCAGGAGTACCGGTCCCAATGGCCCAAACTGGCTCATAAGCCAGCACTATTCTTTGCAACTTTTCTTCCCCGGGATCGGCTTCATCCAAAGCACCATACAATTGTTCTTTGAGTACCTTTTCCGTTTTTTTTGATCTGCGCTCTTCAAGGTTCTCTCCAAGGCAAAGAATGGGGATCAATCCATTATTTAAAGCTGCAGTTGTTTTTTTGTTGATAATGACATCATTTTCACCAAAATATTTACGTCTTTCGGAATGGCCGATAATTACATACTTTACCCCGATCTCTTTCAGCATTAAAGGCGATATCTCCCCTGTATAAGCCCCCTCTTTTTGCCAGTGCATATTCTGTGCGCCCGGGTTTAGCGGTGTTCCCCTCATAAGGTCAACAAGCCGCCCCAGCGATATAAAGGGAGCGCAGATTACTATTTCAATTCCGCTTACCTCTTCTATCTCATTGGGGAAACGCTGCATAAATTTCTCTGTTTCCGCAAGCGTTTTATGCATTTTCCAGTTAGCTACGATTAATTTTTTTCTCAAATATAAACGCCTCCTACAGGCTGCTTAGCTCCCAACCCGGGAATATTCCTGCAACACTGCCAGGCCGGGGAGCTCTTTCCCTTCCCAAAAATCGAGAACTGCGCCTCCTCCGGTAGAAATATGTGTTATTTTATCAGTAAGGCCGAGATCCTCCAAAGCAGCAACAATATCCCCTCCGCCAACTATTGACTCGGCATTCGCTCCTGCCACCGCCTCTGCCACCAATTTTGTACCCCTGTTAAAAGGAACATATTCATAGGCACCAAGGGGACCGTTCCAGAGAATCATTTTTGCACCGGCAATTTTTTTCTTAAAAAGGTTCACCGTTTCCGGGCCGATATCTACAGCGCTCCAGCCCGCAGGAATTTCCTTAACACCGACAACTTTGTGAGGGCTTTCTGCACGGAGCTCCTTTGCGATAACCACATCGACGGGCAAGATTATTTCTGCCTTGCTATTCTCGGCCCCTTCCAGAATTTTTTCTACCTCTTTCAGTTTATCGTTTTCACAAAACGAATCCCCTAAAAAATATCCCTTCGCCTTGAGAAATGTATTTGCCATCGCCCCTCCCAGGAGTAAACTATCAACCTGCCGCATAAAGTTGTAAATAACGCCGATTTTATCCGCTACTTTTTTTCCCCCTAAAATGGCAACCTGGGGTGAGGGAGGATTTTCTTTACTTTTATTGAGATAATTTATTTCCTTTTCCATAAGGAACCCGGCTACCGCAGGGAGGTAACGGGCTATGCCGTTATTAGACGCATGCGCCCGGTGTGCAGTTCCGAAGGCATCGTTCACAAAAATATCGCCTAGCCGGGCTAAAGCAGCGGCAAATTTATCGTCATTTTTTTCTTCTCCACTTTCAAACCTGACGTTCTCCAAGAGAAGAATTCCTCCGGGCGGTAAGGCGGCTACAGCCTCCTCAACTTCTTCTCCAACCACCGTATCGCTCTTACGTACTTCACATCCCAGGAGACGGGACAACTGCTCCGCTACCGGATCCATACGCAGTTTTTCTACCACCCTGCCCTTGGGACGCCCGAGATGTGAAGCCAGGATAATCCTGCACCCTCTCTCCATGAGATATTTTATCGTCGGCAATGCCGAGCGTATTCTGGTATCATCAATCACCTTGCCTTCATCGGAAAGGGGAACATTAAAGTCAACTCGAACAAAAACCCTTTTTCCCTCCATAGGAATATCCTTTATGCTAAGCTTGGACAAACCCCTTTACACCTCCAGGGAAATATTATAGGCCTTTCGCGGCAATAAAAGCAGCCAGGTCTAGGACCCTCATGGAATATCCCCATTCGTTATCGTACCAGGCCAATACCTTAACCAGCCTATCCCCTACCACTTTGGTAGAAAGAGCATCGATAACACCTGAATATGTACTTCCCTTATAATCTATCGAAACAAGAGGCTCAAAAGAGACACCGAGATAATTCGACATTTCTCCCCGGGACGCTTCTAGAAAAGCATCGTTAACCTCTTCTTCATTCACATCAATTTTAAGCTCAGCGACAAGGTCAACAAGGGAGACGGTAAAGGTGGGTACCCTTATAGCCATTCCGTCAATTTTTCCCTCGAGCCCCGGTAAAACCAAACCAATATTGCGCGCAGCTCCGGTAGAGGTTGGAATCATGGACACTCCGGCAGCTCTGGCCCGGCGAAAATCCTGATGGGTAATATCCAGCAAACGCTGGTCATTGGTATACGAATGGATAGTGGTCATCGAAGCTCGTTTTATACCTATCTTCTCCTGCAAAACCTTAACCACAACCCCCAGGCAGTTAGTAGTACAGGAAGCGTTGGAGATAACATGGTGCTCATCGGGCCGATAATCCCCTTCATTTACACCTAGCACAACGGTAAAATCAACCCCTTTGCCGGGCGCGGTAATAATAACTTTTTTTGCCCCCCCGGACAGGTGCGCCGCTGCAGCGCTCCGCTCATTAAACGCCCCAGTAGCCTCAAGCACTATTTCTGCTCCCACTTCGCCCCAGTTTAAATAAGACGGATCCCTTTCCGATAGGATATCTATCCTCTGCCCGCCGACCAATAAGCTTTGACCCTGTGCTTCTACCTCTGCATCAAGAACCCCATAAACAGAATCGTATTTTAGCAAGTGCGCCAGAAACTTGGGATCTCTTACACTATTTACGGCAACAACCTCTACATCCGGGTGTTGAAAAGAAGCACGCAAACATGATTTTGCCACTCGTCCAAACCCATTGATCCCAACTTTAACAGTCATCAGGTCTCCTCCTTATTATGATAAGCATGTCACGAACTTTTTATCCCATTATACCGATACAATTGTATCCCTGTTTCCTTCACCCCCAAAGCCTTCTAAGACTTCTAAAATCCTCCTGGCCGCTCCTTCATCCAATACGAGAAGGTCACGTTGATGGTTCCCCACCACCGCAACAATCGCATCCGCCTTTTGCCTGCCTCCGGCGACTACAATGACATGATGCGCTTTCCTGCTCAAATTCTCCAAATAGAGGCCGAGGCCGGGAATTCTATCAACTATTTCGCCCTTGGAATTTAAAAAAAGGCCGAAAACTTCACCTACAGCTCCTTTATCACGCAACCTCTGCATTTCCTCCGCAGAAACGCCCCTGCGTCTGGCCATTTCCTCAGCCGTTCCAATCCCGTGGACAAGAATGCGCGCCGAATTAATCAGATCTAAGATCTCCTTTATATTTTTTTCGCGAAGCAGCACCTGTAATGCTTCCTGACTCAGAGAATCAGGCAAGTGAAGCAATCTGTAAGACGCCTTTAATTTTTTGGCAACCCTTGCTGCAATAGTATTGGCCTGTGAATCAACAACCTCCCCCAGCCCACCCCTTGCAGGAACTACCGTAATTCCCTGCGGTGCCCCCGCTTCAGGAAGCATATCAGCAACAGCTGCGCAGGACATCCCGCCGGATATAGCTAGAACCATGCCGGGAACCAGACATTCCCGGAGGATCCTGGCGGCAGCACGGCCCATTTCCAAAAGAACCACTTCATCTTGTTCCAGGTCTCCCGGCACTACAATAACACGCTTCACCTTTAACAACTTTAATAGCTTCTCCTCCAGAACCGTCAAACCCAAAAATGATTTCAGGAAGGGCGTAATAGAAGCCACAAGCGACTTACCGGACGCTGTAAGAAACATACCTTTTGAGCTTACGCTAATTAGGCCCTGTTCGCGCAACGTTTCAATTTCCCTGCGCAACACCCTTTCTCCAACCTGGAAATAGGCGGCCAGGCTGCGCCTGCCAAGGGGAGACGAATAATATATTTTTCGCAAGATCTTATAACGCCGGACAAGTATTTCGGGTATTTCAGGCGCTAAGAGCACAATATCTTCATGGTTATCTGAAACCATCATTACTAAAACATACCCCTTCCCTTCCTTTTATTATACTATGAAAAATGGGACAAAAAAAGACCCGCTTTGGTCTTTTCTGTCCCATTTCCCAATTATAATCAAAAAAATGTTTTTTAATCGAATCGACGCCTTTTAAAAGATGAAGGAATACCCATTTCTTTTCGGTATTTAGTTATCGTTCTCCTGGAGATTTCGATACCCTTATTATTCATTAAATTGGTCAGCTGCTGATCGCTGTACGGGGATCGAGGTTCCTCTTTTTCCAAAAGCTCTTTTAAATAGGATTTAATACATAAAACGGAATGATCTTTGCCGGAAGCTCCCCCAATAGCTCCTGAAAAAAAGAATTTTAAAGGATAAAGGCCTCTGGGCGTTTGCATGTATTTATTCATAGCAGCACGGCTAACGGTAGACTCGTGGATCCCCACCCTGTCTGCCACTTCTTTTAGGGTTAGCGGCTTAATATGACGAATTCCCTTATCTAAAAAATCGCGCTGGATCTTAATAATCTGTTCTGTTACTTTATAAAGTGTCAAGCGCCTCTGTTCAATACTTTTAATGAGCCACATTGCACTTTCCAGGCGTTTTTTAATGAAACTGTTGACGTTTTCTCCACATCCCCGGGCTAAAAGATTCTTATAAAAAGAACTAATGGTAAGAGAGGGGATATTATCATTAATAGTAAAAATATAATCGCCCTCTACTTTTTCCACAATAATATCAGGCACTATATAACTGGTTTCACCAGCACGGCTAAAACAGGAACCCGGTTTGGGGTTTAAAGTGCGGATGTAATCGATCGCTTTCTGTAGTTCTTTGGGGTAAATTCCCATTTTGCCGGCGATCTCCCGGTATTTCGCTCTGCCTAGCTCGGGTAAATATTTTTTTATTATTGTTTCAGTATACGGAGGAACATTTTCACGCCTCCTGAGCTGAATTAGCAGGCATTCCCTCAAATTCCTCGCCCCTATACCCTGGGGGTCAAAGGTCTGGATTAATTCGAGCATTCGGACAACCCTTTCTTCTTTTACCCCGAGGCACTCCGCATGTTCGGCAACCTCACCCCGTAAATAACCGCAGGCATCCAAATTGCCGATGAGATACTCCCCAATTCGAAAATCATCTTCATCAACCGAAGACATGCGCAGCTGGAAGATTAGGTATTCTTCCAAGTTATTGTCGCTGGAATCAACGTATTCATAAGGGTAATATTGATCGCTTTCTTTCTGAACTCCCCCAGACAATCCCCTACGGAGGGAAGAATCATAGTCATTTATATATTCCTCCCAGTCAAAATCCATGTCTTTATTCGATTCGTCTTCTTGATCAACCGCATCCCCGCTAAATTCATTGTCCGTATCTTCTTCTTTATCCTGTATTTCAAGCACCGGATTTTCAGCAATTTCTCTTTCCAGATAATTCTTCAACTCCAGCGTCGATAATTGCAAGAGGTTAATCGCCTGCTGCAGCTCAAGCGTCATGACAATTTTCTGGGTCTGTTCAATTTCCATTTGAAAATTCATAGCCATTATATCACCCTAACACTACAACTGTCCTATTACATTATATTCGCCAAATCAGATAAAAAAACCTGCTTCTTTAATGAGCTTCGCTGAAGGCCTGCGCTCTTTTATTAATTATTTTTTTCCTGCCTTATTTTATTGGCCAAATCATTTATCCGGCGCAAGCGATGGTTAACACCCGACTTGGTTAAGGGGGGGGTGGAAATTTCCCCCAGTTCTTGAAGCGTGGCCTCCGGAAATTGGAGACGCAACCGGGCAACCTGGGCCAAAGAGGGGCTTAAATTTTTTAGTCCAACCGTATCTTCTATTAGCTTAATATTGGCGATCTGTTCCTGGGAGGCGAGAAATGTCTTGGTAAGGTTGGCCGTTTCACAATTAATTAAGCGGTTGATCTTGTTCCTTACACCTTTTACTATTCTGATATTCTCAAATTTAAGCAAAGCGTTAGGGGCTGCGATAATTCGAAAAAATTCTCCGATTTCTTCCCCACCTTTTAAGTATAAAACAAAATCGTTTTTTCTCTGAAAATAACGTGCCCCAAGATTAAAAGAAGCAAGCACTTCTTTTACAGCCCGGGCATAAGCTTCGCAGGGAATGACAATTTCCAGGTGATAGTCTGTTCTGGGATCATTTATAGAACCGCCGGCGAGAAAAGCTCCCCTTAAGTAAGCCCTTCGACAGCATTTTTCCCGCAGAGCGTTTAACCCAATTTGATTATTTAAATGCGGCAGAAAAAGAAATTTTTCCATATCTTCACCGGCCGGCATAAAACCGAGGTCTCTGAGGATTAATAAAACCTTCTTATTTCCAAAAATTTGCAATAAAAAAGAGCTGTTTTTTTGTAGGTGGTGTTTGCGGAAGGAAAGGATTTCAGGCGAAAAACCGTAATGAAACTTAAAGAGTAAAAACAGTCGCCGTGCCACAGAAGCATTCCGTGTTTGCAAAGCTATTTTTACCGTTCTTGCATTAATAATAAATTTGCCGTTTATCTCTAAAAAAGCTTTGAGTTCAGCAGCAGCGCAACAACGGTTTTTCAACGGGTTTCTTACCAGCTCATTTTTTACCTGATAAGCAAAAGAAGTCATTTACAACACCCCAACAAATCAAGATCAACGGGAACGAAAAATGCTGTTAAAATAACGTTGCAGTTTTTTTTGTTTTTTTATGTAAGGATTGGTGAAGATATTGTGCATTTCTTTTTTCACTCGCCGGAAATTCCCGTTTAAGCTGAGAAAGGTATAAGCCCAGAACCCTTCCAGTCCTGTTTCCCTCTCGATTAATTTATCAATGATAAGTGTCGCCAGCTTCCTGCTGTCATGATGGATTCCTTCCCGTTCAAGCAAGGGAGCTTGAATGATGTTTATATCCCATTTTGAGAGAGCCCCCCGATCAAACTCCACCGGTTCAGCGCCTTCAAGTATATAATTTTCCGCAACCCCGGAAAAAATATCGGTATCGTTATTAACGACAACAGTATCGATTATATCCTCACAACCATGCCTGCGAAATACTTCCAGATGACGGGAAACGGTAAAGCCCTGCGTTTCACCCGGCTGGGTCATGATATTGCACACGTAGATACAGAGTGCAGCCGACTCTTTAATAGCTTCCTTCACTCCCGGAACCAGGAGATTGGGCAAAACGCTGGTATACAGGCTACCAGGGCCGAGGATAATAGCATCGGCTTCTTTAATCGCGCTAATAACCTCCGGCAAAGGTTTGCAGGATGAAGGTGAAAGAAGGAGACGGTCGATTGTTTTCCCTTCTTTTACTATTCTGGTTTCTCCCTCCATTTCTGTACCATCGGTAAACACGGCTTTCAGAATAATATTCTCCAGGGTCACGGGCAATACGGTTCCCCTTATCGCCAGGACTTTGCTAAACTCCTTGATGGCCTGCTCGAAACCCATCATCTCAGTCATAGCAGCAATAAAGAGATTGCCAAAGCTGTGTCCTTCCAAATCATTTCCTCCCTGGAAACGATGCTGAAAAAGTTCCTCCAAAAGCGGTTCAGTATCCGCCAGGGCGAGTATACAATTCCGCAGGTCACCGGGAGGCAGCATGCCGATCTCGCCCCTGAGGCGCCCGGAACTGCCGCCGTCATCGGTAACGGTAACTACAGCGGTTATATTAGACGTATATTCTTTCAAGCCCCGGAGCAAAACGGATAACCCCGTCCCGCCTCCGATAGAAACGATCTTCGGCCCTTTTTCCAGGTAACGCTTGCTATAAAGCTTTTCAATGATGCGCCTGCCGTGGTGCGGTAAAAGGTTGCCGGCAATGGCGTTCCCCGTCTGCTGCAAACCCCAAAATAATATAAAAAGACCCGCAATTACTATCACAATCAGTATAAGGGGGTGAAAGGAAAGCCCGCCTAACAACTCCAAAAAATTCCGGGCACTGCCTTCTTTAATAAAACCGTGGGTCCAGAATAGAAAAATACCGCTTAATAAAATAAGTAAACCGAACACCGCAAGCAGCAACCAGCGTTTTACGCCCAGGCCGGGATAAAGCCATTTTATCGCATCCCTGAGCCTTTCTGACCAGTAACTTACCAAAACTTATCACCTTACTTACAAGTTTTCCAATCCTTCAACTGAAGTATTTTTTATACTTTGTTAATATCCCGGTGTTCTGTTCTCACTCGATAGTTTTCACCGGCAAGTAAACGGGAAAGCTCGTTAGCAAGCGATACAGAGCGGTGCCTGCCTCCGGTACAACCTATAGCAATAATCAGCTGTGGTTTTCCTTCTTTTATATAACAAGGAATTAAAAACTTCGTCATATCGTTTAGCTTTTGAAAAAATCTGTGTGTAATAGCCCATTTCCAGATATAGTCGTGAACGGATTGGTGATTTCCGTTCAGGTTTCTCAGGGAATTTACGTAATAGGGATTTGGTAAAAAGCGGACATCAAAGACCAGATCAGCATCAAGGGGAAGGCCGTACTTATATCCAAAAGAAACCACCGTTATAAGTATATTCTTTTCCCACTTTTCAGGTGCATAAAGCCGGTATATTTTTTCTTTCAGTTCGGCCGTTGAAAGATCAGAGGTATCGATAATAACATCCGCCTTTCCCCTGATATCTTCTAAAAGCATTTTCTCCTCTTTGATTGACTCTACAATAGTCCCCCTCTCAGCCAGTGGGTGCAGGCGCCTTGTCTCCTTATAACGTTGTATTAACACCTTTTCCTCAGCTTCCAGAAAAAGAACCTCATAATCGAACCCCATTTCCTCCAACCTATCCAATGCATCAAATAAGCCGCTAAAAAGTTCCCCTCCCCTGATATCACAGACCAGGGCAACGCGGTTTATTTTTCCTCCCGATTGGATACAGAGTTCGGCAAATTTGGGAATTAAAGCTGGAGGAAGGTTGTCCATGGAGAAGTAACCGAGATCCTCAAAGCTGTGCAATGCCCCGCTCTTACCTGCCCCGGAAAAACCGGTTATTAAAACAAATCTGCCCTTATACAATTGTGCACCTGCTTTCCAAGTTTATGTAGCACTGTTCTTAAAATGATTATAACCTCCCTGGGCAAGGGGCTCCACTCTGCCGTCTGGATAAACCAGTTCCACGCCGGGAAAAGGAAGAATTCTGCCGATAAGGCTGAGAGAGGTGCCCGTAGCTCTTTTCAGGCTGTTGCTCAACCTCCTCACCCTGAGAGGCGAACCTTTGCTCCCCGGAATAGTTAAGAGGAGTTCATAATCTTCGCCCCCATAAAGAGCCCATTCCAGGGGGTTTACCCCAATACTGTTCGCCATTTTTATCGTGCTCGGACTTAAAGGCAAACGTTCAGCCCAGATACGCGCGCCGCAACCGCTTGCCTGAACAATTTCGTGCAATTCCGAAGCCAGGCCGTCACTGATGTCGTTCATTGCATTTACCATACCGCTGCGAATTAAAAGAGATGCTTCTTTAACACGGGGTACCGGTCGAAGATGGGCACCCAGCAGCTCCTCGCGGTCATCAGGCTCAAGCTGCAACTGCATCTTCCCGCGAAGGTAAGCTAAACCCGCTGCGGATTTTCCAAGGTTTCCCGTTACCAGAATCATATCATTTTCCATGGCACCCGAGCGGTAAGCTATTCCCGACCTGCTGGCTTCCCCCAGTATGCAAATATCAATTATCAGCTGCCCCGGGGAAGAGCAGGTATCCCCGCCCACTACTATAACACCGTGCTCTTCAGCCAATTCAGCAATACCTGCATATATTTCCTCTACCAGGCTTACCTTTAACTCCGGCCGAAGCCCCAGGTTAACCAGCGCCCAGCGTGGCCGGCCGCCCATGGCAGCGATATCGCTCAGATTAACGGCGAGGGCTTTCCAGCCCAGCTGCCGTGGACTGGAATATGATAAGTCAAAGTGCCTTCCTTCAAGAAGCATATCGCAGGAAGCCAGGATCCTCGTACCGGGGCTATTCTGCAAAATAGCAGCATCATCCCCTATACCCCGGATAACCCCCTGGCCAGCGCCCCTTGCTGTTGGGCCAAGCACCTCCACCAGGCGTTCGATCAGGGAAAACTCCCCAATATCCTTCACGCGCAGGTCGTTTACTTTCACAACAACATTCCCTTCATTATGGTAAAAACCGTCTCTATCCCTTTCCTAAAATATGCTTTTCCAAAAAGACGGCAACTCCATCCTCAACGTTGGAGAGGGTAATCACATCAGCAACATTTTGAACCTCACGCGGAGCGTTAGCCACTGCGACCCCCAGCCCCGCATATTGTAACATATCGATATCGTTATAACTGTCACCCATAGCAATGATTTCCTCAGACAAAATTCCTTCTTTGTTCGCAAGGAAATCAAGCGCCTGCCCTTTAGTTGCATCCCTGTGAGTTATCTCTAAAAAAAAGGGACGGGATTGTAATATGGAAAGATGGGGTTTAAATTTTTTTTCTAGAATCTGCTGTATTTCCCCAAGACGTCCATCCATGTTTATTATCGTCAACTTGGTTGGCTCCAATCCTTTTTGTAACAGGAAGCTGGAAAGATCCCCTACCGTTTCTAAAGGAATTGATGCAATTTGTTGATAATAACGTGTTTTATCGTTTTCTTCTTTGACAAAAAGCCTGTCATTAAAATAAAGGTTTAAATGGAAATTACTCTCTTCTCCCAGGCGCAAGATCTCCAGCGCCATTTCGAAAGGAACAGGACAGTGCTTCAAAATTTGACCGCTGCCGGCCTGTTTTATCAGGGCACCGTGATACGTAATCAGGGGCAGATCTATTCCCAGCTCTTCAGCGTAAGGTAAGGCTGAAAGAAACATACGGCCGGTGGCAAGGGTAACCATTACTCCCCTGTCCACTACCGCACGAATAGCCTCAATATTTCTGGATGAGATTTGATTATCTTTATTTAAAAGAGTATGATCAAGGTCAAGAGCCAGTAATTTATACTTCAAAGTTTTTCACCTTCCCGTCCCAAAATGATAGGCCTTCCGCTTCATAAGTAAGAAAGTAAGAAGGACCCTGCATCTTCTCGATATTAGCTTACAGGGAATAACGCCCCCTGTCAACAAATATGCTCAGGTGCGCTAATAAGATGAATAACGATATTATAGCGGGGAAGAAGCGCATCTTGTAGTTCTATTTCCCGGAGATGTTTTTTCTCCTGAAAAAGATTGTTATCAAGCCATTTATCCAGGAATTCATAGGTGGCCTTGCGGCCCGGATGAGAGATCAATATTTTACCTCCGGGTTTTAAATTATTGGAAAAGATCTTTCCTAAATAGGGGTTGAGTTTGGGATCGTATAAAATATCCGATGCCAGTATACAGTCAAATTTGTCTTGACAGGCGAATTTACGCCAGTCTTCCTGCAAAAGATCAGCATCCAGGCCGTTTATCCGGGCATTATCTCCGGCCATCCTCAGCGCAGTGGGGTTAAAATCGGAAAGAGTAAGCTTTGCTCCTTTGAGGCCGCATACTATCCCCGGAAGGCCCATACCCGCCCCAAGCTCCAGGACTCTTTCCCCGGGTGAAAAATCGATTGTCTCCCAGATAAAGTGGGCCAGGCCATAAGCCGCGGGCCAGACGTCAGCCCAGCAGGGCACTTTATCCTCATCATTTACATCGGTAATTAAGGCTTCGATATCCGCCGCCACATAGAGCTTCAACTCCCTGCCGGGCAAGGAGATAACCAGTTCTTTCTTTTCAATATATTCATTTTCTCCCACAGCGCTGCCTCCTTATTGATTTTTCCTCCGCTGAAGCTCCCTGTACAATCTTTCGGCGCTCGGGCCGTTCATCTTTGGGACTGCTTTAATCTCTTCCAGGGAGGCGACCATCATAGTTTCCATATCCGAAAAATGTTCCAGCAAGTTTTTTCTTCTGACTTTGCCAATCCCCGGCACCCCCTGTAGAAATGAAGAAAGGCTCCGCTTAACCGCTAAATTCCTGCTGAAAGTGATGGCGAAACGGTGCGCTTCATCCCGCACCTGCTGCAGCAACTTCAGCGCTGGGCTAACGGCGGGCAGGACGAGCGGGGTTTTTTGCTCCGGTAAAAAAATATGCTCATGCTCCTCGGCCAGTGCGATAACCGGAAGTTCGCCATGCCCGGCCTCTTTCAGAACAGCCTGACCCGCGGAGAGCTGCCCCCGCCCGCCGTCCAGTAGAATTAACGACGGCAAAGGAAGGTCTTCGTTTCGCAGGCGGCGACGCAGCAGCTCGGCCAGAGCAGCATAATCGTCACCCCGGGGAGCTGTACGTATCTTAAAACGCCGGTACTCATCTTTCGAAGGACGCCCGTGAAGAAATACTACCATTGAGCCTACCGTATCCTCTCCGGCAAGGTGGGATATATCATAACCTTCAATTCTCACAGGAGGGCTAACCAGCCCCAGCAATCTTTCCAGCTCTTTCAAGCCCAATTCCGTTTGCCGCATCTCCTCCTGTTCATTCCGGGCATGCAGGGAAGCATTTTTTTTCACCAGTTCCAGCAGGGCCTTTTTTTCCCCCCTCTTGGGAACCTTCATCTTTATTCCTTTGTTATTCCTTTTCTTTTTCAGCCACTGGGTTATTAGCTCCTTCTCTTCAGGCATATGGGAAAGGAGCAGTTCCCTGGGAACGGTGGTGGATTTATCATAATAATGGCGCAAAAATTCCTTCATAATTTCCTCCGCTCCCTTATCTTCCGTACCTCTGGGGGTAAAATTTTCCGCTCCCAGCAGCTTGCCTCCCCGTACACGAAAAAGGCCCACGGTATACCCTCCCGGGACTTCGACGAGGGCGATTACATCCCTGTCTTTTAAATCCGTCGTTACCGCTTTCTGGCGTTCCATGATTCGCTGCAGGGAAAAATGCTGATCCCTCAGCCTGGCGGCCTTTTCAAACTGCAGGGCGTTTGCCGCCGCAATCATCTCCCGCTCAATTTTTTTCAAAAGATAAAGCTGCCGCCCTTCCAGGAAAAGCGCTACCTGCTCCACAACGCGGTTATATTCCCGGGAAGATATATTCCCACGGCAGGGAGCCAGGCAGCGCTTTATCTGGTAATTCAGGCAGGGGCGGCCTTTCGCCTCCCCCTCCCTCAGTTCCTGGCGACAGCTACGCAGGGGAAAGATTTTTTTGATCAACCTTATCGTATCGCGCATTGAACCCGCATTGCTATAAGGGCCAAAATAGCGCGATCCTCCCGCATCAACCCTGCGGGCTACCTCCAGCCTGGGAAATGTTTCCTCGGTAGTCAAACGCAGGTAAGGGTAGTGCTTGTCATCCTTAAACTGGACGTTGTAGCGGGGCGAATATTCTTTAATCAGGTTGGACTCCAACATAAATGCTTCTTCTTCCGAATCCGTTACAATATAAGAAATAGATGCGATTTTGCCGACCAGGGCCTTAAGCCGGTATGAAGAATTGGAAGGAGTATTTTGAAAATAAGAGCGGACACGCTGCCTGAGGTCCAGCGCTTTCCCCACATAGATAACCCTGCCCCGCTCGTCTTTATAAAGGTAAACCCCGGGACTGCGCGGCAGTTGCTGAACTTGTTCAAGCAAAAGTTCTCTTTTATCTTCCAAAAAAAGTAACCCCCTCTTAAACCGGTAATTTAAGATAACGCTTCAGGTATTGCGCCGTATGAGAGTTTTTGACCAGGGCAACCTCTTCGGGGGCTCCCGTGGCTACGATATCACCACCCCGGTCTCCTCCCTCCGGACCCAGGTCAATAATGTAGTCGGCCCTTTTAATCACTTCCATATTGTGTTCAATCACAACAACCGTATCCCCGTTTTCCGTCAGGCGCTCCAGGATAGCGAGCAATTTTTTAATATCATGGATATGCAAGCCCG
>DUQX01000063.1 GCA_012837615.1 Bacillota bacterium | reverse complement strand
GGCCATTGATCACCGGAACGGAAGAATTGGCTGCCAGCTCTTCTACTTCAGCATGATCAAAGGTACGGATCATAATACCATCCAGGTAACGCGAAAGGACAGCCGCGGTGTCTTTAATGGGCTCCCCCCTGCCTATCTGCAGCTCCTGGCTGCTCAGGAAGAGGGCATAACCTCCGAGCTGCCACATGCCAACCTCAAAAGAAACCCTGGTCCTTGTAGACGGTTTTTGGAAAATCATCCCCAGCGTTTTCCCCTCCAGCAGGCGATGGGGTTCTCCCGCTTTCTGCTTCGCTTTCAGTTCGCCTGCCAGCTCCAGCATAGCCCCGATTTCCTCCGCGGTAAAATCTTGCAAGGATAAACAGTGCCTTCCGCGCAGATTATTCACCATTGAACACCTCCGTCATCGCATCCTGTAAAATATCCAGGGCAGAATCAATCTCTTCCTTCCTGACATTTAACGGGGGAAGAAAACGCAGGATCTTTTCCCCGATACAGTTTATCAGCAACCCTTTTTCCTGGCAGCGTTGCTGAACCTCTCGTCCCAAAGATCTGAGCTCCATACCGAGAATCATTCCTTTCCCCCTGATCTGGTGCACTGCATCCGGAAACCTTTCTTTCAACAGTTCCAGCTTCTCCAGAAAATATGCCCCCCTGCTGGCAACATCATCCAAAAACCCCTCCTGCAGAAGGCCCTCCATTACTGCAAATGCTGCTGCGCAGGCCACAGGGTTGCCTCCAAAAGTGGAAGCATGATCCCCAGGGGCAAAACCAGAAGCCACTTCTTCCCGGCAGAGCATAGCCCCAATGGGAAATCCCCCGCCCAGCGCTTTTGCCAGGGTCATAATATCCGGCTCAACACCGTAGTGCTCATAGGCAAAGAGCTTACCGGTTCTTCCCA
The DNA here is from genome assembly GCA_012837615.1 of Bacillota bacterium. Taxonomy (GTDB): domain Bacteria; phylum Bacillota; class Dethiobacteria; order DTU022; family UBA8154; genus DUQX01. The sequence goes on along the minus strand of DUQX01000063.1, from coordinate 8,407 downwards.
TACCGCACTGGACCTCATCGAATATGAGCAGTAGATTGTTATCATCGCACAGGCGCCTTAACCCTCTGAGAAAATCTTTTTCAGCAGGATACACTCCTCCCTCTCCTTGCACAGGTTCAACCATGACAGCGCAGGTAAATTCGTTCACCTGAGATTCAAAGGACTGCAGATCATTAAAAATTCCGTAGCAGAAACCGGGTGGAAGCGGTTCAAAGCCTTTTTGGAACTTCTCCTGTCCGGTGGCCGTAAGGGTTGCCAGGGTGCGCCCGTGAAAAGACTTCTGCGCCGTAATAATTTCGTACTTATTTTCTCCGGCTCGAAGCTTGCTGTACTTGCGGGCAAGCTTAATAGCGGCTTCGTTGGCCTCCGCTCCGCTATTGCAGAAAAATGTTTTATCCAGGGCCGAGTTCTCTACCAGGCTCTTCGCCAGCCGGACCTGCGGCGCGGTATAGTACAGATTGGAGGTGTGGATAATCCTCTCCATCTGTTCCCTGGCAGCGCTCACGACCGGAGGATAGGCATGACCGAAGGCATTTACAGCCAGCCCTCCAACAAAATCAAGGTACTCCTTACCGCTTTCATCCCAGAGGAACGTCCCCTTGCCTCTGACGGCCAGCGGAGTATTCTCCAAAGAGCGGTTATAAGTATTAATGATATACTTCTTTTCCTCTTCTTGTAACGTCTTCTCCTCTTCCTGAAACAATCATTTTCACCTCCTCAGTATAATGCAAGTGTGGAAATACAGGCAAGAAAAATCGCCTTTATACAACCATCGTCCCGATACCCTGATCTGTGAAGATCTCCAACAGCATGGAGTGGCTGATCCGGCCATCAATAATATGTGTCCGGGAGACATTGTTGTTTAGCGCCCTAACACAGGCCTCGACCTTAGGAATCATCCCGGAGGATATCTCCCCGGAGATGATCATCTCCCCCACTTTTTGGCGGCTCAGGGAAGAGATAAGGCTCCCCGGATCGTCCGCCCTTTTCAGAATACCCTCCACATCGGTCAGTATAATTAATTTTTCTGCATGAAGGGCGGCCGCCAGTTCCCCCGCCACATGATCGGCATTGATATTCAAGCTTTCGCCCTCCGGGCTTACCCCGACCGAGGAGATCACAGGTATATAGCCGTTTTGGCTAAGGGTATTGATTACTTCCGGACTGACGGTAACCACATCTCCCACATTTCCTAAATCAACGCTCTGTTCTTCCCCTTTCACGAAGACCTGTACCGGAGGTTTCTTCCTTGCCACCAGCAGGTTGCTGTCTTTACCGCTAAGCCCCACAGCTTTACCCCCATGACGGTTCAGCAGGCCAACTATCTCCTGGTTGATCTTTCCAACAAGGACCATCTCGGCAACCTCCATCGTCTCCTTGTCGGTAACGCGCAGGCCACCTGCAAAACGTGATTCTTTCCCAAGTTTTTCCATTAAGGCCGTTATTTCTCCGCCACCACCGTGAACCACAATAGGGTTAATGCCGATAAATTTTAAAAGGACAATATCCTGGGCTACCGAGTTTTTTAGCTCTTCGCTGACCATGGCATGGCCTCCGTACTTGATGACAAAGGTTTTTCCGGCAAAAGTACGGATATAAGGTAGGGCTTCAATTAAAACACCCGCTTTGGCTATCAGGGCATCCATCGCTTTTTCCATTCGTCAGCCTCCTTATATGCTGCTATATTACTATACCGTCAGCTATACCGGCGGCAAATATTTATAAATGATTATTAATGATCTATAATTACAATTACCTGGGTGACATCCGCTACTCAAAATTTCAACTCCTGTAAGAGCTGTTTATACTTACATATTCATGGCTGAGATCACACCCGTATGCAGTTACTTTTTCCTCTCCCAGATGTAAATCAATCACTACCGGAATTTCCCTTTTCATTAAAACGGCCTTTGCCTCAGCTTCATCAAAAAGAAGCCCTTCTCCCGCAGCGGCAACCTGAACGGTTCCGAGAAAAATATCTACCTTTTCGGGGATAAAATGGACATCCGCATACCCCATAGCCATTACTATCCTGCCCCAGTTGGCATCCTCTCCGAAAAAGGCGGTTCTTACCAGTGAAGAATTCAATATCTTGCGAGCGAGAACCCTTCCTGTATGATAATCAGGCACGCCTTTAATCGTCAATTTTACAACTTTGGTTGCCCCTTCACCGTCGGAGACAATTTGGTAAGCGAGGTCCCGGCAGATGTGAAAAAGTGCCTCGCAAAATACTTCCCAGAGCGGGCTTCCTTCTCTTATCTGCACCCCGGAAAAACCGTTGGCGAGGAGAAGAACCATGTCATTCGTGGAAGTGTCCCCATCAACCGTAATCAGGTTAAATGTATAATCAACGGCCTGCCGCAGGGCTTTTTGCAGGGACTCTTTTTTAATCGCAGCGTCGGTAGAGATAAAAGCAAGCATGGTAGCCATATCGGGACAGATCATGCCGGAACCTTTGGCCATCCCCCCCAGGGTAAACGAAGTCTTTCCCCCATCTACCTGCACCCGGTAGGCGCTCATCTTGATCACGGTATCGGTAGTCAAAATTGCCTGGGCAGCAGCTTCTCCCCCTGCGGGAGAAAGTTTCTGAACAATTTGCCCGATGCCACTGCTGATTTTCTCCATGGGAAGGTAATTTCCAATTACCCCGGTGGAAGCTACCAGAACCTCTTCTTTTTGCAAACCGAGCTTTTCTGCCGTCATTTTGGCCATTTCTTTCGCGTCCCGCAGCCCCCGCTCACCGGTGCAGGCGTTAGCATTCCCGCTGTTGATGATAACGGCCTGCACGGGGTTGGAAATATTTTTCTGTGTAAGGATAAGCGGAGGCGCCTTGTATTTATTTCTGGTAAATACACCCGCCGCTGCAGCAGGTTTCCTGCTGTAAATAAGCGCTAAATCCTTGCTCCCATTTTTTTTAAGGCCGCAGCCCAAACCCGCAGCTTCGAAACCAGAGACAGCGGTAATGCCTCCAGCAACCTTTTTCATATTTTTTTTCATATTATCCAAGATCATTGTTCAACCTTCTTCCCAAAAGAATTATGGCCGCAGGGGAACCGTCTCCAGCCCCTGTTCTTCCTTAAATCCCAGCATTAGATTCATATTCTGCACCGCCTGCCCCGCAGCCCCTTTCACCAGGTTGTCTAAGACGGATATAATAATCAGCCTGTTGTTACGCGCATCCCATTTCAAAGAAAGATCACAGTAATTACTGGCGTAAACATTTCTTGTCTCCGGCAGGATAGGCCCCGGCAAAATCCTTACGAACTTTTCATCCCTATAAAACCTGCTGTAAATATTAACAATTTCTTCTAGAGAAATATTATCGTTATTCAAGGACACATAAATCGTACTGAGAATCCCCCTGATCATCGGCAGCAAATGGGGAACAAAAGTAAGCGAAATCTTCCTGCCCGCCAGCTTTCCAAGCTCCTGCTCTATTTCAGGTGTATGCTGGTGTTCAGCTACACGGTAGGCTCGAAAGTTTTCCGAGCATTCGGGAAAATGAAGATTCTGAGAAGGCACCCGGCCGGCTCCCGATGCTCCGGATTTAGAATCCACTACCAGGGTATCCCAGTTTACCAGCTTTCCCCTGAGGGCAAGGGGCAATAGCCCCAGAAGAACAGAAGTAGGATAGCATCCCGGATTGGCAACAAGCGAAGCATTTTTGATCTTTTCCCTGTTATACTCCGGCAGACCGTAAACCGCCTCTTCCAAATAGCGAGGAGAACAGTGGTCCCTCTTGTACCATATGGGATAAAGGGATGCATCCGTCAGACGAAAATCTGCACTTAGATCGATTACCTTTATTCCGGCATCCCTTAGAAGAGGAACCTTCTCCATCGACTCTCCATGGGGCAGAGCCGAAAAAATCAAATCCGTTTTCTCTGCAGCCTCTTCCGCTGAAAAAGAGCGGAGTACCGGCTTAATTATTTCCAGGTAATGAGGATGAATTTCATCCAGGGTTTTACCGGCATAAGAATACGAAGTAACATAAGTTATTTCAACGCCGCCATGGGAAAAAAGCAACCTTAAAAGCTCGTTTCCCGTATAACCCGTAACACCAATTATTCCAACCCGCATTAAATTCCCTCCCTAAATAAAGAAAGCCTCTCTTCCCCAAAAGGACGAGAGGCCATTCTCGCGGTACCACCTTCTTTGGCCCAATAAAATAAGGGCCCTCCTCAAGCCTGCTGTAACCCCGTACAGCATAATTATAACGGATTTAACCGGAAAAGCATACACACATAGAGTGCCCTTATTGGATCCTTGACCCTCTACGCTTCTGCTTTCACCTCCGGGGTGCGCTTCGATACAGTTCCGGCCGCCGGGTTCACACTATCCCCGGCTCACTTTGGCTTTTCCTGTAACTACTCTCCCCTTCACCGGCAACTCTATGAAATTGTCTTGAATGCATCTTAACACCCGCAAATAAAAAAGTCAACCAAAAAAGATTTAGACAGGAAAATTTCCGTGTTTTTTTCGAGGCCTGTCTTCAAATTTATTTTTTAGCGACGCCAAGCCCGCGATCAATTTCTGACGCGTTTCCCTGGGATCGATAACATCATCTATCCAGCCTCGGGCAGCTGCAATATATGGATTGGCAAATTTTTGACGGTACTCGGCAACTTTTCGCTTTCTCTCCTCGTCAGGATTCTCGGCTTTTTCAATCTCCCTGCGGTTAATTATATTGATAGCCCCCTCCGGCCCCATGACAGCTATCTCTGCCGTGGGCCAAGCGTAAACCAGATCCGCACCAAGGCTGCGAGCGTTCATGGCTATGTAGGCACCACCGTACGCCTTGCGCAGAACAACGCTTATCTGGGGGACTGTAGCTTCAGAGTAGGCATAAAGAATCTTTGCACCGTGGCGGATAATACCCCCGTATTCCTGATGCACTCCCGGAAGATAACCGGGCACATCAACAAAAGTAACCAGTGGAATATTGAAACAGTCGCAGAACCGTACAAAGCGTGCTATTTTATCGGAGCAGTTGATATCCAGGCAACCTGCCAGATACTTGGCCTGGTTTGCGATAATACCAACCGCCTGTCCATTAATGCGGGCAAAACCCACAACTGCATTTTTGGCATAATGCTCCTGAACCTGGAACAGCTCGCTACCATCCACAATCCTTTTGATAACTTCCACAACATCATAGGGCTTGTTGGGATCAGCGGGAACGAGCTCAACAAGATCATCAGCGGGAATTATGGGGTCCGCCGGAGATACGGCAGGAGGGTTATCTAAATTGTTTGAGGGAAGATAGCTCAATAGCTTTTTGATCATTGCAAAACATTCATGCTCGTTTTTTGCCCTGAAGTGTGCCACACCGCTGGTTTCGTTATGTGTTGCAGCTCCGCCGAGTTTGTCGGGGGTGACTTCTTCACCTGTAACGGCTTTAATAACCTGGGGCCCGGTGATAAACATATAGCTGGTATCATCCACCATAAAAACAAAATCTGTCAACGCCGGCGAATAAACAGCGCCTCCCGCGCTGGGGCCCATGATAACGGAAATTTGCGGAATAACCCCGGAATTTATTGTATTTCTAAAAAATATTTTACCGTATCCATCCAAAGACGCTACACCTTCCTGGATCCTCGCCCCGCCGGAATCGTTGATTCCAATTAGAGGAGCGCCGTTTTGAGCTGCCAGATCCATTACCCGGCAAATCTTCGCAGCATGCATCTCTCCCAAAGAGCCTCCGGAAACGGTAAAATCCTGCGCAAAAATATAAACCAGGCGGCCTTCTACCGTCCCATAACCGGTAACCACACCCTCTCCCGGAAGAGGAATATCATTAGTACCGGCATCTTCGAGGTTGCCTTGCACAAAAGTACCAACCTCAACAAAGCTCCCCGGATCTAGAAACTGTTCCAGCCTTTCGCGGGCCGTCTGCTTTCCTTTTTTATGCTGGTCCTCAATACGCTTTGGTCCACCACCCCCGGTAGTAATCTCCCTTCTTTGCTGTAGAAATTTTAGTTTGTCTTTCATATAAGATCCCTCCTGTTGATCTCATTTTTATCGCCTGAGTATTCTCCAATTCCACTAGATCGTCCTGTTCTTCATCTTCCTCAGTATATCAATATAAGGTATCTTTTTCAATATTTTTCAGGATACCATTATTGAAGTTTTTTAAAATTCATCGACATTTACAAAGAAGTAGAGGTATGCTATACTTGTTCTTGAAATGGGAGGAAACATGAAAGTATACGCCTTGATTGGAGCAAGCGGTACGGGAAAAAGCCATCGCTCAACACTACTAGCCTACCGGGAAGGAATTGAATATATTATCGACGATGGGTTGCTCATCCGTGGAAATGCCATCCTGGCCGGCAGATCTGCTAAACGCGAAAACACAAAAATAGGTGCCGCCAAAAGGGCCGTTTTTTTTGATCAGGAGCATGCCGAGCAGGTACGGGAAAAAATTAAGGAGATCCAGCCCGAGAGCATACTTATTCTCGGAATTTCCCGGCGCATGGTCGAACTTATTACCAAGAGGCTGGGTATTCCTGCCCCTCAAAAATATTTCGATATAGAAAGCATTGCCACTCCCCAGGAGATTTCCAAAGCGCTGGAGATCAGGGAAAAAGAAAACCGGCATGTCATACCTCTGCCCACCTTTGCCATTGAAAAAGAATTTCCAGGCTACTTACTTGATCCTTTGAAATCTTTTTTCATCGGAAAAAGCAAGTCCTCATCTCAGACAAGGGCGCTGGAACACAGTATAGTCCGCCCTTTATTTAGCTCTCTGGGGAACTATTATCTCTCCGAAAACGTTATTGAACAAATAGCAGTGCATGTTGCTGAAGAGGTAGAGAGTGTTATTAAAGCTAAAAAAACCGCTCTTATTTCCAACAATAGCGGCATTGTAATCAGCCTTGATCTGGTTTTTAAATACGGCCAGTATAATCTGCCGGCGGTTCTTAAAGAAATTCAAAAATCCGTAAAAAATAAACTGGAAAGCCTTACCGGATGCCAAATTAACCAGGTAAATGTTGTTGCAAAACGTGTAATTTTACAAAAAATGAGCAAACCAAAAAATAAAAATCAAAAGTACATTGAGCTGCAGTCGATGAAAAAGATAAAAAAAGCTCCCCCGGATTAGGGAGCATAAGATATAACAATCTAAACAAGAAGCAGAATTAAAGAGTACTTTTCTGCAATCCTTTAATACTCAATTTTCGGCCACTATCCGCTTCATTCTCCAGGACAGTTGACAGTAAGTAATAGTAAGGAATTTCTGCTTTGGCTCCATTATCCCGTACTTACTTCTTCTTCGATAAAATTTTTATTTATATTTTTTTCCCGGTAATGATCGGCAAGCTCCAACCATTTCTTTGAAATGTTATCCAGATGCTCAGCAATTTCACCCTCCAGGACTTGTTCAGCCCCTTTATGGGTTGGATGTGCACCGCTTTCCTTGACCATTTCTCTCAAACTTGCAGGAGAATCGATGATAGGACAGGGAGCCAGGTGGTTTTCGTTAAAAGGCTGCCTTTTCTGATACGATTTAAATAAAGGATTCTGCAAAACCTCTTTCAAGCTCTTTTCTCTGATATTGTCGACGGCGAAATGTACAAAAGCACATGGCTCTACATCGCCAGCCGCATTAATATGGCAGTACTGCCTTCCGCCGGCTATACAACCGCTGGTAAACCCGCCATCATTCCAAAAATCCGCAATTAATATCGGCCTGGTGTTTCTCAGTTCTTTTACTCTGTCAAGCATCCAATAACGCTGTTCAGGGGTAAGCATCAGATTCACATTGGGGTTACGCCCGATAGGAATATAATGGAAAGACCACATATAAGTAGCGCCTTTCTCCACAAGAAAATCAATATATTTTTCGCTAAATATATCGTTAATATTGTTGCGCATTGATGTTACAGAAACACCGAAAAAGACACCTCTTTCCCGGAGAAGATCCATGGCATGCATAACTTTTTCGAAAGTTCCTGCACCCCTGCGGGCATCAGTCTGTTCGCGCCAGCCCTCAAGGCTGAATGATGGCGAAAAATTGGCCAAATCAGCAAGGCGATCGGCTGTCTTCTCATCAATAAGAGTACCGTTGGTGTAAGACATGAAAACAGAGTCAGGGTGCTCTGCCACTACGTCAAGAAGATAAGGATAACAGAAAGGCTCGCCTCCGGAGAGGACAATCCAGTAAATTCCAAGTTCCTTCGCCTCCGTAATAATCCGGCTGAACAACTCGGGTTCCAGCCGGTCTACTTTACTATACTCACCGGCCCAGCATCCCTCGCAACGCAGGTTGCAGGCTGATGTAGGATCGATTAGCAGCAACTGCGGAACGGAAACCCCCAGCTCCCGGCCGATACTTTCCCTTTTTGTTCTCCCCAAAAAAACTCCGTTAATAACCCAGGAATTAATCAAATTATAAAGCATC
>DUQX01000062.1 GCA_012837615.1 Bacillota bacterium | reverse complement strand
GCCCGTCCATGCCGCCTACTGTTGCCGTGCTGCTCTGCTGCGCCAGCATGACAAGTTGTTCATAAAGACCATCGTCTATGCTGCTGCAGATACCGTCCGCCCCCGCTTGCATGACGGCTTTGCCGTCATGCAAATAGACGTAATAGTCGGTTCTCGTGCCGTCGGAATAGCTTGCACGAAGCAGATAACATTCGCTCAGCGTTTGAATATCAACCCCCTGCCACACGGTAGATCTAATCAGGTAATTCATAACCACATCTTCCGCAAGCCGGGCATAATCGCCCGGCAGCGGTGAAATGGTACTGAGGGCTTTTCCTCCAGCCCCCAGATGAAGTAATCCGTAGGTTACTGTAAAGGGGGGCGTGTTGAGCAGATCTACGGTTTTTTCCAGCATACCACCGCTTCCATCCGGAAGAAAGGCGGTCAAGGTCAGCTCGGTATAACCATCGTTCAGCGCAATGCTGTATCGCTCTCCCGGTTTCCATGCCCTGGCGTCGTTGATATCCTCCAGATGATGAATGTTTGTTGAAAAACCATCCTCAAACTCAAGCCGTCCCGATATATGGATATTCCATTCCTCCGGCTTTTCATAGGCCTCTGGAATTTTGAAGCTGACTTCGTTTTTTGTGTGGTAAGCACTTGCCGCAAGCTGCTCCAGTGCCTCCTCTGCGAAAAGGGGCACATCCTTTGCCCCTGTAAATGTACTGATAACGCTGATAATAACAACCAGCAGGACGGCTACCACCGCCGGGATAACAGTTTTGGGGCTTTTAATGATCATTTTCAGCCTCTCCTTAATACCTTTCTTTCCTGAAACCATCGTGGTCGCGGTGCAAATGAAAAGGATTTGTAGTGGGCATACATTAATATACCTTACATGATAGTCTATTTATAGTCTACTTGCATAAGCATTTATCCAATAACAGCTTTTGTTGTTGCCGGAAAAAAGCTTTTACTTCTTCCCATTGCACCGACTTATGCATTACTGGCCAGGCCTCGTGTTCGGCATCGTCAAAATATGACAAGCTCTTGATCATGTGATAATAATTGATATTGGAATCCGGGAATTTTTTGGCCAGTAAAGGAACAAGTGATTGTATTTCTAATCCGGCTTGGGCAATAAAATATAGATCGATAAAATCCTTACGAGATCCACGGCTGCTTAGGGCTGCCCATTTCATAACCGCGATATCAATCAAGGAGGCCAGGTATAAGCCAGGGATCTCGGGCGATGTTATAAAATCTTCTAGCAGTGGATTAGGGTAATACAACCAGGTTACTTGGATACCGTTGACAAAACCATGGAAGGTGCCTTTTTTAGTTTCGGAAATATGAAGTTGCCCTAATTGAGAGAGGCTTTCTGCAACAGCTTCAGCATCAAACATTGCCGGAGAAAACCAAACAAAATCGACTGATTCCCGGTGCCCTAAAATGAGTGCCAATGCCGTGCCGCCGGCCAGATACGCATTTGGTACCGGAGGATCGGCCAGAACCTTTCTCAGTAAACGTGATCTAGGCTCGCCGAGAATGTCGAGAAACATCTCATTTGCTCCTCCTTCAGATTAAAATAGTTCTGCCAGCATCGGGCAGTCTTTAACGTTAGTTTATTACTGGTTGTGACAGTATAATAAATTATCTTCAGCCCATATTTTTGCCTTAACCATTTTAGCGCAACCTCATCCCCCATATTGAGTACCCGTTCGACAATAAAGATTTTATGGTTCTCTAAATCCAGCGCAGCCAAATCAACATCCCAAAACAACATGGCTACTTCTTCGGGAATATCCTGAGAAAAAGGCAAGGAAATCAACTGAAATCACCTACAGGTTTCTGTTATATTAATATTATAACCATATTTAACCATATTTTCCCATCAAAACCAAATATTCTTTTTCTTCAATTATAGCACTGTCGGCATGAGCAGTCAAAGAGGCGTTTTATCCAGTTCATCCGGCCCGTATTTAAATATTACATGTATTTTTTAACTTTTCCTCCCTCAGGGGAGTACTATCATCCTTCGGGCCTTAAAAAAATGATATAATTTAAGTTAATGGAAATAATTTATACATACGGGAGGGGTAGCGTTGAAGATTGTATCCGGGAAAAAAATGGGCGAGATAGACCGGGAAGCCATGACCCGCTATGGTATCCCAGGCCTTATCCTGATGGAAAATGCCGGGCTGCAGGTGGTTGGATTGATCCGGAAGCTGCGGCCGGATCGCGGAAATGGCAGCATAATAATATTATGTGGAAAGGGCAACAACGGGGGCGACGGTTTTGTTATCGCCAGGCACCTGAAGAGGCTGGGTTATTGCGTGGAGACATGGGCTGTGGACCCTGTTTCCGATTATCAGGGGGATGCCGCCGTAAATTACCGGATTTTACTCAATACCGGCTGTGAAGTGCATTTGGTTGGCGAAAAAGATCCTTTGGGCCGCCTGAAGGACTTGAATTGCTCCGACCTCATTGTAGATGCCCTTTTAGGCACCGGTATCGGGCGAAAGGTCAGCGGGATTTATGAGGAGCTTATCGAGGCAATCAATAGCAGTTCAGCTTCGGTGGTCTCCGTCGACATTCCCTCCGGGATCTCCGCTGACTCCGGCGAAGTAATGGGAACGGCGGTGCGGGCAGATTATACGGTTACATTTGCCCTCCCTAAAAGGGGGCTGCTGCATTTCCCCGGTGCCGGCTATAGCGGTAGGCTGTTTGTGGCGGATATAGGCATACCCGAAGCCCTTGCCTCGTCTGCAGATATTCGAGAGAACCTGATCACGGGGGATTTTATCCGCTCACAGCTGCCGCAGCGAGTTCTGGAGAGCCATAAAGGTACATACGGGCGGGTGCTGCTTCTTGCCGGTTCTCCAGGGATGACCGGGGCTGCTGCGCTGGCCGGTGAGGCTGCCCTGCGCGGCGGCGCCGGTCTGGTTTATGCCGGTGTTGCCGGCGGGCTCCGCGCGGTGCTGGAGGCTAAATTAAAGGAAGTGATTGTGCTGGGTTTTATAGGGGACAGCGAAGGAAACCTGACGATAGATAGTCTCCCCGGAATTATGGAACATGCCTCCGGCTGCGATGCGCTGGCGCTGGGACCGGGCCTTAAACCCGGCCGGGAAACGCTCAATCTGCTTAAAGCTCTTGCCCGGGAGGTGCCCCTTCCCCTGGTGGTCGATGCGGGAGGATTGAGTGCGCTGGCCCTGGAGCCCGGCTGTTTAACGCAATTGGAGGGGAGAAAGGCCTCGTTTATATTTACCCCCCACCCGGGTGAAATGGCCAGAATGCTGGGTGCCAACGTAAAAAATGTGCAAAAGCAGAGGTGGGAGCTGTCTGCGCAAAAAGCCGCCGAGTGGAACGCTGTTGTGGTTCTCAAAGGGGCTTATACGGTTATCGCCGTCCCGGAGGGGGAGGTATATATCAACCCTACAGGAAATCCCGTCCTATCCTCCGCGGGGACAGGGGATCTGCTCACCGGCCTGATCACCGCCTTCTGTGCTCAGGGGCTTTCCCCGGAGAGCGCTGCTCTTTGCGGAGCTTACCTGCACGGCCTGGCTGCAGATCTGCTCGTGAAGCGTTCCGGAGACAGAGGGTTTAAAGCAGGGGACATCCTGGATTATTTTCCCGCTGCTTTCAGAGAGACGTTAAATTTGCCACCTGTACAGCCCGGCGAACTCTACCAGATTAGCCGGTGAAAAAAATAATTGATGAATATGTTTTATATAAATGGGGATGGTTAATGATGAAAAAACATCCCATAATCATTATCGCTTTGCTGATAACAGGAGCGATTGCTTTGGGCTGTGGTTGTGGCTGGAGACAAAGTATTTTCTTCCCTGGAGGAAGGAATATTTATAATGTGACGGAAGGCGCGGTGCACTTTGGATAAGTCAGTTCACGAGAGAGATAAGCTGCAGTTGCCGGCGGCCGGGACCACAATAGATGAACAGGAATTATGGTCGAGGATTCAGGAAACACTGGGGCCGAAACTGCTTGAAACGGAGGAGCTTCTCCATGATTATACCCTTTCCAACGTCCCTATAATGCAGGAACTGCTGGACCATATTACCGGCAG
>DUQX01000061.1 GCA_012837615.1 Bacillota bacterium | reverse complement strand
TTTTGGCTATTATACGAAAAAATCCGAAAGGCGAACTCGCTAACCGGGTTAGGAAACACAAAACAAAGGCACAGCCCCGCAACTGCATTTTAACTTCGTGCCAGAAAATTATTAAACACTAATAATTATTTTTAAGGTAACATCCTGGATGTTAAAAAATTTATCTTCCTAATTTAGCTTTAGCCAGTTTAGCTTTAACCAGTTTAGCTTTAGCCAGCTAAAACCTAGCATATAGTGTTATTTATTTAATATTAATGCTACTTAATGAATAAAAAAATATAAAAGGCAAGCTCTCCTTTTTTCTATTTGCGTGCTACTAATAATAAATTTAGTGATACGTTTAATATTCTATACGCACCTTAATTATTCCTGCCACACTATAAAATATTTTTAAAAAAAGTAAGTATGGCTCAAAAAAGAAACCCGCTAGACTGCTCCAAAGCATTCTAACCGGTTTCATTTTGCTATATTTTTTAACCAACTTTCCTGTCATAGCTGGGGTTCTGAAATAAAAGGGAAAATGTTATTTTTCAACCAGCACTTTTGCCACGTGGCTATTCTCTGCCAGATAATCCATAATTTCTTCTATGCTTTTTTCTTCATGCGCTATTTCCGGCAACACATAGCGACCCACATCCTGTACAGACTTTCCAAGAAGCTGAATTTTTTGTTGCAGCTGGTAACCCATCTCTCTCAGCTTTTGCAGGTTTTGCTCCAGCGCTACCCTTTTTTGCATTATTTCATTTTTTAAAAGAGGATTCCCATAAAAAATACCCTGTATTCCCTGCGCTGCACCTGCTTTCTCTTCAAAAGAAGATAGGCTTCCGGAAATAAGCCCCTGTGTTGTAAGCTGCCCCTCCGTTATCTGCTGCAGGCTGTCCAAGATAGCCTGTTGCTGTGATTGTATCGTAATTAATAATTGCTCCAGTTTATACCGGTTTTGGCGCAGGCTGTTCAATATTTTATCCAGTTTTATATCGAGATCATCACGCATTGACATTATCGACCCATCCCTAATTATTTTCTTACGATATTTTATCCAGGGATAGCTTTATTATACCGCATATTACAATTTCAAGAGCGCCGCCCCGGTAAAAAACGGCCCCTTATTTTTTTCCAAAGGGAACTATGCTTCATCTCCACATATACGTTGTTCCATCTGCTAGGAGGGAAAATTACTCCGAAACGGCTGATAGGCTGAGGGTAGATCTGCACCGGAATATTAATGTTCTTTCCCTCCCTGACGACACTTAATAAAGCACGATTGTAATAAAGCTGCAAAGCATTCCAAAAATCATTTTCTGAGTTTATGCGGTAGTTGTTTACCTTTTCAATCCTGTCACCGCCTTTTAAGCCGGCTTTTCCCGCAGGGGAACCGGGAACCACAGCCATTATTTTTAAAACACCTTCATTATCGGCAACAAAAAGCGGCGTTCCTGAAAATTCTTCTTTATTACCTTTGAGGATAAGCAGTTCATGCCCCAGAGGAGCAACAAGCGCTGCCGCGATAATTAACGGCGGGACAAAAACGGCTGCGATCGCCAGCGATGATAACAGCAGGCTGTAGATCGCCAGATTGCGTGCCGTTTTAATCCTTTTGTTATGCGGGTAACTGGAAAGGGCGAGGTCACTGTATCCAAGGCCCGCAACCAGGGGAAGCATGAGATAAACAACCTCTTGACCACCGCCGGTATTCATTACCGTTCCTAGAAGGGGCCACCAGTCAGGCATGGCAATACCGCCCACAAAAATGTCCGAAGTTTCGGCAACTAGATAAGTACAGAGTCCCATCAGAGGAAGAGGCCAGAAACGCTGCATACTGTAACCGCCAACGATCTTTCCGGAAGGAACTTTGAGATAAATCGGGCTGGCACCGCAGTGACCGCTAATAAAAATAAGAAAAGACTCCGTCAGGTGCAAAACTCCCACCAGGGCCAGTAAACTGGGCAGATGAATCTCGATTAACCCCGAAAGAATTGTTATATCTTTCAAAATCGGTAAGGACGGTAAAAGAGCACGGATAATAATTGACAAAACAGCGATAATGCCTCCGGCATATGCAAAACAAAGATAGCGGGGATTGATGAATAAAAGCAGGATAGCCACGGGCCAGATATAGGCGATTCCGATTCTGTCCAGAGAAATACCCAGCAGCAAAAGGAAAATGCTGCCCACCAGGCCTCCCATTACTCCGAATAACATGGAATAAAGGGTCTGCACCCAAACGTTATTAATAGAACGGCCAAATAATTTTTTCTCCATAAAAACAACGCGACGGTACTGCATAAACACTATAAATACAACCAGCCAGAACAAAGGGTTAAACAAAGACAGGACCATAGTGTTTAACATTAAGAGCAGTATATCCAACCAAAAGCTCACTGCATTTGCACCCCCCCTTTTTATGCACCGGGCAGTAAACTGTTAAACTGCTTTATCTTCCCCTTTAAGAATCTTCAGCGCCAGATGCAGCTGTTCATCCACCTCTTCTGCTTTCTCAGCAAGCATGTTGCGCAGGCGTTCTCTGGTAGAAATGTCCAGCTCCCCCGTTTCCGGTAGCTTGTTATCTTTCTGGAACTCTATAAGAAAGCTAATCGTCTGCTGGTCATATATGCCCGTTTTTTCTAAAGGATAACCCAAAAAATGCAGCATGCTCTGCAGCAGGATTACTTTTTCTCCTGTGTCCCCCTTTTTTAAATCTCGGGGTATTGATATATATTGGAGGTAATATTCCAGAGGGAGTTCAACTTCGTAATCGGGTTGCAGGCCTCTTCCGTGCCATCCGCTCCCGCTGGGAGTTAAATACTTGGCTATAGTATAACGCAGTCCTCCTCCGTCCCCTAAATATTGCAAACACTGCATAGTTGCTTTACCGTATGTTGGCTTGCCTATCAGAAGCGCAGCTCCCCTGTCCTGCAGGGAACCGGCTATAATCTCCGCAGCACTTGCCGTATGCTCATTTACTAGAACAATAATTTCATACTCTTTTTTCTCTGCCTGGGAAAAATGCTGTTCCTTGATGTTCCCATCGCGATCCACAACCCTCGTAATTTCCCCCGAAGGAACTATCTCCTGTGCGATTTCAATAGCCTCTTCGGGTAAACCTCCCGGGTTATCCCGCAGGTCCAATACAAGTCCTTGAATACCCTCTTTTTCCAGGTGTTTGAGAGACTCACAAAAATCTCTCCCGGTATCCTGGTCAAAGCTGGAAATCTTGATATAACCAAACCTTCCATCCAGCACACGGGAGAAAACTGTATCCATCTCGATATCTGCCCGCGTTACTGTACAGCAAAAAAGTTCTTCTTCTCCTGCACGCTGTACCGCGACTTCTACCTCCGTCCCCGCCAATCCCCGTAATAACTGGGCCACTTCATCGAGGGTAATATCAGCTGTACTTTTTCCGTCTACCTCCACAATGCGATCGCCTTCGAGCAACCCCGAACTGCCGGCAGGAGAACCATCCAGGACCCTCAGGATCAGGACATCCCCCTCATCATCCACTATCTCTACCCCGATCCCGCTTAAAGAACCGGTAGTATGGATAAGAAGCTCTTCCATGGATTCAGGAGGCAGATAAGCAGTATGCGGATCGCCCAGCGACTGTACCATTCCCCTTATCGCGCCTTGTAAAAGCTCTTCTTCCTTCAGAGGCTCAAAATAGTTTTTCTCGAGAAGATCCCAGACTTCCCATAAAATTTTTCCCCTTTCTTTCTCCCCAGCAACTTCAACCTGCAGTACCGGAGAAGAAAAGAAAAAACGGGTAAAAATATATGTTGCTATGTTGCTTAGGATAAGCAAGCACAGCAACACAATCACAAAATCCCGTCGTTTCATAAACACACCGTCTTTCCAAATAACATGCATTTCAGCATTCTTCATCAATTATAACTTTAATTCGCATAAAATACTACCCCCAGGAAACAAAGCCCGAACGGGTTGCTCTTTTCCTGCTGTAGAAGCAGTTTTCTGATCCTGCCCCCGCTAAGATTTACTCATAGGAAAAGACATGGGGAAAACCGGTTACTGTTCAAACCGTTACAAAAACGAAAAAGCGCCATATCAAATTATCTATTCCCGTTGCCCGTTAAATATTCTATGCTATTGCAGTAATTGAACAAGCATTGTAGAATTTAATAAACAAAACTGTAAGTGCTACAATCATTATGGCGCTTATTC
>DUQX01000060.1 GCA_012837615.1 Bacillota bacterium | reverse complement strand
TATGGATTTTGGTCTGACTGAAGAGCAAAGAATGTTACAAGAAAATGCCAGACAATTTGCATTAAATGAAATGTTACCTACAATTCGGGAGTACGAGGAGCAACGCAAGGTAAACCTTGAGCTTACAAAAAAGTTGGGCGAACTGGGAATACTGGGGATCCATATTCCGGAGCAGTACGGAGGTGCCGGATATGACTATATGGAAGCGGCTCTCGTATGGGAACAACTGAGCTATGTAAGCTGGTCACAGACCCTTACTGCTTTAGGGCACAGTGTTTTAGCCGCAACTATTCTTTACCTAAATGCCAACGAAGAACAAAAACAAAAATATCTCCCCCCGCTATGCCGTGGGGAAAGCATTATAGCTGTTGGAGCAGTTGAGCCTGCTGCAGGCAGCGATGCCGGGGCCATAGAAACTAAAGCTGAGCTGGTTGGAGATGAATGGGTCATAAATGGTACAAAAAACTTTATTACCAGCGGCAGTATTGCAGATACAGTCCTGGTACTATGCCAAACAGATAAAAGTAAGGGATGGAAGGGGATTGCTCTAATTGCGGTAGATGTGAATACTCCTGGTTTTTCAAGCCATCCCATCAGTATGGTAGGCGATCTGGCCGGGGACCTGTGTAATCTTGGTTTCGTGGATTGCCGGGTGCCCAAGGAAAATCTCATCAATAAGATCGGGCGGGGCCTGAACATCACCCTTCACGGAATTGATACTGCCCGTCTATTTATTGCTGCTGGAGCTCTCGGTATGACGCAATGCTGTCTGGACGCCTGCATAGAATTCGCCAAAGAACGTTCACAATTTGGAAGGCCTATCGGCTCATTCCAGATGATACAGGATACCATAGCAAGCTTGGCCGCGGAGCTCATGGCAGTCCGCTGGCAGGTATATTATGCCGCTGACCTGAAAAGCAAAAATCTTCCTCATGCCAAAGAACTTTCAGCTGCCAAAATTTTGTCAAGTGACCTGGCTGTAAAAGCTTCGGAGCAAGCCATCCGTGTACACGGAGCCTATGGCTGTACCGACGATTATCCAGTAGCTCGGCACTATCGTGATGCAATCCTGACTACTATTCTTGGGGGCACAAGGGAGATGCACAAATTGACTATAGGTCGTGAGTTGTTAGGCATCAATGCCAGATCTTGATTGATTATGGTAAAGTGACTCCTGCTCTTTAAAAAATGAAGAACTAAAGAAAATAATATAATAAAGGGGAATAAAATTATGAATATATCTAAAATGGTTGAAACACATGCTTTGCGTAACCCTGATAGGGATGCAGTCATCGCGGAAGACATAGTACTATCCTGGAAAGACTTTAATCTAAAAATTAACTGTTTGGGTAGTGCTTTGCTTCAATTGGGAGTAAAAAAGGGCGATCGTGTAGCCTTGTACTTACCAAATAGTCCGGAATACTTGATTTCATATTTTGCAGTTACCCGCATTGGTGCCGTGGTTGTACCTTTAAATATAATGTATAAAAGCACGGAAATAAAGTATATTATCAACAATTCAAGGGCCAGTATTTTTATCGCTCCAGCGAAAGAGGTCAGAGAAAATATACTTGGTATTCTAGACCAATTACCTACCATAAGGCATCTGATTGTTATCGGGGAAGAAATAGAAGATACTCTGGATTTTTCCCAGTTAATACACGATAACAATAATTATTCTTTAGAAACTTTAGACTGTGCACCGGATGATATTGTGACAATTATGTATACTTCCGGCACTACTGGCACTCCTAAAGGGGCTGTACTAACACATTCTAATTTTTGGGAACAAGCTCGTTTAATGGCCCATTATGTTTTGCATATTAACGATCAAGACCGTTTTCTTCCTGCTACACCCTTTACCCATATTTTTTTTGTTTTTGGGGTTTTGGGGCCCATTTATAAAGGAGCAGCAATAGTGATCCTGCCACGATTTTTTCCAGATAAAGCTTTGGAATGGATTAGTAAATTTAAAGTAACACATTTTTGTGGCGTTCCAACTATGTATATTCAGATGCTGCATCACTATAATGAAAATAAAGAAAAATATAACCTTCATAGCTGGAGATTTGCCCAATCTGCCGGGGCAGCCATGCCAGAAGAATTAATATCCCAAGTAGAAGCTAATTTTGGAGTGGGTTATTGTGAATGCTACGGCTCCACTGAGACCAGCACCACATGCACATATGAACGGTTGGGACACGTAAAACCTGGATCCATAGGCTTACCACCACATAATTGGCAGGTTAAGATCGTTGATGACTTTAACCGCGAGGTGCCTTTAGGAGAAGTTGGCGAAATTTTAGTCAAGGGTCCGGGCCTGTTTAAGGAATATTGGGAAATGCCGGAAGAAACAGCTGCAGCTTTTACTGATGATGGATGGTTTCATACAGAAGATCTGGCTTATGCAGATAAGGACGGATATATGTATATGGTAGGCCGCAAAAAAGAGATGATTATTTGCGGAGGCTATAATATTTACCCTCGGGAAATTGAAGATTTGCTTTACACTCATCCCGCCGTGTTAGAAGCCGCTGTAATTGGAATTCCAGATGAAACAAGAGGAGAAATTCCCAAAGCTTTTATCGCGTTAAACTCAAAAATGCAAGTCGATGCAGATGAAATTATTTCTTTTTGTAAAAATAGGATCGCTGCATATAAAGTGCCACGAATTGTTGAATTTGTGTCGGAACTGCCCAAAAGCGCAACAGGTAAAATTCTCAAACAAAAGTTATTATAGCAAGGGAATATGCCTCCTTATAAGTAGCCCCCACTTTTCATCTAAATTAACCGGAAACTATAGCTTACCAGGCTGCGTATCTGTAGGCTAATACTGTTGTTCCACCCTAATTTTACCTGGCCGCAGATCCGCAGCCTATCTATTTTATTCATCTTTTTCAAAAAAGAACAACGCCTGGTTACACAAAAAAAAGAAAGGCCGTTTCAGCCCGCAATACTGGTCCTGTAATCCTGGTGATATAATAATCTGTTACAGTAATTGAAAAACATTACTAATCCAAGCTCATGCGTTCTTTATGCTTACATCCTACACAGATTAAATCAACATCCCCATCGTCCCAAACCAGCACTACTCCCTGGTTTCCGTCACATACAGGACATTTAACAACATGGCTGCTAATTACCCGCGATTCAAATTCTTCGCCCATCTCCAGCCTCCATCTAAGATTCCGTAAAGTATTATTAATCTATTACTGGTACTGGCGGGAGTAGATGGGAATCGAACCCACCGTGGACCTCATCAGCCCACCGAACGGATTTGAAGTCCGTGAGCGCCACCAGGCCGCCAGCTACCCCCATCCCAGCAATATTATAGCACTTAGCACCCGCTAATTCAAGGCCAATTCTCTTCAAGCCATTTGCTTAAAAGAAGCATTTTCCGCTCGGACAGCCTAGCTAACCTATTACTTTTTATTTTCGGTTACCCCCATCATCATACCTATACGTACAATTTGATTAACCGGCTGATAGACATCCGTTGAGATCAATTCCCTGTCTACCTCCACTCCGTCCTCATAAATTAATCTATATACTTTAACCCTATACCCTTCCTCCTCTTTCTGAACCTGCTGCCTGACTCCTTTGGGCAGATTGGGGTCAGGGAGTTCAAGTAACTGCGGCTGGAGAACTTCAACTCCTTCGGATACGATCTCCACATTCCTGCAGGGATCTTTTTCAGCACCGTATACGGAAAAACGCAGCGTACCGTTAGTCTGCCCCACGAATATTATTGGAAAATCCCTGTTGTTTCTTATCTTTAAATCAAGCAACCCGGAGGCTACAGCGGCATCCTGCCCCAAGGGAACATAATAGACAGGTCTGCTATGACTGGCTCTCTCTACGATTTCCAGTTCCGCCCTTAAAGCAACCTGATAAAGAGTAGTCGCCAGCTGGCAAATCCCCCCGCCTATTCCCGGGACAAACTTTCTGTTTTGAATTACCATGGCCTCTAAAAAACCACTGTCCTTTGTTATCGGGCCTACGCTTTTATTAAAAGAAAATACCTCGCCAGGTTCTAAAATCAAACCTTCAACAGCTGCAGCGGCCAGCTTAATGTTGTGGTTCCTGTTATACTCTTCGGGGTCAAGGGGAGTTTCATACGACCCCAAGCATTGGCTAAAATCCGGCAGATCGTTTCTCGTAATCCGCGGTAAGATAACATCTACCTGCAGAGGGATGCCTTCCAGCTCTCCACGCCTTAAATACTCTTCAACAGTTTTTCTGCTCTGCCGGAAATTTATCGCTGCGCCCGTTTTTTCTTCCAAGCAAAGTGGGATACCGTTTTCAATTACCAGGCGGGCGTTCTCCGGCTCTCTATCAACATCTTCACGTAAAGCATCCAGTTTCTCCCTAAGGTAAGAAGGGGATATAGTTAGGGGCACTTCCAAAGATTGAGAAGCAGGCACCCACCTGATTATATTTAAAAAAGACCATCCCCGGGCAAAGTTTAACATAGATACAGCTTCCTGCAATACTTCATCCAATAAAAACTCACAAACATTGCCGGCAAGAACAAGGGGATAATCCCTTTCACCCCAACGCAGAATAATCCGGGACGGCCTGGGCAACCCATTCTGCAGTTTTTCTTTTGCCTCAATAACATCCAAACCACCAAGCGGAATGCCTGAAACTTCTACTCCTGGGCAAATTCTATTATGATATTTATAATAATAATATGCGGCCCCGGTTCCTCCGGCAATACTGACCAAAACCTGAAATATTATCAGAAAAATAAGCCAGGATTTGGGATAACGCACCATGCCCCACTCCTATAAAGCGCGATTATTTTAGGGATACAGCCGTGTTTATAAAACAACGTGAGTAAGCACATCAGGTGATTGTTAATCTTTAAGTGAAACAGTTAATTCTATCAATTTCTGCGCACCCATCTCAGAAATTTGCTGATATAGTTCTTCCGTAACAACCTCATTTTCCCTGGCGATTATTTCTCCATTATCTGCTCTAATATCCTTTAATAACTTCTTGCCGACCAGATAACGGCGCTGGTGCTGCAGAAAAATGCTGGAAGTATCCTGCCCATCCGTTCCCTTAACAACAGTGTCCTTTCCATGCCGGAAAACATCTTCTACCATTCTTTGCTCATCTGACGAAATATACACTTCCCCCCGGGCAGGCTCTGCGCCCTCGCTTATTACTTTGCTTTGCTTGCCCGGTTGATCTTCACCACTATATCCCATTTCATCCCTGAATCCTATTTGCTCCGCTTCAAGCCTTTTTTTTTCCGAACTGCTTTCCTGAAGGGAATCGTCAATATCCTGAACCACAAGCACTTCCTTACCAATGGTAATTACACTTTGTACTCCGACAGTTTTTTCAACTCCACCTTCACTCTGATAATAAAACTCTACAAGCGTGCCCTTTTCTGTATCAACAGCGTATTCGGTCACATCTCCCAGGTATCTTCCCTTTTTTGTGATTACTTTTGTTCCAATAACAGCGATATCCTTTTCCAGCAAATCCTTCAATAACCCAACATCTTGCAGGTTAATAAAAACCTTATCGTTTTCTACAGTAACGGCATACTCTCCGATACCCTCGGCAGAGAGGAATGCAATTCCCTTCGGGTTACTATCTTTCTCCCCCTCAAGGAGCAGCATTTCCAAGGTTTTATTCTGCGGATTGACTAACAAACCCCCTATTACACCGATTTGAACCCCATCAGTTATACCTATTACCGGCAAACCAATTATTTCTTTGCTTTTTTTATTCATAATAGATATTACCTCCCCGGAATATTTTCTGTCCCTCATAACCCGCTCTAAATAAAAACAAAGCCATCCGTATCCTCCCGGATATTCATTCTTTAAGAACTTCTTCAGCGCGCAATTTTATTAAAGACGGGACCTGGGAAAAGGGAAGCTTGGGAAGCCCGGCGCTTAATAGAAGCTCATCGATTTTTTTCATATAAGCTTCCAGCTGTAGAAACTGAGCGTTTAAAGACGGTGAAAAAATAGAAACGTTTTCATTAGCAAAAGTTTTTGCCAGCTTTGCCGCCTCCAAATACTGGCCCGCTTCGCGATAAAGATAAATCAACTCTGTATTGATCAGCCCCCGCAAGGAACTATCTTCGGTCAAATTCAACGCGCGTTTAAAATAATCAATTGCCAGCTCTAAATCATTTTTTTCTTTAGCCTGGAACGCACCGCTAATTAATTCATCAATACTTTCCGGACCAACTGTTTCTTCCGGCAATAACAATTCCTCCTTCCGTTCACATTCTTGAGCAACCTGCGGCAATAAGTACTCCGTATCGATTTTCCCGGAGGGCAGTAAAAAAAGCGGGGTTTGCTTTTGCAGCATATTATTAACAACTCTGCTATAAAGCGTATATCCCCCAAAAACCGCAAAAAATAAGGTTATTATTAAGGCAGGAAGAGGGGAAACAAAACTTACTATCACCGGGAAAAGGAAACAAACAAACATAACCCATAAAACAAGGGAAATAATTAGGGGCTTCGAATGTAAAAATAATTCTTTGTTTAAAAGAAAAAGAAGATAAAAAGCAGCTGACATCGCAACTACTATAAAATAATAAAAAAACACCCGAACCCTCTCCCAATTTCAATAAAGGAATAATTCGCCATTATATCCTTTTTTCCCTTTTACCATGCTAATTTTCGGCATGTTTCAACAAAAATTCAACATAATTCATAAATAATATAGAAATATAGAAATATAGGGAAAAGAAAAAGCTGCCAATTACAGCTTTTTCTTTTCCCTATTCATATTAATATCCCACCAGATAGGAACTGCCGGGCTTATTGGCCGCTTTCGTCTGCCCCGGATTGACCACCGCTTTCCTCTACCTTGGACTGGCTGCTCTCATCTGCCTCAGGCTGGCCACTTTCCTCTGCCTTGGAAAGATCAAGATAGTAACGGGCTGTCTGTGCCACCGGTGAACCCTCTTCTGCCTGCTCCAGGGCCTCTTCCCAATGGTTAATCGCTTCGTCTTCCATTCCTCTGGAATACAGTAAGCTGCCCAGATATAAATGAGCATCGGGATTCGTTTCCTCCAGCTCCAGGGTCTTTTTGAAATATGTCTCCGCCTGCGTGTCATCCCCCTCCAATAAGGCCAGCAAGGCTATTTTAAGAGTTACCCCCGGTTCTGTCACTCCCTCTTCCAGCGTCTCGAATAACAATTTTCTACTCTTTTCGGCGTAAGATTCCGCCTCTTTCTGCTTTTGCTGCATATAATAATACATGGAAAGCCCGTAATAGGTATCAGCAAGATCCACCTTTCCCTCGAAATCAGCGGGATCTTTATTCAAGGCTTTCTCCAGATCGGAGGCGTGCTGTAACAGGCTATAAAGATACTCATCGCCCTCAGCCTGGGAAACCAATTTTCCCCCGCCAAAGAAAAAATTAAAAATACCATAAGTTGAACTGAGTACCAGCCCGCCTACCAGCAGCAAAGCGATTGAAAAATATATAATTTTTTTTCTGGTAAGCTTGCTAATTTTTTGCTTTCCTGTTTTTTTAACGGACATTAACGTTCCCCTTTCCTAAACCTCAGATTAATCGCCGGGGACAAGGAGGCAGCCACAGTTTTCACAGAATACCAGTTCTCCCGGAGTAAGCATCCGTGCCCGGAATGAAGATGGCAATGAAACGTTGCAAACGCCACAAAAATTTTTTTTAACCAGCGAAATGCACCTGCCCTGCAAGCGGGCGCGAAGTTCCTTATATTTTTTCACTAGATGGGGATCAATTGTATTGATCAACTCGTCCCTTTTCGCTTTTAACAAATTCAACTCCCTTTTGGCATTCTCAATATCCCTGCGCGCCAGTGCGTTAGATTTCTGGAGCAGCTCCTTTTTCCCCTCTTCCTTATTCTTTAATTTCGTAATTTTATCTTCATCTCTTTCCAGTTTTTCCATGAGAATTAACATCTTCTCTTCCAGATCCGACTTTTCCTTTTCTTTGGAACGCACTTTTTTCTCCAGGCTTTCCAACTCCTTGGCATTGCTGATCTTGCCGCTGTAGAGCTCGGCATTTAATTCCCCCAGCGCGTTCGAGATGTTCTGAAGCTCCATTTCATTATACTTTAATTTTTTTTGCTCCTTTGCAAATTTCTCCTCCGCATCTTTATGTTCTTTCAGAGCATTTAGATAATCCCTTTTGAGTTGTTTGTATTCAACAACACTAGCAAGATTGGGCAGTTTTTTTTCCTTCTGCGCCATCTCCCTTTCTATTTCCTGGAGCTCCCAAAGTAACCTTAATTGTTCCATGAGTACATCCCCTGTCCTCTGTATTATAAACCATAATGATAAAATAAAAAAGGATAGGAGCATCGCCTATCCTTTTAATCAGGGTAACCCAAAAGCTGCCAGGGGCTGCTTTCCTTGCGGGAAACCACTACTTTTGTCCCCAGCCCCGCCTCTGCCATCTTTTTACTTAAAAATTCCCCGATAACGGGAAGTACCGGCCTTTCTGTAACCTCGTGTCCGGCATCAATGACGGCGAGACCTGAAAGAGCCGCTTCCTGTGCATCGTGGTATTTAATATCGCCGGAAATAAAAACATCCACCCCGCTCCGCAGGGCATAGGAAATATATTCTGAGCCGCTACCTCCCAGCACCGCCGCTCTGGCCACAGTTTTCTCCGGATCCCCCGATACTTTTAAAGGAACCGGGCCAAACAACTCCCGGCAACGTTTTACCAATTCTTTTAGCGATAAAGGTTTTTCAAACGCCCCAAACCTTCCAAGGCCCCATACTTGTCCTTCATTTTTCAGCGCATAAACGTCATAGGCTACTTCCTCATAGGGATGGGCGGTAAAAAGGGCATCCAGCACGCTGTTCCGGATCCGGCGGGGATAGACCGTTTCCAAGCGGTACTCGGCAACCTTTTCCAGGTTGCCCCGCCTCCCGATAAAAGGCGAAGCCCCCTTTTCCGGCAAAAATGTACCCGTCCCGGCCACCTGAAAAGTACAATGGCTGTAGTTTCCTAAAAAACCCGCCCCCGCTCCGGCAAGAGCGCTGCGTACCGGATCCTCATAACCCTGGGGAACAAAAACGACCAGCTTTTCCAGTTCTTCCCTTCCCGTCGGGCAAAGTATTTTCATTTCCTTTAATTCAAAAAGGTCGCCAAGAGCCTGACTTACCCCTTTAGGAGCCACATCTAGATTCGTATGTGCAGCATAAAGCGTTATCCCTTCCTTTAATGCTCTGGCAACGAGAGCTTCCCGCCTGTTTGCAAGGTCAATTCTTCGCAGCGGATGAAACAAATAGGGATGATGAGTAAATACAAATGAAGCACCAAGCTGCAGCGCTTCTTCCAGCACCTCCTCCGAAAAATCCAGCGCTATCAGCACAACCTTCGTTTCACGCTTTAAATCCCCCCACTGTATCCCGCTGGGGTCGCCGTCTAAAGCCCACTCGAGGGGAGCAAATTCTTCGATAAAAGATTCAATATCATTTCCTACGGCATACATCCTCCAAAACTCCCTTCAGCCTTTCATAACGGGTCAAATAATAACGCCGCCGGGAATCATCCGCAGCTTCCCTTGAGCGAAGCAGTCCTCCTATAACTTGCTCATATATTTTCAACTTATGTTCAAGCCACGGGACAAGCAAAGGGTCCCTCCCCTTCAGGAGGGTCGGGCCCAGTTCAAGGAAGATCGGCTCAACGATCTCCTGGTTCCCCTTTTCTACGGCTATAATCTCATAAAAATGTTTTTTTTCTTTTACCAGTTTTTCCTCGGGAAAATAAAAACCTTGAGCCACCAGCCAGCGCCTGACAAGCGGTAGGTCGCTCATGGGCTGCAGCACCATCCTTTTATAGCCCCGAAGCCTGGTACCCGCAGCGATAAGCATTTTGCAGATAGTTTTACCGCCAAGCCCTGCAATAACCACCACTTCTACGCCATCCTCCTCTTTCAGGGCGAGCAGGCCATCCCCGATGCGCACTTCCACCTGATGGTACAGGTTAAAAAGGTTGACGGTTTCCAAGGCCGTTCTGCAGTTATCCGACGATTTCTCAACGGCAATAACCCGGGGGCAGGACTTTTCCTTAACAAGGTGAACAGGCAAATAGGCATGATCTGTCCCGATATCGGCAACAACGGATCCGGATGGAACCAGAGAGGCAACTCCAGCTAAACGGGGTCTCAATTTCACCGGTCATCATCCTTTACTACCTGAAGCGCAATTTAGTATGTCCTGGCGAGTTAGCTATCCTTTTTATAATATTTACTAATTCCATGGAAAATATAAAATCCCTTCCTTTACTGCCTACTTCTACGAATTTGCTCCCCATCCCCCGTTTTGATTGCCGTCTTAACTGTCTCATTTATGCTAATTTATACTAAAATACTTGTTGAAAAATACAAAATAGTCCGTTAAAATTACATTTAGGCGTATCAATACAATTAAGAAAAATTCGCAGATACTTACCGGGATCAAAATTTTTTTAATAGTTTTCAACTAGTTTTCAACCAAAAATACCGAAAGGAGTAAACGTTTAATGATTGTAAGCTTTAACCGTTCGGTACCCGCGCTTTTTGGAGCAGGCGCGTCGTTGCGAACGGGGATGAAGGTAAAGGAACTAGGGATGAAAAAAGTATTCTGTGTTCATGACAAGGGAATAAAAGACGCCGGCATCGCGGACAAAATTATCAAAAACCTCCAAGCAGCAGGGCTCGAGGTAGTAGTATTTGACGGCGTAATAGCAGACCCGCCGGATTTTATGATCAACGAGGCAGGCAAGATTGCCAATGAACAAAAAGTGGACGGAATCGTGGGTATCGGCGGGGGAAGCACCATGGATACAGCCAAAGCGGTAAACGTGCTTTTAACCAACCCCCCTCCCATCAGCCAGTACTATGTAGGCTTAGGCGCCGAAATGAAGCCAGGTAAACCCCTGGTCTTGCTCCCCACAACCGCAGGAACCGGCAGCGAAATGACAGCGATCAGTGTTGTCTCGAATACCGCAAGCAATACCAAAAATGGTGTAATAGGCCCTGCTGCCACTGCGACGCTGGCTATTGTAGATCCCGAACTGACACTGGGGCTGCCCCCCCATATTACTGCATCAACCGGTATGGACGCTTTTTCCCACGCTGCAGAAGCTTTGACCTCCGAAGGAATGAACCCTATGTCGGACGTTCTGGCCGAAAAAGCCATATCGCTTATCACCAACAACCTGAAAAAAGCAATGAAAAACGGCAGCGATCTTACCGCCCGCATTAATATGTCCTTTGCCGCACTGCTGGCCGGTATCGCCTTTAACGATGCTTTAACTCACTGGGGGCACGCAATTGCACATACCATCGGCACGCATTACCATATCCCGCACGGGGTGGGCTGTGCCTTAGCGCTGCCAGGGGTTATAGAATACGTAGCTGACGCTGTTCCCAACAAAGTGGAACAGATCGCCCGAGCGATGGGGCTTTCGCTTTCGAAAGACCTTTCACCTGAAGAACTGGGCAGAGAGGTCGCCGATGCCATCCGGGGTTTAAACCGTGAAGTAGGTATCCCCAGCCTGAAAGATTTTAATATCGAAAAGTCATCGCTGGAACAAATCGTCGGCAATGTCCTGGCGGACGACTGTGCCATGTTCGGACCTAAACGCGCTTCCGCCAATCAGGTATTATCTCTGCTAAATAAAGCATATGCATATTGAAATAAATAAATAAATATATTATGAATAATAATGAGAGGATGAAAGCTGTTGGCAAAAGTAATCAGGGTAAATGTAAGGACAAAAGCGGTTATGGAGGAAGAATTAAAAGAGGAATACCGCCTTCTAGGCGGCCGGAGCCTTATCTCCAAAGTAATGACCGATGAAGTTGACCCTACCTGCGACCCCCTGGGTGCAGGAAATAAATTGATCATCTGCACGACTTTGCTGGCCGGAACCAACGTGACAGCAGCCCACCGGATCTCCATCGGCGGGAAAAGCCCCCTGACCGGCGGGATCAAAGAATCCAATTCGGGCGGCACCTCCGCAACTCTGCTAGCGCGGCACAATATTAAAATGATTATTCTTGAAGATCTGCCCGATACGGAAAGCTGGCATCTGTTGAAAATCGGAAAAGACGGAACGGCGCAGCTTCTTCCCGCGGACGAGCACGTCGGGCTGAACAATTACGCGCTGGCCGATAAGTTAAAGGGAAAATACGGTAACCGGATCGGAATTATCTCCATCGGCAGAGCGGGAGAAATGCTGTACAAGAACTCTTCTCTGCAGCACCTGGATGCCTCTACAGGCTATCCGTCCTGTGCATCAGCGCGGGGTGGGATGGGCGCCGTTATGGGCTCTAAAAAAATTAAAGCCATCGTGATAGAGAGGGCCGAAATCCCTCATAAATTAACGTATGCCGACAAAGAACGTTTCGAGGCTGCCAGGAAAAAATTTACCGACTTGGCGGCTAACAACGAGGGAATGAGATGGGCGCGCGAAATCGGCACGCCGGCGCTCGTCGGCGTTACCGGCTCCATAGCGGTTCTTCCTGTGCGCAATTTCAGCGGAGAATTTTACGACAAGCTTGACTCCATCGACGGGGAAAGGTTTATGGGCAAGCTGCAGGAAAACGGCGGGAAGAGCGGCGAACCCTGTATGCCGGGTTGTGTAATCCACTGTTCCAATCATTATAACGACAAAAACGGGAATCACCTGACCTCTGGTTTAGAATATGAAACTATCGCTCTCTGCGGCTCCAACTGCGATATCGATGATCTCGACGTAATCGCCCGCATAGACCGGACGTGCGACAACTTCGGGCTCGATACCATTGAAACGGGAGCCACCCTGGCCGTCTGCATGGAAGCCGGAAAAATACCCTGGGGGGACGGCGAAGCTGCCATCAGGCTGATTGAAGAGATGATGGCGGGAAGTGAACTGGGCAAGCTGCTGGGACAGGGCACCCAGGTTACGGGCACGAAACTCGGGGTAAAACGAATACCGACCGTAAAAGGGCAGGCCATGGCCGCATATGATTCGCGAAATTTAAAAGGAACGGGGGTGACCTTTGCCACCTCGCCTATGGGAGCCGACCATACATCCGGCCTTACGCTGGAGGCACCTTTGGATCCCCTCTCCCCCTTGGGGCAAGCTGCCGTCTCCGCCATGATGCAGTCGGTCTCCGCCACCGCGGACAGCATGATGTGCCTGTTCGCCTGGTTCTCCGCCGCCACGCCCGATACTATTCCGGAACTCATAGCCGGCGCTTACGGTGGAGAATGGGATTTCGATAAAATTCTCGATATCGGGCGGCAATCTATCTTGAGGGAAAAAGCCTTTAATGCTGCCGCCGGCTTTAGAAAAGAACATGACCGCCTGCCGGATTTTTTCCTTACCGAAAAGTCCCCGGCAACAGGTGCAGTTTTTGATATTAAAACGATAGAGCTTGACGGCGTTCTAAACTTCTGATTGCGGGGGATCACGGCAATGCTGATCAGGGCAGAGGTGACGTTTTTATGGCACCTCTGCCCTACCCCGGAAAACTGCCCAAATACCGGATATTCCAAATCATATCAATTTAGATGGGAAGAATAGAAATGTTGCGTGTTAATTACAAGGAAATGAAATGGGAAGAAGGAATGACGGTCAAAAACTTGCTGCAGGAGATGAAACAGGATAAAACCTACAGCCTTTTTTTGGGGGGCAAAGTGACGGTAATCGTCAACAACACAGTCATCCCCCCAAATGATTATAGTAAAACATATTTACAAAATGGAGATGAAATCCGCGTCTATCCCTATATTGGCGGGGGGTAAGCATTTTATTAAACACCGGTACAACTAAGCAGCCCAGACACCCCCGGCTCAAAATAAACATTATGCAGGCTAAACCGAAAAAATAAAAGAAAGCTTTCGCCACCCATCATTTTAAAAAGGTTAATTAAAGCTCACTGGAGAATATCATATAAGGCCCAAGAAGGGGTGATTTTTTGTTTTTTTTCAGAAACCTCGGTATTAACAATAAAACCATTAAGGAGCTGCGAAAAAACCAGGGTTTTACGGCTAAAGAGCTGGCGATAAAGCTTAAGGTAGATTCGAAGGTAATAAAAATGATCGATAACAAAAAATTAAAAGACGTACCGGAACCGTTAAAAACAAAAATATCGCCCGTATTAAGGGGCGATATTTTAAACAAAATTCCCTGGCTTTAGCAGCCGAGCTGCTTTAGAGATTGGACTTAATCATAGTAAGCATCATCTTGAATTTTTTCACCGCTTTAAGAGCATGGGGTTGGTTAGCCGGCATGATTATCATTTCACCTTCTTCGAGCATATACTTCTCGCCGGAAATTACTATTTCAACCTTACCATCAATTATATATACCAGTGCGTCGAATGGTGCGGTATGCTCACTCAACCCTTGACCTTTATCAAAGGCAAATAGCGTAACCGTTCCTTCCTCTTTTTTAATTATCTCTTTGCTAACCACGGATCCGTCCTGATATTCCACAAAATCAGCCAGCTTAATTATTTTTCCACCGTCTTTTTCTTTCTGATAACAATCCTTTGTCATTTTCGACCTCCATTATTTTAATAATCAAAACAGGAAACTCTACAAGAAACATTTAATGTCAATCATGTTATAATTATTTCCATAGTGCCTTGGTCACATGCCAGAAAAAACGCCGGGGTGAAATAACCGGTAATAAATCAAAATACCAACTCTTCATTGAGATGGCTACAGTTGGTAGCTATGGCATTCATAGCGGCTGCGTTTATTGGATATGTGATAGGAGAAGGTGAAACCAAAGGATGTGTTGCCGCTTGAAAGGTATTGAGTTCAGTAGCTGTAGTGTTCTTCTGAATAGCCAGACTCAAAATATTAATTATCTCAGCAACTGTGTTCCCGCCTGAGATTTGGGCCCCAAGGATAATACCGGAACACCTGGAGAATATTAATTTGATATTGACTGCCTGTGCATCGGGCAAAGAGCCAGGGTGGCGATCCATGGTCTTGAATTCGCCGATCATAAGACTAAAACCTTCCTGCCTCGCTCTAGCCTCCGTAAGACCGGCTGCCGCATACGTTTTCCCAAATATTTTTGTTGAAAAGGTGCTTATCGTTCCTTTGTTGGCACGGATTAACCTCAACTGGAATGCATTACTGCCAGCTATCTTGGCTTCCATTGCCGCGGTTGAAGCCAACAGCAGCGGTACGTCTTTTCCTGTAAAAAAGCATTTCTTTTCTGCGCAGTCGCCAACAGCAAAAATATCGGGATCGCTAGTCCTCATATATTGATCAACTATAATCGCGCCCCTGGCGTTTACTTCCAGTCCGCATTCTTTTCCTAATGCGCTATTAGGTTTCACTCCCAGCCCCAAGATAACTATATCCGCTGGGATAATCCGGCCACCCTCCAATTCAACGGCCTCTACAGATTTTTCACCAAGTATTTTATTTACCTTAGTGTTTGTCATCACATGAACGCCATTATTGCCTAACATCAATTCAATGTCATCTGTATACTTCTTGTCAAAGGCCTGCCATAAGCATGAATCCGCCATTTCAATCAGCGTGACATTCTTGCCTAATACTTTTATCTGCTCTGCAAACTCTACGCCGATGAATCCTCCCCCGATTACAACAACATTCTGGGCCGACTCCAGTTTCTCAAAGATTTTGCTCAAATGATCTTCGTCTTTTTTTATCGGAAAAACGTTATCCAGATCATGACCCGGAATAAATGTTGGGATAATCGGCAGAGAACCGGTAGCAATGACCAGCTTTTTGTACTCAACAACTCCATTTTTCCCGGTTGTTACTGTTTTCTGCTTTCTGTTTATTTCAAGTGCACT
>DUQX01000059.1 GCA_012837615.1 Bacillota bacterium | reverse complement strand
TGCAGATCATTGATGGT
Organism: Bacillota bacterium; assembly: GCA_012837615.1. Lineage (GTDB taxonomy): Bacteria > Bacillota > Dethiobacteria > DTU022 > UBA8154 > DUQX01. The sequence continues at coordinate 6,177 of DUQX01000059.1, read as the reverse complement.
AAAGCCAGGTTGGTCGGTGAACGCCTCTGTGACGGTTTGGGGGCCTGTCTTGGTGACTGTCCCCGTGGGGCAATCTCCATTGAAGTGCGGGAAGCGGAGGCTTTTGATACCCAAGCAGTAGAGGAACACCTCCGTTCCATTCAGGGTGCGGCGGAAGGTGCGGCAGCAGAAGGTGAATGTATGGATACGGTGTCCTGCACCGCCTGCAGTGAAATAGTCTTGGAAAGGGAGGAAGAAAGCAGTGCAGCAGAGGAGGGGGCGGCAGCTTCTCTTGCTTCCGAGCTTACCAATTGGCCCGTACAGCTTCGGCTGGTTCCCTCCGGGGCGAAATTTTTGCAAAAATCCCATCTGCTGATAGTTGCAGATTGTGTGCCCTTTGCCTTTGCGGATTTTCACCGCCGTTTTTTAAAGGGGAAAGCGCTTTTAATCGGCTGTCCCAAGCTTGACGATGCTGCTTTTTACTTTCAAAAGCTGGTTGAAATTTTCCAGAAAAATATTCCAGAAAAGATCACCATTGTGATGATGGAGGTTGGCTGCTGTTCGGGTCTGGGCCAGCTGGTGTCCAGGGCCTGCACCCAGGCCGGTATCGAGGTTCCTCAGGAAAAGATTGTGATCGGCATTGACGGGAAAATCAAATCCCAAACTCAAGCATAAATATTTGCCCATCAAAAAGGCGGTGCCTTATGGTATGCTATAGATGCCATAGCGGCCCCGGAAGTTGATATTTTAGAAGCCGGTATATATAATAAAGTTAGAAAGTATAACTTAAAAAAAGGTAGTAGTGAAAAACAGATTGATACATTGGAGATGATAGTTTATGAAAAAAAACTACGTATTTCTTATAACTAGAGGAATAGATGGTTACTTTATTGGTTCAGTACCAGAATTGCCTGGAGTATTTACACAAGCAAAAACCATAGAGGAGATTTTTCCTCGGATTAAAGAGGCAATAGAAGTATTTCTTGAAACGATTGACGATAAAGAACAATTTTTAGAAAGTGTAAAATTTGTTGGTGTAAACCAGGTTGAAGTGGAAGTGGGCTAATGGGTGAAAAATTACCTGTAGTTTCAGGAAAAGATTTACTTGATTTTTACCTGAAGTGTGGATGTGAATTAAAAAGGATTAAAGGAAGCCATCATGTCATAAAAAGTATTTATAATGAATCAATGTTTGTTATTCCTGTTCATTCAAATGAAGAAATTGATCGGGGTTTATTAAGAGCAATAATTCGCCAATCAGGATTAGAAGTAAATCAGTTTACGATTATGTGGAAAAAGAGATAGGGTTATTCGGGGAACCGTCATGTATGGCGGTTCCCTCTGGCTATGCGGGGCACTCTATAATTATCCTGAAACCAAGGAAAGCACATCCGGATTGGATATAACCCACCGGGGTATTGAGGCGGTGTATAAAATATGTGCATTATTTTCAGCTTCCTCAAAGTTAGAAGCAGAGGTTAACAATTATTTACTAAAGGATAACTGAAGCATTTTATAGAAATTATTCTCAGATTTTATTTTTATCCGGGGAGGCGAATAATCAATGATAACAGGTCTAATTCTCCGCGGGTACAAAAGCAAAGCAGGGGCCTATATTAACGATCGTGCAAAAGCGGAAAAATTGCTTCATGATGCAGTCCGTAAAGCAAACGGCAAAAGCGGCCCTCTCGTAGCGATATGGGCGGATCTGCTCCTTTTTTTCAACCTGTTGCGTGATTGGAAGAGTGGCTGCTATAGAAAAATGCCGTCCAAATCGCTGCTGCTGGTTATAGCCGCCCTGTTGTATTTCCTTAACCCGCTGGATTTAATGCCTGATCTTATCCCCCTGGGCGGTTTGGTTGACGATGCCACAATCCTGGCCTTTGTGATCAAACAGATCCGAAACGATTTACAGGCCTACAAATCGTGGTTACAGCTAAATCGTGGTTACAGCTAAATCGTGGTTACAGCTGAACAGAAGTAACCGGGCGCCATTTTAAACCTTTGTAAAGGTGTATCAATTCTACTCGGACATTTTCGATAAGTTAAAACACTATTGTGAAGTGGGGAATATTTTTCCCCATTTTTTTGTTTCTATAGACTAAGAGGGGATAAACCTGCGATATATCGCGCCAATGAGTGCCAATAGGTGACACTGCTTTTTATTCTCTTGGCCTTTTTGTTGCTGTTTGTATAACAATTTGCAGGAGTTGCCGGGTTTTTGCCTTCTTTTGTCAGAATATTCATTTCGTCCACCGGCAAATTTTAACACATTATTGAACTTTTACCAGATATAATATTAATAAGAATAATCCAACAAATTATATATCCGGATCGGAGGGTGGACAGTCATACCAGTATGATAAGTCACACCAGTATAACGGAAAGAAAAAGTGTTCCAAGCATCAAGCAGGTTAATCCTCCTGCATTTGGGCGTGAGCGGCGCGAGGTAAGTATAGGGGGTAGTATAACGGATAGTAAAAGCGTTCCAAGTATAACGAACATACCGTCGGGTAATAATGGACAAATAAATGACAGGTTGGAGATCTTTACCCTGGGCCGCTTTCTTGTAAGGCGCGGGGAACAGCTGTTTACCGAAGATGCCGGACGGTCCCGACAGGTCTGGAAGCTATTTAAATATTTGTTTACCTACCGCGGTAGGGCAACGCACCCGGAATTGCTGATGGAAGCCCTTTACCATGAGGAAGAACCCAAAGACCCTGACCGCACACTGCGCAATCTTGTTTACCGGCTCCGGCGGCTTCTGGCCAGCGGACTGTCCCCCGAAGTTGACCCCCAGTATATCGTATTATCCCAGGGGCTGTATTCCTTTAACCTGTCTTCAAATTACTGGCTGGATGCGGAAGAATTTGGTCTTTTATGCTGCAAAGCAAACAAGAAAGCACAGAAAGAGCCGCATGAGGCTATTAACCTCTACCAAAAGGCTCTTTCCCTCTATCAGGGGGATTATCTCCCGGAAAACCTTTATGACGACTGGGTTATTACTATGCGCGACTATTACCACAGGATTTACCTGGAAAGTGTCGATAATTTGATTCTCCTCCTGAAAAAGGCCGGCAGGTATTCCGAACTCAGGGATGTCTGTGAAAAGGCCTTTTTAATTGAACCGCTGCAGGAAGGGCTGCATATTCATTTTATTGAATCGCTCCTCGAAGAGGGGAAAATCGGCCAGGCTAAAACGCATTATAATTATGCCAGCTCCTTGTTATACCGGGAAGCGGGCTTGAAACCATCTGCCGAGATGCGTGAGCTGTACAGGAGGATAACGAGCGGAGCAGGAAAGGGGCCACAGGAGAAAGCATGGCTGCTTCCGGGCGAGCGATTAGGTTCGGTGGAGGAAACAGGGGGCCCTTTTTTCTTTGATCCGCAGACTTTTCTTAAGTTATCCAGGCTGGAAGAGTTGAGGGCCGAAAGAAGCGAACAGACGGCATTCTGGGGATGCCTGATGCTTGCCCGTACCGATTATTCCTGGAAAGATTCTTATAAAATGGAAGAGGCCATGGAACTGCTTGGCAATGTCCTGAAAAAAAACCTGCGCAAGGGAGATATAGTCTGCCGCTGGAACAATAACCAGTACTACCTGATGCTGATGACGTGCACCGGGCAGAAACAGGCCGAAAAGGTACTGGAAAGAATAAAAGAATATTTCCTGCGGAGCAACAGCTTCGACGGGGTTGCGCTACGGCACACCGCCGGGCCGCTTAACTCCGCGGGCGGGACGTCCCGACGGCTGCGTTCGCTGGCCTGAAAGTTCATCCTAATAAAATGATCAATAAAGTAAGTTTTATTTAAACATAAAAAGAAAAGCACAGCTCTTTTTAAATCGTTACTATTTCACAACCGCTGTTATTCCTACATAAAGGGTACAGCGGTTTTATTTCTCAGTTGAGACGCAAATGAGACAAGCTTGAGACTGTTTTGAGAGGCAGAGGTGCTATATTATTTTCGGTATGTTTCTTTTAATACTTATCATACTTTTCCGGGCTACGGGCTAATTGTTCGGTACATAACTTACCATAACCCGCCATAACCCGTGTTTTACTTGTTTTTGCTAATGGAAATATGTACGTTCCAAATTTTAAGCGAGGGGCGTGAGGAAAGATTTTTAAACGGAAACTTAGGAAAAGAAATGCAACCCGGGCAATGTTTATCTGGATTATGCTGACCCTGGCGCTGGGGATGATCGGCGTCGGAGCGGCAGCCTGGCAGGAGGGGATCGAGATCTTTGGCGTGGTCTCCACCGGCGATATAGATCCGGTTTTTATAAGCGTTGGCACAGGGGAGAGGGGAGATACTTCTTCTGCCAGTGCGTCAATTATTGATTCTTCTGTTAATGCCTCCATTATCAATAATGAAAAGACAATTTTTATCTCCATTGAGGGCGCCTGCCCCGGTGAAGTTTTCAACTTTGATTATACCATTGCTAACCGGGGAAGTGTGCCGGTCAGCTTTAATACCCTTTTGGAAAAGATTGACCCAGGGATAACGTTTAACAACTCGTTGCCCGAGGGAACGCTAGGTGGAAATGGAGACAGTGTTGCTGGTGAGCTATCGATCCAGATAGGAGATGAAGTAGAGGAGAAAACCTCATACGGGTTTTCCATGACTCTATTCTTCCAGCAGTGCAACACCGCTCCCTGATACCATAATTGCTGAAAAAGGTGGTGGTCCGCAAAAACCAGGATCAGAAGGGAATAATAATAATTTTACTGTTGTCAAATTAAAGAGGAAAAAAAAGGGAAACAAAGGAAAAAAGGAGAGTGTAATTAAGTGAAAAAGGTGAAGTATATTGCATTAATTTTGGTCCTGGCTTTAGGACTCATCGGCGGCGCCTACGCCGCATGGACGGATACGCTGGAAATTGAGGCAACTGTGGATACAGCAGAGCTTAATATGGAGTTTGTAAGCCTTGCGGTGTGGGGCGCTGGCCCCCAAGGATCAGATCCATATATGACAGGGGGACATCAAGGAACCGGTACTAAAAAGGCGACTTTTTGGATAGAAAACATGTATCCTGAGGCAGAAGCAAGCTTTGCTATGTTTGCGCAAAACAAGGGCGATATTCCAGTAAAATTAAGTGATGTAACAGTTACTTTTTCACCCGGTGTGGACCATGACATATGGAACTACGCCAAGGCTAAAGTTACTGCACGGTATTTGGAGGCCGGTGATCAATGGAGTAATGAAATAGGTTCTGAAACAGGGTATTTGAAAGATCTTGCCCAGCTAATAAAAGATGCTGTTGGTGATCAAGTGATAAATCCTGGTGACCAAATTCGTCTGGGCAGGGAAGCTACGGAAGATGATCCAGATCCAGTAGGTAGCATAACGGTATGGCTTGATGAAACAACTCCTAATCAATTCCAAAATGTATCTTTTGATTTTGATGTAGAGATGACCTGGCAGCAGTGGAATATATAAATAATACCATAGTAGGTTTTAGGGGAGGGGATCTCCTTCCCCTAAAACCTTCAATAAATATCTTTTTTATGGGTTTTTGCATTCATTATGCAAGTAATTAGTGAAAAAAATATTATACGGATACTAGCTTGGGAGAGGATTTAATGAGGAAAGTAAAATATGTTGCTCTAATATTAGTGCTAGCCCTAGGGCTGATAGGCGGGGCATATGCTGCCTGGACTGATAGCCTCGCAGTTGAAGGAACGGTAGCTACAGGTGAATTAAACGTTGAAGTAATAAAAGCCAGGCTCACGCTTCCATATACGGATATACCCGGTCTATTAGGGGGCAACATCAGCAGCGAGGGAAAAAAGGTTACGGTTTCTATGACAAACTTGTATCCGGGGCATCCCGAATATAAGATGGATTTTGATCTTGAAAATAAAAGCAGCATCCCGGTGCGGTTTAATGCTGCTACATTAAACTTTGAACACCAAGATAGCCCGCTTATTGACCATCTCGAAGTAAGGCTGGAAGTATCGCACTTCCCTGGGGGGGGGAGTACCGGGCAGGTTGTTATCCCTTTGACAGACTGGTTTCCATTGGTAGATCTTCCTGATAAACTTGCTTCCCTGAAGAATTTAGTCTTGCAAGTAGACGACGTACTTACTTTTGGCGGCATAAATAGGGAAGGCGAGCCGGAATGCATACGCATCAGGTTGAATGAGAATGCAGGAAACGATACTCAAAATAATTCAGTGACATTTACCCTGGATC
>DUQX01000058.1 GCA_012837615.1 Bacillota bacterium | reverse complement strand
ACTGGCAACCGGGGGGATGTCTTACCCGCAAACCGGCTCTACAGGTGACGGCTACCGTTTCGCAAGGGAGTGCGGGCATACGGTAATACCTTTGAAACCTGCGCTGGTCCCCCTTGAAGTGGAGGAATCATGGGTGAAAAAGGCGCAGGGCTTAACGCTGAAAAACGTTGCGGTGACAATTTTTGATGAGAATAAAAGAAAAATTTACAGTGACTTCGGCGAGATGCTTTTCACTCATTTTGGAGTTTCCGGCCCCGTAATTCTATCTGCGAGTTCATTTCTGGAAAATATTGAAAAGCATCATTACAGGTTATTGATAGATTTGAAGCCGGCACTTGCCGAAGAGCAGCTTGACCGGCGCATACAGAGGGACTTTAACAAATATTCCAACAAATTTTTCGCCAATTCGTTAAATGACCTGCTGCCCAAAAAATTAATTCCAGTCATTGTTAAACTGTCGAAGATTCCTCCGGAGAAAACTGTAAATCAGATCTCCAAAGCTGAAAGAAAAAGCTTATCCGTACTTCTCAAAAATCTTACTCTAAAAATAAAAGGCTTCAGGCCTTTGGAAGAAGCGATCGTTACCGCAGGGGGAGTGTCAACCGCCGAAATTAATCCCCGCACTATGCAATCCAGAATTATTAAAGGGCTTTTTTTTGCCGGGGAGATTATCGACGTAAATGCCTACACCGGCGGTTTTAACCTGCAAATTGCCTTTTCTACCGGATATCTGGCAGGGTTAAATTGTTAAGGATTAAATTGTTAAACTAAACGTGTTAAAATGTTAAATGGAAATACATTAAAACCTATTTATTAACAGTTTTTTGCCTTTGTTGTCTTTGTTAATGACAAAAATAAATTTAAACATAATGGAGGCGGTAAGGGGGATGTATATCAGTACCAGGGGAAATTTCAGAAAAGTGCCGGCTTCAGAAGCCATCAAACTGGGGATGGTTCCGGCAGGAGGTCTGTTCGTGCCCGCAGAGACACCGGCCCTCTCCACAGAAGAGATCTTAGCCATGCGGGGAAGCTCCTACCAGGGAACCGCTGAAAGGATTATTTCCTTATTTTTAAACGATTTTACGGAAGAGGAAATCAAAGGATGCATCGCCCGGGCTTACAGAGATGATAATTTTGATCATCCGCAGGTGGCTCCGCTCTACCGGTTAAACGAACAGACTTTTTTCCTGGAGCTTTGGCACGGTCCTACAGCCGCCTTTAAGGATATCGCCCTGCAGATCATGCCTCATTTTCTATCACTCGCCGTAGGAAAAATGGGAGTTAAGCGGGAAATGGTCATCCTTGTGGCCACTTCCGGGGATACGGGGAAAGCGGCGCTGGAGGGGTTTAAGAATGTCCCCGGCACGAAAATCATTGTATTTTATCCCTACAACGGCGTCAGCAAAATCCAGGAGCTGCAGATGACGACAACCGATGGCTCCAACACCAGCGCGATTGCCGTCAGGGGGAACTTTGACGACTGTCAGAGCGCGATAAAAGATATCTTTGCCGATGAGAATTTTAATCAAATCCTCGCTGCAAACGGTTACGAGCTCTCATCGGCCAACTCCATCAACTGGGGCCGCCTCCTGCCGCAGATTGTCTATTATTTCCGGGCTTATCTCGATCTCCTCGAACAGGAGGAGATCGCCCCCGGCGAGAAGATCAATTTTACGGTACCAACCGGCAATTTTGGCAATATCCTGGCCGCCTGGTATGCGCAAAGGATGGGCCTGCCGATTAATAAACTGATCTGCGCCTCCAACGAAAACAAGGTCCTTACGGATTTTTTCCGTTCCGGCATCTATGACCGTAACAGGGAGTTCAAGCAGACCCGCAGCCCATCCATGGATATTCTTATCTCCAGCAACCTGGAAAGGTTTCTCTTTGAAATAACCGGGCACGATGCGGAAAAAATAAACCGCTGGATGGCGGATTTGAAGGAGACGGGACGCTTTGAGGTTGATCCCGCAACGAAGGAAGCCATGGACGAAATTATGGCCTGTGACTATGCCTCCGAAGAAGAGACCCTCTCCGCCATAAAGGAGATCTACCACGCGGCGGGTTATATCCCCGATACCCACACTGCTGTCGGCTATAAAGTGTACCGCAAATACCTGCAGCGCACCGGGGATAGCACCAAAACGGTGATTGACGCTACGGCCAGCCCGTATAAATTTAGCGGCAGCGTGCTGGAGGCCATCAAGGGAAGCGCCTTTATCCAGGGTAAAGGGGAGTTTGAAATTTTAGAAGGGCTGAGCAAAATCAACCCTGTTCCCCTTCATTTCGGCCTGAGGGACCTGGATAAAAAGCCGGTACTGCACCGCACGGTATGCGAGCAAAAGGAAATCCGCGAACAAATCAAAACGATCCTTGGCGTATCAAACATGGGCCGGGCTTGAGGTAAATTTGCCATTGTCGATATTAATGAATATGAAAAAACGAATATGAAAAATTAATGGCTTCAATGAAGTTGATGTCAAAGCCCAGAATCTTATATGCCAGGCATAATTATATGCGTACCTTGTTCGGTGATTTAACGGAGGGCCCTATATTATAATCCCAGGTTCTTTTTTAGCTTTTCCACATGCATGTAATAATCAATATTTTTGAGTTTTGACGCAGCATCCCTGTCAAGCACGACAGTAATGCCTCCGCTGTGCAGTTGTATGGCAGAAGCGGTAATTTGGGAGGTAACCGGACCTTCCAAGCATTTTGCAACCACATCTGCTTTCTTTGTCCCGCTGACAATCATCAAAATATTTTTCGCTTCAAGAATAGTTCCAATTCCCATCGTAATAGCAAAATGCGGCATTTGCTCGCGCTCTATGCCTGCTTTTTTATAGAAGGATTCGTAGTTATCATCCAGGGTTTGCTTAGTCAGGGCCCGTATTCGTGTTCTCGAGGCCAGCGACGATCCGGGTTCATTAAACGCCCAGTGCCCGTCACCGCCCAATCCCAAAAGTTGCAGATCAATCCCCCCGGCCTTTTTAATCTCTTCCTCATACCATTTGCAATGCTTTT
>DUQX01000057.1 GCA_012837615.1 Bacillota bacterium | reverse complement strand
CGTAGCAGGTCCCAAGGGTTGGGCTGTTCGCCCATTAAAGCGGTACGTGAGCTGGGTTCAGAACGTCGTGAGACAGTTCGGTCCCTATCTGTCGCGGGCGCAGGAGACTTGAGAAGAGTTGCCCCTAGTACGAGAGGACCGGGGTAAACGAACCTCTGGTGTATCAGTTGTTCTGCCAAGGGCACTGCTGAGTAGCTATGTTCGGAAAGGATAAGCGCTGAAAGCATCTAAGTGCGAAGCCTACTTCAAGATTAGGTCTCCCATTCCATTGAGGAAGTAAGATCCCAGGAAGATGACCTGGTTGATAGGCCGGAGGTGTAATGGTGGTGACATCTTTAGCCGACCGGTACTAATAGATCGAGGACTTAATCTACTAATAATTATCCGCTGTATAGTTTTGAGGGAGCAATAATATAAATTAGTTAAATAAATATGTTTTTGATTTTCCGGTGGGAATAGCGGAGGGGAAACACCCGTAACCATCCCGAACACGGAAGTTAAGCCCTCCAGCGCCGATGGTACTTGGGACGAAAGTCCCCGGGAGAGTAGGTCCCTGCCGGATTATAATTAAAGGCTCTTTTGTAGCAATTTGAAACGTGCAACAAAAGAGCCTTTGTTATTTTATATTTAATTATAACAGTATATACGGTTGACTTAACAATCATAAAAGGAGATAATTAAAAGGTAAAAAGGAAAAATAAATATTGAATTAAATTATTTTTGAAAGGATGGTCAAAAATGTTTGGTAAAATTGGAATACAGGAACTGGTAGTGATTCTAGCTATTGCCCTGATTATTTTTGGCCCGCGTAAATTACCTGAGATAGGGCGTGCTATCGGTAAGGGATTACGGGAATTCAGAGAGGCTACGAAAGAAGTACAGAAAAACATTAGCCTGGATGATGACGAACAGAAAAAAGAGAAAGATAAAGGAAAAGAAAATATAGATCAGGAAAAAGGAAAAAACATGCTCAATATCGCGAGCAATAGTTCGGAGAATGTTGAAGAACAGCAGGCATAGTAAAATTATCATTATTTGCGATATACCAAGGGGGGAGCGCTTTTTATGTTATTTGGTAAAATCGGTTGGTTGGAAGCGTTGTTAATTATTGGTATAATATTAATTATCTTTGGTCCCGGTAAATTACCTGGATTGAGCAGAGCGCTTGGACAATCTATAAAAAATTATAAAGATGCATTGAGCGGAAAAGACAAAAATAAAGACCTCGATGAAGCTAAAGAAAAAGAGTAAATTTACCATTGGACAGGCCGTTGTTTTTTACTTTTCATGAGGGGGAAAAGTATGGCGAAAAAAGAAGTAGAGATGGAGATGACCTTTTACGAGCATTTGGATGAACTGCGTAAAAGGATTATCATTATCGCTGTCATTATTTTAATCGCTACGGTAATCTGCTTTGCTTATGTAGAGGATATTATTTTTTTCCTGACAAACAAGGCAGAAAATCTGGATCTCATCTATACTACTCCGGCAGAAGCTTTTATGTCGCAGATACGTCTCTCCTTTTTTGTCGGGGCTTTACTGACATTGCCTTTTACTCTTCACCAGATCTTTGCTTTTGTTATGCCTGCCCTTCGGAAAAAAGAAAAAAAAGCGGCTATCCTTCTGCTCTTTTTTATGGTCATACTTTTTTATACGGGTTTATTATTTGCGTACTATGTTGTGTTTCCTTATGCTTTATATTTCTTTTTAGGTTTTTCTACAGAGGGACTTTTGCCCCTGTTTACTATCAGTAACTATATATCCTTTGTAGTATCCTTTTTGCTTGGATTTGGTTTGGTTTTTCAGGTGCCCCTTATATTCTGGTTCCTGGGCCGTCTTTCAATTATTTCTTCGGCCTTTTTAAGGGCGAACAGAAAATATGCTTTACTAATTATAGCGATTATATCATCGGTAATTACTCCCCCTGATTTGTTTTCAATGCTGTTAATGATGGGGCCACTGCTGCTGCTTTTTGAAATCGGGATTTTGCTTGTCCGCCTTACCGAGCGCCGGAGGCCGCGCTATGGGGGCTAAGTGGCGCTGATTATTATTAGGGCGCAAGCTATATATCTTGGTTTATATATCAATATTTTCAGTAATCGGATTTAGATTAACACGGGTTCCGGGATTAATTGCCGCTGCTACTGTATTTCTAAAGGAGAATATTAAGTATCGTGACTAAATTGCCCTTTTCCGCGGTAGTTCTTGCCGGCGGGGACAGCAAACGCATGGGAACAAACAAGGCCTTCTTAAGGTTGGAAGGAAACAACCTCATTGATCTAGTTTTTAACAAAGTAAACAGTCTTTTTGCTGAAACAATCGTCGTAACAGATCGTGTAGAAGAACTGGCGTACCTTCCGGCAAAGTTAACGAAGGATTTGTTTACAGGAGTAGAAAAAAATGCATTAAGAGGCATCCATGCAGGTTTAACTGTTTCTTCTTATCCCGCTTCCTTTGTAATCGCTTGCGATATGCCTTTATTTTCACTTTCGCTGATTAGTTACATGTCAAAGTACGCGACTAAATATGATGTTGTCGTTCCGCGACACGGCGAGCATTTCCAGCCGCTTTTTGCCTTTTATAATAAGACAACCCTAAATTTGATTTTAAAACGGCTCAAAGAAAAGAGATTAAAAATTTCCGATCTTTACCGCAGTCTTTGTATAAAAGAAATAAGCGAAGAAACAGTAAAAATATTTGACCCTCACCTTTTTTCTTTTAATAATATCAATACGAAAGATGATTATTTCAATCTTAAAGATGATTATTTATCAAAACATGCACCATTTGGATATGGAAAATAATATTGTTTTGTAAATGCATCTATCGCAGGGGGGATTTTGATGCCGGAAAAATTTGTTGACCCATACGGAAGAGATGTAAACTACCTCAGACTTTCGGTGACCGAACAATGCAATTTAAGCTGTTTTTATTGCCGCTCCAACCCGTTGGAATGTGGAAAAAAGGGAGGAAAAGCGCTTCTCGGTGTTGAAGAAATAAAAAGTATCGCAGAAGTAGCTGTCGGGTTGGGGATAACGAGAATACGCCTTACAGGGGGAGAACCGTTGATAAGGTTTGATATTATTGATATTGTCAAGGCTCTCTCTGCTATCCCCGGTTTGAACGATCTATCCCTTACTACCAATGGGATTTTGCTGGAAAAGATGGCTTTTAAACTGGCTGCGGCGGGGTTGGGAAGGGTCAATATCAGTCTGGACTCCCTGGATGAGGCTAATTTCAAAAATATCACCAACGGCGGAAAGCTTCAAAGTACCCTTCAGGGTATTGAGAATTCCCTGAAAGCCGGGCTGATTCCCCTAAAAATTAATATGGTTTTACTGAAGGGCATCAATGATCATGAAATCGAAAACTTTCTTACCTTGACAATTAATAAAGAGCTGGATGTTCGCTTTATCGAGTACATGCCCACTCAGGGGCCGAAAAAATGGTCTAATTATTTCTTACCGCTGCAAAGCGTTGTAAAAATTGCCGAAAAGATTGCCCCTTTAGAGAACGTTCCCGGGGAACATGGAGGCGGCCCCGCGCAATATTTTCGTTTAAAGGGAGCACGGGGCAAGGTGGGATTGATCTCGCCCTTAAGCCGTCATTTCTGTCATAGCTGCAACCGGTTAAGGATTACCCCCGACGGTAAGATAAAACCCTGTCTTTTTTCAAGTGATGAGATCGACCTGAGCGATTCGCTTTCCAGCAAGGAAAAAATAAAAGAGGGATTTTATGAAGCATTAAAGAAAAAGCCTGATCCGCAGAAAACTGCTGTAAATCCTGCTGACCGGGTTAGACAATATCAGAGCAAGCGTACTATGTCTCAAATTGGCGGATAAAATACAGGAATAGGTTTTGATGCAAATTCCAGTGATTTGCCGATATCAGTTTGATGGAAATAGGGGGTGTAATTTATGGCAGGCCATTCAAAATGGGCCAATACGAAACACCGCAAAGCGAGGGCAGATGCTCAGAAAGGTAAAATATTTACTAAAATTGCCAGGGAGATCATGGTTGCTGCCAGGGAGGGCGGCCCGGATCTGGCTGCCAACTTTCGTTTGCGCCTGGCGGTTCAGAAGGCCAAGGACGTAAATATGCCCGGGGACAATATTAATCGGGCTATTCAAAAGGGTTCAGGAGAAGGAGAAAGTATAAACCTGGAGCAGGTGGTTTACGAGGGATACGGTCCGGCCGGGGTTGCTGTACTGCTGGAGATAATGACCGATAATCGCAACCGGACTGCTGCTGAGATTAGGCATATTTTCTCGCGACGCGGAGGGAACATGGGTGAATCAGGTTGTGTTGCCTGGATCTTTAACCGTAAAGGATATCTGACAATTGATCATGATGAGGGGCTACCTTCGGAAGATGACTTAATGATGCTTGCGCTCGAAGGCGGGGCGGAGGATTTTCAGGCAGAAGAAAATAGCTATGTAATCATTACTTCTACCGAAGATTTTGAAAGGGTAAAAGAGACCTTTAAGAAGGAAAACATCCAGCTATCGACAGCTGAAGTAACCATGGTGCCCTCGAATTTAGTCCGTGTAGAGGATCCGGAAGAAGCTGCCCGGGTTCTCAGCCTCCTGGAAGCCCTGGAAGAACACGATGATGTTCAAAATGTTTATGCAAATTTTGATATACCCGATGAGATAATGCAATCACTCTAAGAATTGTGGATTGTTTTTTACCTTTCCGGAAATAATAAAGTAACTCATCTCCGGGAGGGACGCATGTGCGAAGGAAATTTTCAGGCTTTTTCCGTTATGGGACCTGTTTATTGGTGGTCTCTCTTTTTTTAACGGCGCTTCTTTTACATTTTTACAGATTTGGCGGCAGCTCCTGTGGCGACTGCCCTGACGGCGATGTTGAAGATAGCCTGCCCTTCATAGCGCGTGAGAATTATGAAGGCGGTGAATTAATTTTTGAGGAGGAGAAAAGCGATCCCGGCCAGCTTGAAACAGAAGATAACACGGGATCCATAATGCAGGGTGAGTTATTGTATCTCGGGGTCTATAATGGAAAAATTGCTGTATATGCTGAAGATCCTTCCGGCAATAAAATCTTAAAAGAAGTTTTACCCTACATCGTAAAAAATGTCTATTATGATGAGTTGAAACGGGGAATACCTTTTTATGGCGAAGAGGGAAAAATGAAATTACTGGAAGATTATACTTCCTAAAAAGCTTTTTTAAGACCATGGCAGGTAATACCTGGCCCTTTGTAGAATATGGAAAACAAATTATTATATTTTATAGGACACTGCTCAGTAAAAATACAGGGGGCTACTTGTTTTATGCGTGTAATCGGCATCGACCCGGGATTGGCTACAGTCGGCTATGGAATAGTAGAAAAAAACGGGGATAAGTACAGGGAGTTGGATTATGGTTATATCGGGACCCCTGCTGGTTCGGAATTACCCAGGCGGCTTTTGGACATTTATCATAGCATAAAGCTTTTAATTGAGAAATTCACGCCCGACGAGCTTGCCATGGAAAAACTTTTTTTTTGTAAAAACAGTAAAACTGCCCTGCAGGTTGGAGAAGCCCGGGGGGCAATAATGATCGCGGCGGCTGAAAAAAAAATTGACATTTTTGAATACACCCCGCTACAGGTAAAGCAGGCAGCAACCGGTTATGGACGAGCCGATAAAAAACAAGTACAGCAGGCGGTATGCCTGCTGCTCAGGCTTTCAGAAGTTCCCAGGCCTGATGATGCTGCAGATGCTCTTGCCATAGCTCTCTGCCACCTGCAATCATCGAGGTGGCAGAGATTGATTGAGGATAAATCGAGTAATTGATTGAGGATAAGTTGGGTACTAAAATATAACAATCTTTTTTCTGGGGAAAATGAGTCTAAAATGCACCGGCATAATTCTAATGCGGAAGGTTCAGACGCGGGCCTGCTTTTAGGCGTGATATATTAGCTGGATATTCTATGCAAAATAGTACTAGGGCGGTGGTTGCATAAGTGCTTTCTTACCTTCAGGGAACGCTTAGAGAATGTTTTCCCGAATATATTATTGTAGAGACAATGGGATTCGGGTTTTATATTTTAATACCGGCATCTTTTTATTTCGAGATGCCCCTTCCCGGCAGTAAAGTCACAATATATACGTATTTACAGGTAAGAGATGACGGGTTATTATTGTACGGTTTTCGCAGCTTTGAAGAAAGGGATTTCTTTAAAATGCTCCTCGGGGTAACAGGGATCGGCCCCAAGGTTGCACTTTCTATACTGGGCCACCTTTCACCGCAGCAGTTCTCCGCTGCCATCACTACAGAAGATATGCTTACGCTGACAGGCGTCCCGGGGATAGGCAATAAAACGGCAAAACGTCTCGTTTATGAATTAAAAGAAAAACTCGATGGTTATGGAAAAGCTGATGCAGTATCCGCCGGGGAAGAGATAAACCCCAACGTTTGGCGTGATGTACAACAGGCGCTAATTTCACTGGGCTATTCACCCGGGGAGGTAGAGAGGGCGAAAAAAGCCCTGATAGCTGAAGAGGCTGAAGGTGTAGAGGCTCTTTTTAAAAAAGCCCTGGCCTATCTTGGACAACGCTAACGGGGAAAAGATCTGGCAGAAGGGGAAGAGCTTTGATGACAAGCCGTTCACAGGGTTTGTTCCCCAGGTTGGGTGGAGGAGGAAAAGCTGATGAAGGACAGGATCGTTTCTTCCCGCTTAAAAGGGGAAGACGCTTTACACGAGAATAATTTACGACCTTTGACACTTGAGGAATTTATCGGGCAGGATAGTTTGAAAGAAAAACTAAGCATTTATATCAGGGCTGCGCGGGAAAGAGGTGAAACGCTGGATCATGTGCTCCTGCACGGCCCGCCCGGGTTGGGCAAAACAACGCTGGCTTTTATTATTTCGAGGGAGATGGGTGTTAATTTAAGGGTGACCTCTGGCCCTGCCATTGAAAGAGCCGGTGACCTGGCTGCCCTTTTAACCAATCTTTCCAGTCATGATATTCTCTTTATAGATGAAATTCATCGTTTGCACCGCAGCGTGGAGGAAATCCTCTACCCGGCGATGGAGGATTATGCTCTCGATATAATCATCGGCAAAGGCCCGAGCGCGCGTTCCCTGAGACTTGATCTTTCTCCCTTTACCTTGATCGGGGCTACAACGCGGGCGGGGCTCATTTCCTCTCCCTTGAGGGATCGTTTCGGTATCGTCGAGCGTGTTGAATTTTATTCCCCAGAAGCCCTTTGTTCCATTCTTTCCCGTTCGGCGGGGTTATTCGGCGTGGAGATGGATAGGCAGGGAGCGATGATAATCGCTTTAGCCTCCAGGGGTACACCCCGTATTGCCAACCGGCTCCTGAGAAGGGTCAGGGATTATTCACAGGTAAGGGCGGAAGGTTCCATTACAGCAGAAGTAGCAGTTGAAGCTTTAAATATGCTTGATGTTGATAGGATAGGTCTTGATGCTACCGATTATCTTTTGCTGAATACAATTATTAATAAATTTGACGGGGGACCGGTAGGATTGGATACTATAGCCGCCGCTATAAATGAAGAAGCTTCAACAATTGAAGAGGTTTACGAGCCGTACTTGATGAAAATCGGTTTCTTAAAGCGTACTCCAAGAGGGAGGGTCGTTACCCAGAAAGTGTACGAACACTTAAAGTAGAAAATGGATCAGCCTGAGATAAGTAGCCGGTTTTAAAATATAACCGGTATACCCCAGTTAATAAAAAATCCGGGCCGGGAAAGGATATTTACTGAGTAGGTGAACCGAAATGAATTTGCTGCTGCATATCTGTTGTGCGCCCTGTAGCCTTTACAGCTGGCAGGCTTTTGAGGAAAAAGGCCATCGTGTTTACGGTTTTTTTTATAACCCCAATATTCATCCCTTCCGTGAGTTTAAGAAAAGGAAGGAAACACTGCGCTTGCTGGCAGAGCAGGAAGGAAAGGATATTATCATCGATAATCGCTATTTGCTGGATGATTACCTGCGCACGGTAGTGCACCATGAAGAACAGCGGTGTGAGCTGTGCTACCGGATGCGTCTGGAAGAAACGGCTCGCAAGGCTAAAGAAAAAGGCTTAGATGGAATCACAACAACTTTGCTTATCAGTCCTTATCAGAAGCACGAGCTGTTACGTGAAATGGGGGAGAGGATTGCCGCGGAACACGGATTGAAGTTTGCCTACGAAGATCTGCGCCCGGGTTTTCGCACCAGTATGCGTCTGGCTACTGAAAAAGGCCTCTATAAACAAGGTTACTGTGGCTGTATTTATAGCGAAAAAGAACGCTATGGCTCTTCAAAGTCGAGGTGATATTGATGTTTTTACCAGAAAATATCGGCAGGTTTTTGTTAATAGCCGGTGGTATTATCGCTGCGGTAGGGCTTGTGTTTTTATTTTTAGGCCGGTTTGGTTTGGGCCGTTTGCCGGGAGACATTCTCATTAAAAGGGAAAACCTGACGATCTATTTTCCTATCACGACGATGATTATTATCAGCATTCTTTTGACGCTCCTTTTTAATCTGATTAGGAGGTAAAATTGTGCAAAATATAAAAGAAAGAGTAGAAGGAAAAGCTTAAAGCCGAGGAAGTGTATGGGGAGGGAAGAGTTGTGTTTATTATCCGCTGGCGTTTTTGTAGTATGAGAAATATTATCTATATGCTGTTTTTTATCTTTATTGTTTTGATGTTTTGCCGGGCAACGGCTTATTCTGCAGAGCCTCCGGAGATGAGGATTGGCATTACCCTGTCAGGTAAAGCCCTCGAGCTGTCTTTTGACGGCGGTTATGAAATAATGAACTTGAACACCGGGGCTTCTCTTCAATTATCCCCTGGAAGGTATAAACTGGTTTTTTCACAGGGCGGTATAAAAATCTTAGATCGCGCGGGCGACAGTTGCGGGGTTTTTAAGGGCCCTTTATACCTTGCACCTATTTCTTCTCAGCCCTCCGAAGAGTCTTTCTGCATTCATAACGCCGTATATGGCAGTGAGTATCGCGGAGCACTGGAAATATCTGCATCAGGGGGAGAAGTAAAAGCGATAAATGTTCTTGATCTAGAATCGTACCTGCGTGCTGTCGTTCCGGAGGAAATGCCCTCTTCCTGGGGTAATTACGGCGGGATGGAGGCCCTGAAATCGCAGGCTGTTGCGGCTAGAAGTTTTGCCCTTTATAACCAGGGGCTGCAGCGGCACGACGGTTATCATCTCTGTGATGCTCAACATTGCCAATATTATGGAGGAAAGAGCAAAGAAACAGACAATACGGACAGCGCCGTAAACCAGACCTGCGGAGAGGTATTAACGTACAACGGCAGCGTGATTGAGCCGCATTACTGCGCTTCAAATGGCGGATATACCGAACTGCCCCAGAACGTTTGGTCAAGCGCTTTGCCATATTACAAGAGCGTTCATGATCCCTATGATGACCCTGACAATCCACTTGGCCTCAACAATTATATTGCCCACCGTTACAGTACGTGGGAAGCCAGCATACCTTTAAAATCTCTGGGATCTATACTGGCTGCAGGCGGGTACGGCAACCCGGGGGATGTTAAGCGGATCTACGTTGCTTCAACTTATGAAAGCGGAAGGGTTGAGGAACTGCGGGTTGAGGGCACACACAGGGACGTATCTCTGCGCAAATTAGATGCCCGCTCTGCGCTTGGACTGAGAAGCCAGCTCTACAATGTTAGGGCGGAGTCTGAGCCACGCGTGTGGATTGCCTCTGCAGTTAACAATATTGAAAAAAAAGAATGCTTTCCTGAATTGGAAGGAAAATGGGTTGCCAGTGGGTATACTATAAACAAAATGCTAACCGGCGAGGAGTTTTCTGTTCTGGGAGACGGGGTAAAAGGCGAGGTTCCTTGTCTGGGATACATTTTCTCCGGACAGGGCTGGGGACACGCTGTCGGTTTGAGCCAGAACGGGGCTTATAATCGCTCCAGGGCAGGCCATTCTTACCGGGATATTCTTTCCTTTTATTACCCGGGAGCACAAATAACCACCTGCTATTAAGGTAATAAAAGCAGGCGGGTTTCACGGAGGAAAAGTGCAGGAAAAGGTTTGTTCCAAACTTAGAACCGATGATTTCGATTACAGTTTACCCCCGGAGCTAATAGCCCAGGAACCACTGGAAAAACGGGACAGCTCCAGGCTGCTTGTATTGGAGCGCACCCGCGGGGAAATAAGCCACAATTCATTTGGCATGCTGCCCCTTTATCTAGATAAAGGGGACCTGCTTGTTTTAAACGATACAAGAGTGTTTCCCGCTCGTCTCCGGGGAAGGAGAAAAGATACCGGGGGAAAAACCGAGCTATTGCTTTTACGCCGGCTGGAGGGCGCAAAATGGGAGGCCCTGTCCTCGCCTGGGAAAAGGGTCAGACCGGGGACGGTGCTGGTTTTTGGGGACGGGCTGCTGGAGTGTGAGGTGCTTGAAAGGACGGATTCCGGGGGGAGGGTTGTCCTTTTCAAAACATCGGAGCCCTTGTTAAGCAGTTTTCTCAATCAACTTGGGGAGGTGCCCCTGCCCCCTTATATTAGGAAAAAGCTTCTTGACGGTGAGCGCTATCAGACAGTATATGCCAGGACAGAAGGCTCTGCAGCTGCACCCACGGCCGGGCTACATTTTACTCCCTCGGTGTTTGAAAAGCTAAGCATGAAGGGTGTTGACTGGGTTTACCTCACCTTGCATATTGGTACGGGTACATTTCGTCCCGTGAAAGAAGAATACGTGCAGGATCATGTTATGCACCGCGAGTACTACGAGCTTTCCTCCGCTGCAGCACGAAAAATTAACGCTGCTAAGGAGAGGGGTAAAAGGGTAATTGCCGTAGGCACTACCTGCTGCAGGGTTTTGGAAACTCTGGGGGATGAAAACGGGAGGGTCAGGGAAGAGCGGGGGGAGACGGATATCTTTATCTACCCGGGTTACAGGTTCAAAATAGTGGATGCACTGGTTACAAATTTTCACCTGCCGCGTTCAACTCTACTCATGTTAGTCTGCGCCTTTGCCGGCAGGAGAAATACTTTAAGGGCCTATAGAGAGGCTATCAAACTTGAATACCGTTTTTACAGTTTTGGGGATTGCATGCTGGTTATTTAAGTTATACTCCCTAATCGGAAAGAGTTGGGAAAAAGGATGAATTTGACAACTGCTTTAAAATAGTTTACATTAAAGCGTAGGTAATGAAAAGTTATGCCCATATCATTGAAGATCACAAACATATGTGGACGTGCACGTGCAGGGGAACTTCAGACATCTAGGGGTATTATTGAGACTCCCGCCTTTATGCCGGTGGGGACCCAGGGTACCGTAAAAGCGATGACCCCGGAAGAGCTGCATGAAATAGGTGCAAAAATTATCCTGAGCAATACCTATCACCTTTATCTCCGCCCGGGGACAAAAATTATAGAGCAGGCGGGCGGTCTGCACAGTTTTATGCACTGGGGCCGTCCCATCTTGACGGATAGCGGCGGGTTCCAAGTGTTTAGCCTCAGCCCCTTAAGAAAAGTTAAAGAAGAGGGGGTCACATTTCGCTCGCATATTGACGGCTCGACTCATTTTTTTTCTCCTGAAAAGGCAATCGAGGTGCAGAATATCCTGGGATCCGATATCATGATGCCGCTTGATCATGTGGTACCTTATCCGGCAAGCTATGAAGAAGCGCTCGAAGCGATGAAGAGGACTGTTCGCTGGGCACAGCGCAGCAAGGATTATCATTATCGCTACCGGCAAGGGCCGAAGGAACAGGCGCTCTTCGGCATTGTACAGGGAGGTACTTATGAAGATTTACGGGTGCAGTGTTGTAGGGAGCTTGTGGATATGGATTTTTCCGGATACGCACTGGGCGGGTTAAGCGTTGGCGAGCCAAAGGAAACCATGTACCGCCTGCTGGACAAAACTGTCCACCTTCTTCCACCGGAAAAGCCCCGCTACCTTATGGGTGTGGGGTCAGCGGATGCGCTGGTAGAAGGTGTCAGCAGGGGGATTGATCTTTTTGATTGCGTTTTACCGACGCGCATTGCTCGCAACGGGAGGGTTATGGTCCCGGGAGGTTATTTAACCCTGCGCAATGCAGAATATGCACAGGATATGCGTCCAATCGATCCGGGTTGCTCCTGTTATGCCTGTCGGAATTACAGCAGGGCATATATCAGGCATCTGTTGAAGGCAAATGAGATACTGGGGGTGCGTTTAACAACCTATCACAACCTGCACTATTTAACAGGGCTCATGAGCGGGATGCGACGTGCCATTAAGGAGAACAATTTCAAACAATTTTACGAGGAATTTTGGGCAGGATACAACCCTGGTCAAAAAACATCTTAAGAATGACGAGGAGTGATAAGTAATGACGACAGAAGCACTGGCTGGTTTTTTACCAATTATACTGCTGTTTGTAATTTTTTACTTTATGTTGGTCAGGCCTCAACAGCAACAGCAGAAGAAAAGGAAGGAAATGCTTTCCAGCCTGCAAAAAGGGGATCGCGTAGTCTCCATCGGCGGAATTTACGGGATGATTAAGGAGCTGACTGAAGATACGGTTATCCTGCGTGTAGCCGATAACGTCAATATTAAGATGGCACGAGCCGGCATAGACCGTATTTTGGAAGATTAGAAGATTAATAGCAAGTATATTAATTTAATAAAAGACATATATAAGCAGTAGGGAACTGCAATAGATTTGCAGTACTTTTCCTTAATTAATCCCTTGTGGAGGTGCGGTCATGAATAACAGTACAGGACGCTCCTCAGGTCAGGTCGGGCTGGCGTTATCTTCCCAGGACAACGCAACAATACTGATTGTGAAGGGACTGCTAATTGCCCTGCTGCTTTCTTTTATTTTTCTGGCGCTGAACACATTGCTGTTATACTTTTCTCCCCTTTCAGAGGCTTATGTTCCCTACCTGATATTCGGCGGAACGCTGTTGAGCATTTTCTGGGGATCTGTTTATGTTGGGAAGCGAACAGAAGAAAAAGGGTGGCTGCGAGGTGGCCTGACAGGGCTGTTCTATGTCCTCACGCTCATGCTTTTTTGTTTCCTTTTCAATGTGAGTTTTGAGCCGGGTATAAACATCCTTACCAAGCTGTTTCTGGGGTTTGTTTTCGGATCGCTTGGCGGGATCCTCGGGATTAATTCATAATCCTGAGGCAAGGTTTCTCTTTAAATTACTTCTAAATCACATCTAAATTACATCTTTCCCGCAAGGAGCAGGAAGCCGATTACTATGAAGGCTGCACCGGCTCCTTTTTGTATGTAATGAGGCGGCAGGTAACGGGAGAGGGCTGCTCCGAGAAACACTCCCAGAAGGGAAGTGAGTATAAGGGCAACGGCAGAACCGAGAAAAATCCCCCAGATGGGTCGGTCTTGCGCTGCAAGGAGTAGGACCGAAAGTTGCGTTTTATCGCCCAGCTCAGCTAAAAAAATAAGAGAAAAAGTGGTAATAAAAGTTTGCCAGAAGGTCATGGGGTTTCGTCCTTTCTTCATCGGTTATTTTATTGCTTCGTTTGAAGCGGCTGTAATGCTGCTTTTTATAGTATTATTTCGGTGCTCTTGCAATCATTCCTTTAATCCTTCTTATCCTTCAAAATATTATCTAGCAATAGTTGCAAGAGTATGTCCTTCCAGCAGCTTTTTTCGTCCCCGCCATAGTACCTGCAGGTATTTGGGTATTTTATGTTCTTTTTAAAGCACGTTCATTAACATGGCACACCTGTAAACGAGGAAACAGATTAACACCGCAGTAAATGTGGTAATCAGAGCGGCGGCAGCGGTCCATTTGTAACTGCCTGTTTCTTTAAAAATAGTCAACAGCGTTGTTCCACAAGGAAAATGTAGTAGCGAAAAGAGCATCATATTCAAAGCCGTGACCCAGGTCCAACCCTGTTCGATGAGCAGCTCTTTCACTGCATTCAGGCTGCTGATTTCCAGCATCGTGCCTGTGGAAAGATAGCTCATCATCAGGATTGGAATGACTATTTCGTTGGCCGGTAAGCCCAGAATAAATGCCAGGAGAATATATCCGTCAAGCCCGATTGCGCTTCCAAAAGGATTTAACCAGGCAGCTACATGATGAAGAATACTTTCTCCTCCTATGGAAACGTTTGCGGCAATCCAGATAATCGCTCCTGCCGGGGCGGCGACGATTATTGCCCTGAAAAGAACAAATATAGTGCGATCGAAAATTGAACGGATCAGCACCTGCAGCACCTGTGGCTTTCTGTAGGGGGGAAGCTCAAGGGTAAAAGATGATGGTACCCCCTTGAGCAGGGTTTTTGATAACGTCCAGGAGACAAATAGAGACACCATTATACTGAAGACTACCAGCAAAACAACCAATCCTGCAGCAGAGAGAGACCCGAGGCTGCCGGGGGAAAGAGCGATGCCCGCTCCCATTAAGAGGGATGAAACCGCCAGAAGCAGGGGAAACCTGCCGTTGCAGGGTACATAGTTATTGGTTAAAATGGCGATCATGCGCTCCCTGGGAGATTCGATAATTCTGGTAGAAATTATTCCGGCTGCATTACACCCGAACCCCATAGCCATTGTCAGAGCCTGTTTTCCGTGCGCCCCGGCTAATTTAAACAATTTGTCGAGGTTAAAAGCCACCCGGGGCAGGTATCCTAAGTCCTCCAGCAGAGTAAAGAGGGGAAAGAAAATTGCCATAGGCGGGAGCATTACTGATACTACCCAGACTAGGGAGCGGAATATGCCGAGGACTATCAGGTCGTGGAGCCACTCCGGGGAGTTCAGGAGGGAAAAAAACCGGCTTAGAAGGTTTTCCAGATGGGAAAATAGCCCTGAAAGCAGATCGGAAGGATAATTGGCGCCGTAAATAGTTAACCAGAAGATAAAACAAAGTAAAAAAAGCATTAACGGGAAACCGAGCGCCCTGGAAGTAACAATGTCATCGATTTCGATTATCTTATTCCGGTTAGAGGTCTTTTCTTTACCCGCTGATACAACATCGCCGCTGATCTTTTCAGCGTGGCGATATATGGCTGTGGTGATTTCATCTCGTATCCTATCTCCCCAGTTTTGCTGGATATTACGTGCTTTTTCGGCAGCTTTGTTTAACAGCCTTTCCTCCAATATCTGCATCTTTACTCCGGTCGGCGGTATTTCTCGATACGTTTCTTCATATTCGCTCATTTCGCTCATTCGGAATCTCCCCCATCTATTTGTTTGCCGGCTAAATATTTTTCGATTCCGTTTATAAATGTACTATCCCCGGTGAGAAGCTGCAAAGCCACCCATCTTGGGCTTAATCCGTTTGTTACAATTGGTGCGAGCTCAATTTCCATCTCGCTAATTGCCTTTTCTATCTCGGCAGAATAATGCAGGCGGTAGGGCTGGGTGGTTATCCTGCCGCATATTAAGTCGTCCATTGCGGATTTAAGTTTATTTAAGCCCTTGCCGCTGCGTGCCGCAGTAGGGATAACAGGTATTCCCAGTTTCTTTTCCAATTCACTGATCTTAATATGCAGGTTTTTCTTTTTTGCTTCATCCATCAGGTTGGCACAGAGGATGACTTTCGGTGTGATCTCTAAAATTTGCAGGACCAGATTTAAATTTCGTTCCAAACAGGTCGAATCAACTACTATTACAATAGCGTCCGGCCGGGCAAAACAAATAAAATCGCGGGCAATTTCCCCTTCAATCGTATTAGTAAGCAAGGAATAAATTCCGGGCAGGTCGACAAGTGTAACCTTTTTGCCTTTCAGGTTACAGCTTCCCCTGTACTGGACAACAGTTTTTCCCGGCCAATTGCCAGTATGTTGCCTGAGGCCTGTAAGGGCGTTAAACAACGTACTTTTTCCTGTATTGGGGTTGCCCGCAAGGGCTATTATGTACTCCTTGCTGTTTAGAGTTGGGCTGAGAAAACTCTTTCTGTTTGCGCGGAGACTCGAAGAAAGGTGCGGCAGGGAGAACCGTTCCCTATTTCGCCGGGAAAACTGTCCCCTATGTC
The DNA here is from genome assembly GCA_012837615.1 of Bacillota bacterium. GTDB lineage: Bacteria > Bacillota > Dethiobacteria > DTU022 > UBA8154 > DUQX01. The sequence goes on along the minus strand of DUQX01000057.1, from coordinate 15,041 downwards.
GCCGGGGAGCCGATGGAATCCCGAACAGGTTGCTGAAATTCAAGGCATCATAGCCCCCTTTTTATTTAATGTAACAAGAATTTTATCCCCTTCTTCCGAGCGCAGTGCAATTACCGTTTCCCTGATACGGTATGCCGTGGGATCGCCCAGTGGGCTTCTGCGAATAGGCTCGACAACAGTACCGGGCACAAAACCCAGATCTAAAAGCCTGCCGCGTAAAAAGCCCTCCGCTTTTATTGATGCAACTATCCCCTGTTTTCGCAGGGGCAAACTGCTGAGCCTAAAGCATTTTTTATCCGTCATATCCGTCATTTCCGCCGTATCCATTTTATCTAGTCTTTAAATATTCTCATTTAGATTATGAGCAAATAGATGAAGATGTTACCCGGGACACGGGCGGGACACGGGGACAGGTCCCTTGTCCCACTTTGGCGGGACACGGGGACAGGTCCCTTGTCCCACTTTGAGTCTGTGTCCGAGAAACAGTGTCAAATGCCCTGCAATTGACCTGCTCAGAGGTAATAAGGAGCATAAATAAGATAAATGAAAGCTAACACTTGCATTGATTAGCTTTTTATTTATTTTGCTTTGTTTTTGTAATTTTCCAGCACGCTGTAGAGCTGATATCCAAGGTCCTCACGATCTAAGATAATTTTAAAGTAGGGAAAAAACCTCGTTTCAGCCATGCTTGACAAAAATTACATTTTAGAGAAGAATAGTAAAGGGAAGATTGTCTTAAGACGGAAATTTGTTCAATTCTTAATGAAGGGCCGAACAACGCTTATTCTATAGCTTCCGGCATGAGCTGGGACATGTACTCTTCCTGGAACGAGTCTCCGCCGATGCAGAAATGGTTTGCCATTGCCGAGGTTTTGGCACATTTGGAATATATGAAGGGAAAAGGCCTTGTATCTTGCAGCAAAGATGGTGGGAAGCTTCTTTATTATAACTATTAACCATTATTAGGGCCTTAATTCTTGCGTACATTTGGCAAAACTTTTTCAGCGATGGCATAAACATCGATATATTCACTGTTTAGAAGGGTTATTTTGAAATTCAATCTTTATGGTACTGGCTATGCCAGGTTAGGATTATTATTAGGATCATCATTGACGCTGAAAAAGGTTGAGTATAGAATAATGCTAAAGGAAGGATGTGATCTAAATGAAACATATTAAGACAATTATTAAAGGTAACCTGCAATCCTTGGAGGACAGGGGATGCCGGGAATGCCAGACCTCGTGTCAATCGGCGTGCAAAACCTCCTGTACAGTAGGAAATCAACTCTGTCGCCGCTTGCAGAACAGGTAGAAATGGTTTGAACCCAATAAAGTTTTTTTAAAAAAATTGCCTGGAGGGATACAGGTCGTTCGGACAGTTTTTTTTAAAAATAGCCCTAATTGATTGTGGGACAAGGGACCTGTCCCCGTGTCCCACTCTGGGACAAGGGACCTGTCCCCGTGTCCCACCCGTGTCCCACCAGGCTGTGCAGCTTATTAAACGGAGGGGGACTTTTATTGCCGGAGAGGATTAATAGAGAACCGGAAGGGATCAGAAAAGAAGATGTACATATATTTCAATACGGTGGATTAAAGCTTGTTTATGATGTAAACAGCGGTTCTTTGCATCAGGTTGATGATCTCGCCTGGGAATTGATAACCCTGCTGCTGAAAGGCAGAAGCAAAGGCGATATTCGACACACATTATTAAATCAATATTCCGCGGAAGAGATAGAGGAAGCTTTTCGTCAAATAGAAGAACTGCAGGAAGAAAAACTTCTTTTTTCACCCCCTCCTCCGTTAGACAAAGAGAAGCTGCCAGCTTCCGGTGTAAAGGCGCTCTGCCTTTTCATTTCCCATAACTGCAACCTTTATTGCCGTTACTGTTTTGCCCGCAAGGAAGAAGGTTGCAAATTGCCGCAGATGAGCTGGGATGTCGGTAAAAAAGCGGTGGATTTTCTTCTGGAGAACGAGGTCGGACGTTACAGGGAAATAGATTTTTTCGGAGGAGAGCCCCTTTTAAATTTCCCTGTAATCAGGAAAATCGTAGAATATGCCAGGGAAAAATCGCAGTCAATAGGCCAGATCTTCGGTTTTACACTGACCACCAACGCGGTGCTTATCAATGATGAGATAATCGATTTTCTAAACAGCGAAGGTATTGATGTTATCCTCAGCCTCGACGGCCGTCCGCAGGTTCACGATTACATGCGCAGTTTCAAAAATGGTAAAGGGTCGTATGAGGTTGTGGCAAAAAATATTAAAAAAATCCTGCAGACAAGGGGAAGAAGGCAGAACGATTTTATCCGGGGCACCTATACCAGGCATAACCTGAACTTTTGCGAGGAGATCCGCCACTTTCTGGAGCTGGGTTTTGACTCCTTCTCCCTGGAGCCCGTTGTCTGCGACGAAAATGAAAACTACGCCCTGAGGGAAGAAGATCTGCCCGTTCTGGAGCGCGAATATGACCGTCTTGTCGAGCTCTTCCTGGAGCAAAAAGAAAAGGGGCACCCTTTTCGCTTTTACCATTTTCTGCTCGATTTACAGGAGGGCCCCTGCCTGTACAAGCGCCTGAGCGGCTGCGGAGCCGGAGTTGAGTATCTTGCCGTGGCTGCGGACGGGGGGCTATATCCCTGCCACCAGTTTGTGGGAATAGATGAATTTTATATGGGAAACCTGATGGATGAGCCTTTGGTTCTCAAACGGGAAATTGGGGATAACATTGCCGGGGCTGCCCGGGATAGAGAGGACTGCCAGGATTGCTGGGCACGTTACCTCTGCGGCAGAGGATGTGCCGCCAGTTCTTATTTCATGGCCAAAGACCTGCACAAGAACTATAAGTTGGGATGTGCTCTGCAGAAGATCAGGCTGGAGCGCGCCCTTTACCTGCAGGCGGCAGAAAAAACTAAAACTGCCGACAAAACGTCGCAAAAATAATACCCGGGAGATGACGGCTATTATTTGAAGGAGGCTCCTTTTGGATATTTTCTCATATGCCCGTGAAGAAAAAATGAAGAAGGACGGGCCTCTGGCCCGGCGCATGTCGCCGCGTTCATTGGATGAATTTGTGGGGCAGGAACACCTGCTGGGGGAAAATATGCCCTTGCGCAGGGCTGTAGAGGGAGATTTATTTTCTTCCTTTATTTTTTATGGCCCCCCCGGTACCGGGAAAACTGCGCTGGCCAGGATTATTGCCATAAACACCAGGGCAAGATACGCCAGATTAAATGCCGTTACCGCCGGCGTCAAAGACGTACGCGCGGTTATTGAGGAAGCAAAAGAAAATCAGGCCGGGTGGGATAAGAAAACCATTCTCTTTATTGATGAAATTCATCGTTTCAACAAGGCACAGCAGGATGCGCTTCTCCCCGCTGTGGAAGAAGGCCTGATCTATCTTATTGGCGCCACTACCGAAAATCCTTTTTTCTCAATCATCCCGCCGCTTTTATCCCGCTCGTTGCTCTTTACCTTTGAAAGCTTGCCCCCCGCAGCGGTTAAGCGGTTGCTGCTCAGGGCCCTGAGGGACAGGGAAAGGGGCCTGGGAAAGTATCACCTGAATATTACCGAGGATGCGCTCAATTATCTGGTTCAGATGGCTGAAGGCGATGCGAGAATTGCCCTGAATACCCTGGAGCTTTCCGCTGTTAACTATGTCTTAAAGGAGAAGGATAAGGTTAAGGATAAGAATAAGGATCAAAGTAGTGGCAAGGATAGTGGGAAGGATGAAGGTGATGAAGATAAGGATGAGCAAAATATAAAGTTTGGGGAGATTCCTGAAAAGGCTGGTCGCACGCTTACCCTGGAGCATGTCAGAAGCACAATGCAACGGCGGAACTTGAAATATGACCGCGGGGACTATCACTATGATATTATCTCGGCCTTCATTAAATCCATCCGTGGCTCTGCGCCTGATGCCGCCTTGTACTGGCTGGCGAGAATGCTGGAAGCCGGGGAAGACCCCCTGTTTATTGCCCGCCGCCTTATAATCAGCGCCAGTGAAGATATCGGCAATGCTGACCCGCATGCCCTGCCCCTGGCCGTGGCTGCTGCCCAGGCCGTGCAGCAGGTAGGCATGCCGGAAGGTCGCATACCGCTGGCCCAGGCAACGGCTTATCTGGCTTCCGCCTCTAAAAGCAACGCTGCTTATATGGCCCTTAACGAGGCAATCTCCGAGGTGAAAAACGCCCCGAACAGGAGGGTGCCCCCGCATCTTCGGGGGACCGGCTACAGGGGGGCTTCCAAACTGGGCCACGGGGAGGGCTACCTTTACCCCCACGACTTCCCCGGGCACTTTGTCCCGCAGCGCTACCTGCCGGAGGGGATGGAAGAGAAAATATTTTACCGCCCAAGCGATGAAGGCTGTGAAAAAGAAATAAAAGAAAGATTGCGCTACTGGAGATCTTTTTCGGGGGGAGAAAGGGAATAATAACATGTACAGTCCGGATTCAAGTTCAGGTTCAGGATCGGCTTCAGATTTTGATTCTAAATCTGCTGCCAAACCTAATTCTAAACTATTTTACAGTTACAAAACTATTGAAGCTCCCATCAGGACAAAGATTGCTGTAGGAGCCTGCAGGTTTTATGCTTCTCTAACGTCTTGCAGCAAAGAAAGCGAGGCCCGCTCATTTCTTAACTCTGTTAAAGAAGAATTGCCGGATGCCACGCATCATGCCTATGCTTACCGGCTGGGAATTGGGGATAACCTTTTGGCTCGCTGTGATGATGACGGGGAGCCGGCAGGCACGGCAGGCCCGCCCATGCTGGGGGTACTGGAGAAGGCGGATATTACCAACGTGATTGTTGTGGGAACTCGTTACTTCGGCGGGGTGAAGCTGGGTATCGGCGGGCTGGTTCGCGCTTATCGCTCCTGTGCGGAGGCCGGGGTGAGTGCCGCCCGCATCTGCACCAGGGAACTCAAGTCCAGGTTGACTATCCGTATTCCATACGATTACCTGGGGGGCGTCATCAGGGAAGTGGAGACTGCAGGGGGCAAAATACAGCACTTTAACTACGGGCAGGATGTATTATTGGATGTAGAGGTGCCGATGCGCAATGCGCTGGACCTTCCTGGCCGGGTTGCCGCGGCCAGCCGCGGAGAGGCGGAGATTAGCAGCATACAGTAGTGAGATCCATGCTTGCAGTATGGACTGGACTTGGTCCAAAAATACGGCTTTGTTATAAGGGAGCAGTGAGTTCCGGCGCTTAGCGAGTTCCATGCTTGTAGTATAGACCCTAACTTTGTTTTACCTGTTATCACTGGCATGGAGCACCTGAATGGGCATCTTGGAGTCAATAGGCTTTTTTCTAAAACGTTTACCATAAGTGTATGTGAAGTGTATGTGTATGATAATGTTTGTATTACTGTGAAAATGTATAGAATATATAGTATATATTCACTTATTTTTGCCGTTTGTTGCATCAATTTAAGATATAAAATGAGCTTGTTAAGATAACATATTAAGAATATAAAATTATTTTTCATAAAAGTACTTTATTTGGTTTCAGCAAAATACTTATTCCAACGGGGGATATTATTTTGGATCATTTCAAAATGCCAGGGTTAAAGCCCGGGGAAAAAATTATGGTGGCGATGAGCGGGGGATTGGATAGCTCCGTGGTTGCCCTTCTTTTAAAGGAAAACGGTTTTGAGCCGGTAGGGGTTACCTTGAGCTTATGGGCTGACCCATTTGCAAAAGATAACGCGGCCAAAAAAAATCCGGGATACAGTCCCTTTGATACTGTTGAAGAAGCCGGGATGGTGGCAAATGACCTGGATATGCCCCTTCATATTTTAAACGCACAGGATGAATTCTGTGAGAGAGTAGTCTCTTATTTTGCAGGCGAATATCTGGAAGGGAAGACGCCAAACCCCTGTATTGTGTGTAATCGGCACCTGAAATTTTCCCTTTTGCTTGAGAAAGCGCGTGCCATGGGAATTAATTATCTGGCTACAGGACATTATGCACGTATCGAATATGAGCCCGAAGAAAACACTTACAGACTATTTCGGGGCGTTGACAGGAAAAAGGATCAGAGTTATATGCTCTGCATGCTCAACCAGGAGCAGCTTGCCGGTATTCTTTTCCCTCTGGGTAATTATACGAAGGAAGAAGTGCGCGCGATAGCAAAAAGCAGGGGGCTTCGGACAGCAGAGAGGACGGAGAGCCAGGAAATCTGCTTCCTTCCGGACAATGATTACCGGGGTTTTTTGGAAAGGGAATACCCACAGGCGCTAACTCCCGGGAATATTCTCTCAACTTCCGGTGAGAAGCTGGGCGAACACCGCGGGGTTGCCTTCTATACCGTCGGGCAGCGCAAGGGGCTCGGATTGGCCTCGCAGCTGCCCCTGTACGTGGTAAAAATCGATGCAAAAAACAACGTGCTTGTTGTGGGAAACGAAGAAGAAACATACAGCGAGAGCCTCGTTGCGGGAGGGCTCAATTATATCAGCGGTAAGCCGCCCTTATTCCCGCTCGATGTGAAGGTAAAAATCCGCTACCGCTCGCCTCTTGTTCCTGCTGTCCTGCGTTCGTCAGGGGACGGTTTCGCCACAGTGGTTTTCCGGGAAAGGCAAAAAGCTGTGACCCCCGGGCAGTTTGCAGTTTTTTATTGCGGGGAAGAAGTTCTTGGCGGCGGGACGATAGTAAGCACAGGAGATGATACTGTTGGTTAAGGCCCGGGACTTTTGTTTTTATGCTTAAACTTTATTTTGCTCCCTGTTTTCCCCTCTATTTCCCCTCTGTTTCCCCACTATCTTCCCCCTATCACGCCTTTATTACGGCCCTATGACGATTCTATCTATCTTTGACGATTCGTACATGATTGTATTAATAATCACAAACTGCATAAATTTCATAAAAGGAAGCATCTATTCATATCAAAAGTTCTTAAAAGTTATCGATTGCCTTCAAAAAAGACACAATATATAGGCTTAAATCCCCATCTATATTGAACATTAATTAACCAACCAACGATACCACCAAGCGCAGGATTCTCCTTGAATCCCCATCTATATTGGCATTAATGGGAATTTTTTTTGTCTAAATGGGGGAAAATATCTTTTATAAACTTGTAAAAATCTACAGGAAGGAGTATTGTTTCCCTCATGTACTGCCCGGTTTGTATGAGCGCTAATACAGGAAAAACAGGTTCCGATACGTATTACTGTTCAGAGTGCCTTCTGGAATTTACCTGCATTGGCAATGAGGTTACAATTTATTACATCGATCCGGAAGGGGTATCCTACGCTATAAAAGACAGAGGAGAGGCCAGGAGGCTGGCTGAATATATCCGGCAGGGCGATGAACTGCCTCTTCAGGAAAGGCTGCAGGAATTGATCGGCAAATGCTAAACTCTATGCTAAATTCTAATGCTAAACCCTATTATTGTTTACCTGGTGATAGCTTACGCAAAAAAGGCGGGTGTAGATGTAGCTTTCTTGTTTTCCATTTTATATGCGCAAAGGAGGAGAGATAAGTGGGGATCCAGGGAATACTTATTTTCCCTATGATTATCGCCATACTCATTACTTATCTTCTTAGCCCGCTGGTAAACTATCTGGAAAAGCAAAATCTGCGCCGGGGCAAGGGAATAGCCATCGTCTATATCTTTTTTTTAACTCTTTTAACGGCTGCGGGATTTAGCGTCGTCCCTGTTTTAATCAGGGAAGTGCAGGAACTTGTCCTCGCCTTGCCTGAATATGCTGAAAAGTTGGCACTTTTTGTAGAGGGCCTGGAAAACTTTTATCGCCGCTTTAATTTTCCGGACGGTATCCGCGAGGTTTTGGATGAAAACATTGCCGAGTTGCAGAGATCATTAACTTTAAACCTCGAGGCATTCACGCAATTTTTAGTAGCCCTTTTCAGTCAGACTTTTGCCCTTTTCCTTGTCCCACTTTTTGCTTATTATATTCTTCGCGACAGCGCTGTTTTTAAAAAACGTTTTTTGCGGCTTATTCCCCCTGGCTATCGTTTAAATATGGAGAATACCCTGCGCGAAATAAACCTCACCCTGGGGGCTTACCTGCGTGGAATTTTCATCATTTCCTTATCCGTTGGCCTGATGATTTACCTCGGCCTGTTGATCCTAAAGGTGAAGTTTGCGCTGTTGTTAGGCATACTAAACGCCTTAACGAATGTCATACCCTATTTTGGGCCGCTGATCGGAGCTGTTCCCCTGGTTATCATCGCCTTTTTACAAAACCCTTCTCTCGTTTGGAAGGTAATAGCTTTAATAGTTGTTGCTCAGCAGGTAGAAAATCAGTTTATTGCACCGCAGGTTTTTGGGCGCAGCCTGGATTTGCATCCTTTGACGGTGATAATTGCTCTGCTCCTGGGAGGGCTCTATCTCGGTTTTTTAGGCCTTATTATCATTATTCCCCTGATTGCTATTCTGCGCATTTTTTTCAGACACTTTTACCCGGCGGTTGCCCTGGCAATTAAAGAAAAGAAGCAGCAAGGAATAAAAGATGAACAAAAATAATAAAAAATCCCTCCTAAATTTTCCTTTTAATTGACATGCATAAAAATTGCCGATATAATTGTTTTGATCATATAGAGGAGGCAGTTTATGAAAAGTAGCCAAATTCGTGCCATTTTTTTAGATTTTTTTCGGGAAAAAGATCATCTCGTTCTCCCAAGTTTTTCACTTGTTCCCCAAAACGATCCCACCTTGTTGCTAATTGGCGCTGGAATGGCTCCTTTTAAGCCTTACTTTACGGGGGAAAAAGAGCCACCGCACCCGAGAGTGGCGACGTGCCAGAAATGTGTACGCACTCCGGACATCGAAAAAGTAGGTATAACCTCGCGTCATGCCACCTTTTTTGAGATGCTCGGAAACTTTTCTTTTGGCGATTATTTTAAAGAGGAAGCTATCGCCTGGGCGTGGGAACTGATTACGCAGGGCTACAAGCTCCCGGAAGACCGCCTCTATGTCAGCATTTATGAGCAGGATGATGAAGCATTTTATATCTGGCGGGATAAGATCGGCTTGCCGGAATCGAGGATTTTCCGCCTGGGCAAGGAAGACAACTTTTGGGAAATTGGGCCAGGTCCCTGCGGTCCCTGTTCCGAAATTTACTATGATATGGGGCCTGAACACGGCTGTGGCCGCCCAGGTTGTAAAGTAGGCTGCGATTGCGACCGCTATCTGGAGTTGTGGAACCTCGTCTTTACACAGTACAATAAAGAGGTGGACGGCAGCTATCAACCGCTGGAGAGGAAAAACATAGATACCGGTGCCGGCCTGGAGAGACTGGCGCTGGTCCTTCAAGGGGTAAACAATCTTTTTGAGATAGATACTATAAGGCCGTTGCTTGACCATTTTGCAGCAAAAGCCGGCATTTCCTACGGCGGCGGGGGGCAGAATGATGTTTCCCTGCGCGTCATTACTGAACACTTGCGGGGAATTACCTTCATGGTCGCCGATGGGATTATGCCCTCCAATGAGGGGAGGGGATACGTCCTCAGGCGGATCTTGAGAAGGGCTGTAAGGCACGGAAAACTCCTGCAGCTGGAGGGAACCTTTATCAGCGATGCTGTCCCTCTGGTAGCGGAGCTAATGGGGGAGTTTTATCCTGAAATTGTCGAGAAGCTCAATTATATCGTGCAGGTTGTCAGGCTTGAAGAGGAACGCTTTCAGGAAACCCTGGAACAGGGGATGGAGATCCTGGAAGAGTATATCTCTTCAATGTCTTCAGATGCAGAAGCCAAAAGCATCCTTCCAGGCGAGGTGGCTTTCAAACTCTACGACACCTTTGGTTTTCCTTTGGATTTGACAAAAGAGATTCTGGGTGAAAAGGGTTTATCTGTGGATGAAAAAGCTTTTAACCGCTGCCTCGAACAGCAGAGGGAAAGGGCGAGGGCAGCCCTGATCACCCGGGAGTCCGGGCAGAACGATACCCTCCTTTCCTCGCTGATCAGGGGGATGGTTACCGAATTTGTCGGCTATAATCGTTTAAGTTCCGAAGGAAAAGTGATAGGTATAGTAGATCTTTCCAGGGACGAGCTTCTCGAGGAAATAGATAAAGAGACTGCCGGTAAGGAGTTTTACCTGGTGCTTGACCGAAGTCCCTTTTATCCGGAAAAAGGCGGTCAGGTAGGGGATACCGGTATAATACGCTCGGGGAAGGGTATCGCTCGCGTGAAGAACACCTTTCCAGGCCCCGGGGAGCAAATATTGCACCTGGTTCAAATCGAGGAAGGTTATTTAAAGGTAGGGGACAAGGTCAGCTCCCAGGTCGATGAAAAACGTAGATTTGATATAGCCAGAAATCATACTTCAACGCACCTTCTTCATCGAGCTTTAAAAGATCTCCTCGGCGAACATGTTAACCAGGCCGGCTCGCTTGTGGCACCGGACAGGCTGCGTTTTGATTTTACCCATTTCAGCGGCCTGGATGCGGAGGAAATTGAAAAAATAGAGGAGAACGTCAATACCCTGCTCCGGGAAAATTTGCCGGTGGAAACATCATACACAGAACTGGATAAAGCCCTGGCTATAGGTGCTGTTGCCCTTTTTGACGAAAAATATTCCGGTAGAGTAAGGCTTGTGCATATCGGAGATTATTCTCTTGAACTCTGCGGTGGAACACATGTTAGACATACGGGGGAAATAGGGATTTTTAAAATAGTCTCCGAGGGTGGGGTTGGCGCCGGTGTACGCCGCATTGAGGCATTAACAGGGAGCGGCGCTTACCGTTTTCTTGCGGGTCGTGATGAGCTCTTAAAAAGCGCATCCGCCCTGCTCAAAACATCGCCGGAAAATCTTAACGAAAAACTGGTTGAGTTGCTGGAGTCCCAAAAGGAACTACAGAGAAAAATAAAGTTATTTTCGCAGAAGCTGGTGAAACATCAGGTCGAAGCCGTTTTAAAGCAGACCGACTATTCCCTCGGTATCCCCGTCCTGAGCGCCCAGGTAGAGGCCCAGAGCATGGAGGAGTTGAGGGAGTATCTGGACAGGGTGCGAGACAAAATGGATAGCGGGATTATTGTGCTCGGCACCCACACAAACGGTAAAGTGCTTTTTGTTGCTGCTGTGACACAGGATCTGATAAAAAAAGGTTATCATGCCGGCAAGCTTATCGGAGAAGCAGCCAGGCTGGCCGGAGGAGGAGGCGGGGGGCGCCCCGATATGGCCCAGGCCGGGGGTAAAAATCCGCGGCAGCTTTCCGAGGCTCTTTCCAAGGTGGTTTCACTGGTTCAGCATCAGCAGGGGAGGTTAAGCAACGATGGCAGAGGGTAACAGATTTAACCATACCATGAAGTACAATGTCAAGCCGGAAGAAGAGGCGAATGAGGCCAGGCTTGTTTTAAAAGAGGTATACGAAGCCCTAAAGGAAAAAGGTTATAACCCCATTAATCAGCTGGTTGGTTATCTTTTATCCGGGGACCCCGCCTTTATCACCAGTTATAAGAACGCCCGCAGCACGATTAGAAAAATGGAACGGGACGAACTGCTTGAGGAAATGGTCCGGGTATATCTGATCAAGGAATTAGAGAACGAAAGGTGAGTTTTTATTGGAGTACCGGCCTTTGGGGGAAACCGGCCTGATTGTATCCAGGCTCTGCTTCGGCACTTTAACACTGAGCCCGCTCCAGGCTGCGCTCCCCCCTGAAGAAGGAGCTGAGCTGTTAAGCGAGGCTTACAGTAACGGTATTAACTTCTGGGATACGGCGGAGCTTTATGCTAATTACGATAGTCTGCGCCTGGCGATAAAGAAAATCGGGAAACTGCCGGTCTTAACCACTAAAACTTATGCTTATACCAGAGAGGGCGCCAGGTCTTCCCTGGAAAAAGCACGCCGGGAACTGGATCTAGATGTCATCCCAATCTTTCTTTTACATGAACAGGAGTCATCGTTGACTTTACAGGGTCATAAAGAAGCCCTGGATTTTTTTTGCGAGGCCAAGGTCAGGGGAATAATCAGCGCGGTGGGGATCTCCTGCCATACCGTTGCCGCTGTCAGGGCAGCCTTGCAATTTGAGGAAATTGATGTTGTCCACCCTATTATTAATTACAAGGGGATAGGCATCAAGGACGGAACAATAGATGAAATGCTGGAGGCTACGGAGCGCATTGCGGCAGCCGGCATCGGGGTTTACGGTATGAAGCCCCTCGGCGGGGGGCACCTGCTGGCTGATGTGGAAAAGGCAATACATTTTGTGAAAAATATCGAACACCTTCATTCTTTTGCCATAGGTATTGCCAGTTCTGAGGAGCTTGAGGCGGACCTGCACTACTTTAGGGGAACAAAGCCCCCGCGAGCCATTGAAGAAAAACTCGCCGGTAAAAAAAGAAGACTGCAGATAGAAGACTGGTGTGCCGGCTGCGGGGCATGTGTGCAAAGCTGCCCTCAGGGAGCGCTTTACCTGGAAGAAACAGCGGGAGCGGGTCAGCTCAGGGCCGCCGTAAAAGCTTCACGCTGCATTTTATGCGGTTACTGCGGGTCAAGCTGCCCGGAATTTTGTTTGAAGATTTTTTGACTTCGAGGGAATATTAAGTTATTATGTCAGGTGGAAAGACGTGATTTTTTAACGGTGAGAATTTTATGCTTCGATTATGGTGAAAAATATATCGGGGTGGCCGTGAGCGACCCGCTGTGTATTACAGCACAGGGGGTGGGAGTTATCAAACGGCAGAATCTGAAAAAAGATCTTTCACAAATTCGGCGGTATGTTGAGGAATACGATGCGAAAGAAATTGTCCTGGGCTTTCCCCGCAATATGAACGGGACGGTTGGCAGCAAGGCCCGGGAAGTTTTATCTTTCCAGAAGTTCCTTGCCGATAAATTAAATATTCCTGTCCAGCTTTGGGATGAGCGCTTAACTACGGCAGCAGCCCGCAGAACGTTGCTTGAGGCCGACGTTAGTAGAAAAGGCAGGAAGAAAGCTATCGACAAACTTGCCGCTGTTTTTATACTGGACAGCTACATGAGGTCCAGGAAAACGCAGTAAAAATAAATAAATGACAAAGGATGTTGTTTAAGATGGAAGAACGAAAAGAAATCATCACGCTGGTTGACGAGGACGGATCTAAACTGGAATTTCTGGCTCTGGATTATTTTGATGTGGACGAGGTAGAGTATGCTGTCCTATTGCCTTTTGATGGCAAGTTTGACGATGACAACGAAATATTGATCGATGACGAGGACGTTGTAAAAGGCGATGAAAACGGATTAGAAGATGATTCCGAAGAAAATGGCTTAGAAGAAGAAGTGTACGATGCCAATGGGGATGCCATTATTTTCCGAGTGGAAAAGACCGAAGACGGCGAGACCATGCTGCACGTGATCGAAGACGATGAAGAATGGAATAAAGTGGCGGAAATAGCCTCTGAAAGGCTGTTTTATGAGGAAAAAAATCGGTGGGAAGAAGGCAAAAGTTAGCAACGGCACCAGTACTGGGGGAATGTTGATGCGCAGGGCTAAGACATTATTTACTGTATTATGTCTGTTTTTGGTGATTTTTGGGTCTCTGTCTTATTTGGCCTTCCTTCGTGTGAATTCCCTGCTTGCGCCTGTCAGCTCATCAGCTACGTCCGAAGAAAAGGAGATTGTAATTCCTTACAATTCCTCCACGGCCGAGATTGCAGCAATACTGATGAATGAGGATCTGATCAAAAACGATACTGTTTTTCGCCTTTACGCCAGGTACAGAGGATACGACCAGAAACTCCAGGCTGGTCGGTATCTGCTAAAAACCAGCATGAACATGGAAGAGATCATGCAAACCCTGCAGCAGGGCGTGCTCTGGGAGGAGGGATTGCGATTTACCATTCCCGAAGGTTTTACGCTAGAACAGATAGCCAACAGACTTGAAGAAGAATGTTTGATTGACAAAGAAGCATTTATCAGTGCATGCCAGGATTATATGCAGGATATTGACCCGTCCTTTGATTTTTTGAAGAATATTCCTCCCGGGGTTAATTATGGCCTGGAAGGTTATTTATTTCCCGATACCTTTGAAGTACACCAGGGTATAACTGCGCGGGAATTGATTGAAGTAATGCTTAACCGCTTTAGCGAGGTATTTAACAGCGATTATCGCCGGCGTGCCGAGGAAATGGGTTATACACTACATGAAATAGTGACTCTTGCTTCCATTATAGAGAAAGAAGCGAGAGTGGCAAAAGAAAGGCCTATTATCTCGGCTGTTTTTCACAACCGCTTGAAGTCTCCAGAGATGCCCTTGTTGCAGTCTTGTGCTACCGTGCAGTACGCTTTGGGTGAAGTCAAACCCATACTATTAAATGAAGACCTGGAGATTGATTCCCCTTACAACACCTACCTTTATCCCCACCTTCCACCGGGGCCCATAGCGTCTCCCGGCAGGGATGCTTTGGAAGCGGCCCTTTACCCTGCCGAAGTGGACTACCTTTACTTTGTACACAAGGAAGACGGTAGCGGCACCCACTACTTCAGCACCACCCTGCAGGAACACAACCACTACAAAGCTCTCGTCCGCAATTCCCGCTAGCTCGCAAGATAGGGGACGGTTCTTTGGATAGCGCAAGATAGGGGACGGTTCTTTGACACATTTTTCTCGTTGTCGTTGCTTGGTAAGGGCAACAAATTAGGGGGCGATTTAGCAAGATAGGGGACGGTTTGGAGTGACCCCCTCATGGTTTACCTTTGGGGATGGTTAAAACCTCTTTTTTTCAGCTATTAATTTATGTTGTAGGTAGTAATTAAGGATTTATGTAGACCAGCTAATTGTTGTCAATAGTTTTTTTGAAAAAACTTAAAAAAATATTTAACAGAAAATCGTAATAAAAATGGCATGACAAATAAACCACCTAAATTCAGTTGACATAATATAGCTGGTCTGCGATCTTTGAAAACTAAACATTAAGCATAAATTTACTAAGCTGCCAGATTCTTTGCCTCAAGCATTTTTGCATGATCTTCAGGTCTTTTGAGAACAAAAGGCTTCTTATCCCTTATGACTGCAAAGATGATTGCAATCAGCTTACGCATAACAGCGCCTAAGGCAACTTTTTTTGGTTTACTGAGGCACTTTTTCCGGTAATATTCGTAAAGTATTG
>DUQX01000056.1 GCA_012837615.1 Bacillota bacterium | reverse complement strand
GGCACTCCGGCAACCCGGTGGTCTCATTTACAGGGCAACGGCCGGGAAGTAAGAATTCGCCAGTTTCCGGATCAATTGCTGGTCCAGCCATTTAATTAATACACTCCTTTCTATTTGTACGTAACAATTGGCTCTCCGAAAGGTTAAGCTTCTTCGTTACTAATCTATATTATGAACCTTGTTTTTTTTTGTTACTGCCCGTCAGAAATAATAAAAAAAATTTTTCAGTTTTTGTGGTAATTGAAATGTTAACCTTTTTCCGGGTTAAACCATACAATATTAAAAAAATGCCAGGTAAGGGAGGAGAAGCCGGTGGGCGGGAAAGAAGAATTCCAGAAACACAGCCCGGGGTTAATATCCAGAAAAAGATACCGAATTCTGCAAGAAAAAGGTGTCTCGCAGTTTAATATATATAAGCCCTTAAATTTAAGCGAGGAAGAATACAACCGCTTTAAAGAAGAGATTAAAAAAAGAGGCAATATGGGTTGAGGCGCAGGGAGATAATTCCCCCGGCGGGTCGCCGGGTTAATACAGGGGCAAAAAACGGAGTGATGATATCAGGTGTATAAAAAGGTTTTGGTGACCGGCGGGGCCGGTTTTATCGGTACGAACTTTCTGTTATACATGGTCCCCCGCTATCCGGATATAACTTTTATCAATCTGGATAAGCTGACGTATGCGTCTGATCTGGATAATTTAAAGGAGATCAGCAAACGTTCGAATTACTTTTTTGTTTGGGGGGATATCGGCGACAGCGAGACTGTGAACAGGGTTATGAGCGAGAATGTCGAGGCGGTAGTCAATTTTGCCGCGGAAACGCATGTTGACAGGAGCATCAGTTCCCCGCACGATTTTGTCTATACCAATATTAAGGGTTGTTTTAATCTGCTGGAGGCCTCACGAAAGTGCAACATCAAAAAGTATCTGCAGGTTTCTACTGATGAGGTCTACGGCTCTCTGGGACCGAAGGAATATTTTACGGAAAGTTCCCCGCTGGCACCGAATAATCCTTATGCAGCAGGCAAAGCCGCGGCAGATTGCATGACCAGGGCTTATTTCCGGACTTATGGATTAAATGTAAATATTACGCGGTCCACAAACAATTACGGGCCGTTTCAATACAGGGAAAAATTTATCCCTACCGTTATATACAGCGCCCTGCGAGATGAACCGATCCCTCTTTACGGTGATGGGCTGCAGATCAGAGACTGGCTCTATGTTGAGGATCATTGCTGCGCTCTGGAATCTGTCCTCTTCAGGGGTGAAGCGGGAAGGGTTTACAACATCGGGGCGGAGGAAGAAAGGACGAATTTAGAACTGGCGGGATCTATCC
Source organism: Bacillota bacterium (assembly GCA_012837615.1). GTDB lineage: Bacteria > Bacillota > Dethiobacteria > DTU022 > UBA8154 > DUQX01. Next base: position 466 of record DUQX01000056.1, on the reverse strand, counting down.
TGCATATTCTGGGCAAGTCGCCTTCACTTATAAACTTTGTGGCTGACCGCCCCGGGCATGACCGGCGTTATGCTATTAAGGCCGGCAGGATCCGGGAAGAACTCGGCTGGCAGCCCCGGCATGTCCTGGAAGTAGCTTTACAAACAACAGTCCAATGGTATGTTGAAAAATTTAATGCTTTGGAACTGAAGGAATGAACGCCGCAGAGGAAAAGTCCCTTCATCTGCATCACCCCTCATCGCCTAATGTGGGCATTACCATACTATGGGATTTTTATTGAATCAGGAGGAAGACGGGTATTCATCCGGGTTTTCCCGGTTATAGGGCTCGTCAATTGGCCCGGGATCCGTGGTTGAAAATTCTTTTGTGGAAAACAGCGTTCTTTTCGAAGGGGTGAGCATCAAGAGTTTAAAAAATCCCATCAGGGAAAGCATTTTGGGGGAGGGGGCCTCGATCTGGGGAAGGG
>DUQX01000055.1 GCA_012837615.1 Bacillota bacterium | reverse complement strand
CCAGCGCAGGTTTCAAAGGTATTACCGTATGCCCGCACTCCCTTGCGAAACGGTAGCCGTCACCTGTAGAGCCGGTTTGCGGGTAAGACATCCCCCCGGTTGCCAGTATAACGCTCGCACACGAAAGACTCCTCCCGTCCCGCAGAACGACACTGAAACCGCCTTTCCCCCTTTGCGTCTCTATTTTATGTACTTCACCCTGAAGAACGTCAACATTATTCTGCCGCAGATATTTTTTTAAAGCCTTGACTACATCGGCAGACCTGTCCGATACCGGAAAGACCCTTCCGCCCCGTTCTACTTTTGTCTGCAGTCCGAGCCCATGGAGCAGCTTTAACAGGTCATGATTGGAAAAAGCGCTAAAAGCGGTATATAAAAATTTACCGTTTACGGGCACGCCGGCAACAAGATCTTGAATCTCTATGGCGTTATTTGTAACATTGCACCTGCCCTTTCCGGTAATCAACAGCTTTTTTCCAAGGATCTTATTTTTCTCTACCAGCAGCACATCCAGGCCGCGGGAACCGGCGGTGCCTGCCGCCGTCATCCCGGCAGCACCTCCGCCGACCACAATCACTTTTTTTTTAACCGGCAATAATCATACCACCTTCAGCAATTAACATATTAAACCTTACGTACACATTATACCATTACTTTCATCCCCATCAAAACGCAAGCTCGCGCAAGTTCACAAGTTCAGGGACGGTTCTCTGACACGGGTAAATTTGCGGGGCAGATTCGAGGGAGGTTCTCGTTCTTCTTGCCTGGCAAACTCGGGGATGGTTCTTGACACGAGGCAAGTTTTGGAGACAAGGAAAAAGTTAATAATAATAGCCCATAGGAAAAACCTGGCAATTGGGGGGCTGATTTATAATAAGAAAGCCCGTAATGACGCGATAAAAGAACTTTAGAAATACACTTACCTAACATTATAAGAAATTGAAGAACTTATGGGAGGATTAAGCAGAACCCGAGTAAGTAAAATTCTACTACTAAAAAGATAGTAAATATAGCAAAAACAGGAAGCCTCAGAACTTTTGCGGACTTATCCCGGGTCAACAGTTATACCCGGTTTTGACGCCATCAGACTTCGTTCCAATACTTCGTCAGCGGTTCGTTTGCTCGTCTCCTTGTTCCGCACCTGATAGGTTCATCCTGCTTTTTCCTTAATGCTTACTACTAGACTCTTTACATTAGCAGCTTAAGGCGGTTTGAAACCTGCTCTTGCAAGCCAGCTCCGAAGGGCAATCCATCATCTTCTATACAACACCACACTATGTTAAAAGTGTGCTCGTGGCGCACAACCATCCTCAAAGTATATACCATGAGGGAGTCACTCCAAACCGTCCCTAAGGTTGCCCGAACTTATGCCCGAATGTGTCAGAGAACCGTCCCCGGGCTTGTGTCAGAGAACCGTCCCCGGGCTTGTGTGTCCGAATGTGTCAGAGAACCGTCCCCGGGCTTGCGCTAGTTGCCAAAACCAATTGCTATTCTCCACCAGCCGTGCACATCACAGTACCGCGCAGGCGGGAGGAAAGCGGCATCTTTTGGCCCTCTCCCTGCCACTCCCCAGCGCTCGTCCGTGAGCTCATAGTCAGGCCTGAGCAAAAATATCCTTCTTACCCTTTCCCAGGGCGGGCAATTATAACTTGCCAGGAGCCCGCTTCGGGTGCAAATTTCCAGTTCGATATGCAGATCGCATCTCCTGCCGGGGGCTTTTCCAGCAGGAAAAATTTCTTCTACAATATCTTCCTCCGGGCAGTGAGGTCCCGGCCTCAATCCGGATTTGCTGCAGATGCTAACAGGGCCTGTAATACCCAGCGGCACCCTAAAGTCGCGAGAGGGAACGTCCTCCAAAACCTGAGAAAGAATAGCGTTCATAAAAGGTACAGCCTCACCGCTGCCTCCATCAATCCTGCCCAGTTTTTGTATATCATGGCCCATCCAAAACGACACAACAATATCAGGGGTGTAGGCAACTAAATAAGCATCGCGGTTTTCGCTGGTTGTCCCCGTTTTTGCCGCAAGCGGCCGTATGATGTTTAAATTCGATGCTGTTCCCCTTAGCACCACATCTTTGAGCATATCCGTTACCAGATATGCGGTTTGCGGGCTGATAACTTGCTCAGCTTGGGCGCTATGTTCATAGAGTACGTGGCCGTTTCTATCCTCGATCTTTTTCACCGTGTGCAGGTCTGCCTTTTTCCCTTCGTTGGCCAAAACACAGTAAGCCTGCGCCATACCAAAAGCCGTAGTTCCCCAGGTCAGCCCACCCAGCGATGCAGCCAGATTGTAATCATCGGGATGTATAGTAGTAATCCCCATCTTCTGCGCATACTCCAGGCCCACCTCCGGCGTCAAATGCGCGAACAGCTTCACCGCCGGGACATTGAGCGACCTCACCAGCGCTTCCCTTACCGTAACCAGACCCAGAAAATCTCCACCAAAGTTCTCCGGTGTCCAGTCTCCCCAGGCAACGGGAGAATCATCGATAATCGAGCCGGGCGTAATCAGCCCCTCCTCCACAGCCGGAACATATACGGCAATGGGCTTCATAGCCGAGCCAGGCTGCCTGGGGCGCAGATAACGGAGGTCCTGGTTTCCTTCGCCGTATTCTCTTCCCCCCACCAAAGCCAGCACCTCTCCCGTTACAGGATCTGCCATAACAACAGCCGCCTGGGGCTGGGGGACCCCGCCAGCATCAAGAGCTTCCTCCGGGTAGCCGGTGTAATCTCCATTATTCAGCAATTGTTTCATACATTCCATATCAACCCTGACGCTCCGGGGGTAAAGGCTCTCTTCATTGAGAACCCCCTCTGCAAGTGACTGGGCATCCGGGTCCAGGGTAGTATAAATCTTCAAACCGCCGCTGTAAATCGTTTTATAAGCATCCGCCTGGCTGTTAATCCCGGGCAGCCCGGTTAGAATTTCTACAAGTTCTTCATGCAGAACATAATCCATAAAGTAAGGAAAAGGATACTCTCTGCCGGGAAAGCCGGCCAGAGTTATCCGCTCTCCCCTGGCCTCTTTCAGCTGGCCTTCACTGATATAATCAAGCTCGAACATTTTTTCCAGCACTAAAGACTGTCTCTGCAAAGCGGCTTCAAGGTTATTATAAGGAGAGTAATAATTGGGAGAACGGGGAATCCCCGCCAGCAAAGCCGCCTCACCGACAGTCAGCTCCGCCGCGCTTTTGCCAAAATATATCCGCGCCGCCGCCTCGACACCGTAAGCGCCATGAGCAAAATAAATCTGGTTTAAATACATCTCCAATATCTCGCTCTTTGAATACCGTCTCTCCATATTAATCGCCAGCCACGCCTCTTTTAACTTCCGGGAAAAAGTCTTCTCCTGGGAAAGAAGGGTGTTCTTTACCAGCTGCTGCGTTATCGTGCTCCCCCCCTGTCCGGTCCAATCTCCCCGGCGCAGGTTCGTAATAAAAGCCCGCGTTAATCCCAGCAGATCCAAGCCGCAATGCTTATAAAACCTTTCATCCTCAATGGCGATAAAAGCGTTTTGGACGTGGGGGGAAATCTCGTCCAGGGGTTTTTCGATGCGATTTTCCAAACCGTAAAAGATAGCGATTTCATTTTCAAAACGATCATAAATGCGCGAAGCCGCGGGAATTTGTGTTTTCAGGTTGCCAAGATTTGGCGCATCGTTCACGAAGGAATAAACGACGGTAAAGGTTCCTGCCCCGATTACACCAAGCACAACAATTAATAACAAAAGGAGAACTTTATACAGCCTGCCGGCAAACCTGCTTTTTATCTCTCTATTATTTCTGCGTTTATTTGTTTTCCCAAAACATATTTTCTGCATAAGAAAAGTCTCCTTTTTGCCAGGCTAACCCGAAACATACTCCTGCCTTTGCCCGTCTATCCAAAATGTCGGCTGTTGCTTACTAAAAAGAAGTTCGCTATACTTTAAGCATATTTTTTTTTAACCTGTAGTTCAAGTTGAAAAATTAGCCAGATATAATACCCCTTAATACCCCCCCTAAAAAACCCCCAAAAAAAATGTTAAGGCGCCTTTCCCAACCGCCGCCTTTTCACTGCTGTGCTCCGTAAAAGGTACTATTTCTTACGTTTTTACGTCACTTTTTAAACTTAAACGGGTAACACAAAAAGAGAAGAAATCCCACTGCCAATGCTTCCCACATCTTTTCCACTTAAAAAATCAAAAATACGGGGAAAAAAGCGGATAAAATAACGCCGTTAAGTATTTAACGCACTTCTAAAACCTTTGGCATGAACCTTGCAATATCCTTAATATGGAACAACAAATTAGTTATTAAAGAAAGGAGGTAGTAATAATGAGTAATCGCTGTCCATTCTGGAAGGATTACGATTCAGTAGGAGGTTCTATTTCATACTGCGAGCTGGCTGCTTTCAATAGGCCTGTAAATCCAGCTTTCCTATCTCAGATCGGCTGTACTCCGGAGAAAAGAAAAGAATGCCTTGGAACAATGGAACTGAATATCGGTACAGGAGCAGTACCTGCGCCTACTACACCCCCGGTAGTCTGCGACCCGCCACCTATTGTTGCCAAAAATGCTGTTGGCCTCGCAGAAAAAAAGGCAGCCACTAATTCCCCGGCGCTTCAGTTGCTTGCAATCTTAGCTGGAGCATACATCGCCATGGGGGCAGTCCTTTCTACAGTGGTAACCAGCGATCTCCCTACCTACATCGGCGATGGTCTTTCCCGCCTTGTAGGAGGTGCAACTTTTTCGCTGGGCCTTGTCCTGGTAATCATGGGAGGCGCGGAACTTTTTACCGGCAACAACCTTATGGTAACAGGGCTCCTTGAAAAAAAGGTGACAGTGAAGCAGGTCCTCAGTAACTGGGGTTGGGTGTACCTCTTCAACTTTGTCGGTTCCATTCTTATTGCAGTGCTTTTTCTCTATTCAGGCATCTGGAAAGCCAACGATTGCTCCATAGGTCTAAAAGCACTTGGCACTGCCAGCGCCAAAACCTCCCTTGTCTGGAGCGAAGCTTTTTTCCGCGGAATCTTATGTAACTGGCTCGTCTGCCTGGCGGTATGGCTCTCCCTTGCTGCAAAGGATGCTTTTAGCAAAATCGCAGGAATTATGCTACCTATTACAGCTTTTGTTACTATGGGTTTTGAGCACTCTATAGCAAATATGTATTTTATACCGATGGGCATCTTTCTTAAAAACCAGGAAATTCTCCAGCCGTTTCTTACACCGGGTTTTGGCGAAAACCTAAACTGGGCAGGGTTCTTTGGTAATTTAATTCCAGTCACGCTTGGCAACATTATCGGAGGCGTCCTTTTTGTTGCAATATTCTACTGGAACGCTTATCTCCGTCCGGCAACAAATAAACTTTCAGAAACCACAGAAACCGTACGTTAAACAACAAGACATTTAAACCATTCACCGCTTATATACCATCAAAAAAAAGAAAGGAGTGGAAATTATGGAAAAACTGGTTAAGTGCCATTACTGGAAAGAGTATCAAGGCCTGAATGGTTGGACAATGTTCTGCAGCGCCGGTGCTTTTTCCAAAAAGTTTAGCAAAAGTTTTGCGGAAGGGTTGGGCTGCACAGAAGAACAAAGAGCTGCCTGCAAAAAAATAATGGAAACCAATATGGGCTACAGCGCCTTACCGGAGATCGTTGATGAAAACATTGAAGAAATGGCTACCCCAAAAGAAAAGGAACTCACCCCAACAATAAAAAACAAAGATACCTAAAACTAAATCTTATACTCTCATTGTTAAACAATATTGAAAAACAATTGTTATTCAGAAGCAAGCGGCTCTTAAATTCGGTCCCGGTTATTCTTACCGGGGCCAAATTTAATTTCTCAAATTTAATTTCTGTTATTTCAAAAAAAGCGGAGAGCCAACGTTTTATAAAAGAAAGAAGGAATTTATCCTATTGTTCAAGAAATACAAATTAACAATCATAGAGCCGAGAGCTTCTCTGTTTCGGCAGGAAATCTTAAAATCCTGCCCGGATATTACAGGCAACCGCGGGTAATTCAAGATCATTCTAGGAAAAATTCTCTGCAAAGGTGAGAAAAATGCATATAAGTAAATTTGTCACCCCGGAAATAATTTTTGGTAAGGGATCCCTTAACCAGATAGGCGAATGTTGTATCCGGCTTGGTGCTTCCCGTGTTTTCCTCGTTGCCGATCAGGGGGTTATTCAGTACGGATGGATCGAAAAAGCCCTCCCTTTTATTAAAAACATCGGCCTTGATTACCAGATTTGGTCCGACTTTTCCGCCAACCCCAAGGACTATGAAGTAGAAGAAGGAGCCCTGCTGTACCTGGATGCAGGTTGCGATGCAGTCCTTGCCATCGGCGGTGGAAGTGCCATTGATGCCGCTAAAGCAGTGGCCACTCTCACGACAAACAAGGGCAATATTCAGGATTATGAGGGTATCGACCTTATCCACAGCCCCCTCCCGCCCTTAATCGTTGTTCCTTCAACTGCAGGGTCGGGTTCGGAAGTATCCCAATTCTCGATTATTGCCGATAGCAAGCGAAAAATAAAAATGACCATCATCTCTAAATCACTCGTTCCAGATATCGCTATATCCGATCCTCTTATACTTTCAACTGTTAACAGCAAGCTAACCCGGCATACCGGTATGGAAGCTCTAAGCCATGCTATTGAAGCATTTCTTTCACTGGCAGCTACCGATCTAACAAACGTTCATGCTCTGCATGCCATTAAACTAATCTCTTCCAATCTGAGGGCATCTGTTGCCAGCCAGGTAAACGAAGAAGCCAAGGTAGCCATGGCCCAGGCCAGCCTGCAGGCGGGCCTGGCCTTCTCCAATGCCATCCTTGGCCTTGTACATGCCATGTCTCACCAGGTTGGAGGGCTGCTGGATCTGCCTATCGGTGAAATCAGTTCTATACTCCTGCCCTATGTGATGCGCTTTAATCTTATTTCTTCCATGGACAAATACGTCGAAATCGCCCGGGCTATGGGAGCAAAGGTAGAGAATATGACAACGCGCGAGGCAGCAGAAAAAGCGATTGAAATGGTACAAAAACTTTCTACAGATGTCAAAATACCCTCGGGATTATCGGAGATCGGTTTGCCGGAAGAGCTAATTCCTCAACTCAGCCAGAACGCCATTAAAGATGCCTGCTTCATCACCAATCCCCGGGACGCTGATGTCGAAGACATAAAAGAGATATTCTATTCGGCTCTTTAGAAAACTTCAGTATTTTAGGGGGAATAGGTAAATGGTAATAAATAATAAAAATATGCTCATCGAAAAACTTACCGGTATACACAGTTCCAAGAAATCATACTATGTTGAATTGAAAAAGAAGGTAAGTGAGCTCTCCAAAAGAAATATCCAGTTAGAAATCATTAATCAACTCGCCAAAAACATGGGCATAAACATGTCCTACCAGGAGATTATTGAAAACGTAATGCCTAAACTGCAAACGCTGGTTCATTTTAATATTCTCAGCCTTTACGTTGTTATAAAAGATGACCTTGTCAAGCGCATCGTCTTCTATACAGGAAATGACCATAAAATATCCGAATCCTATTTCCAGTACAGCCAGTTAGAAAAATCCTCCAAAGAAGATAATGTAACAGATGCCGCCCTCTGGTACGTGCTTCATGAAAAAAAACCGCTCCTACATAAAAATCTCTCTTTAAAGGGCTGTTCCTTTCCCGAAGACATTAAATTTATCAAACAGGGTATCACCTCAAAAATTCTTATTCCTCTGCTGGTGAAAGAAGAAGTAATCGGGGTACTGGAAGCCGCAAGCAGCAAGGAACTCAGTGAAAACGATCTGCTTTTCCTGCAGCAGGTAGCCGATCAGCTGGCCGTCTGTCTGGAAAACGTCCGTTTGTATAACGAAGTCTGGCAGCATAAACAGGAATGGGAAATTACTTTTTCCGCAGTAACGGACCTGTTGATCTTTATTAACCTCAATTACGAAATACAAAGGGTCAACAAGGCAGCAATTGACTTTTTTACCCTGAAGGAAAAAGATATACTCGGGCAGAAATGCTATCGTCTCTTGTATGGCCGCGAATCAAAATGTAATCCCTGCCTGGCCGACCAGGTCTTACGAAGCAAAAAAACAGCATATCACCAAACACGGACACGTTATAACCGGGTGCTCGATATCTTTGCTTATCCCGCTTATGTGGAAAACGAAGAGCCTTATGGAGTTACTTATTATGGGAAGGATGTTACCAGTATCGTGGATTCAATCAAATTCGTTTCCCTCGGTGAAATGTCAGCGGGGGTCGCACACGAGCTCAACAGCCCTTTAACAGCCATTGTGGGCGACTCCCAGTTGCTGCTCAGGGAGACCGACCCCGACAGCCCCCACTACCAGTTAATAAAGGATATCCAGCTGTGCGGGGTACGCTGCCAGAAGATAATCCAAAACCTGTTAACTTTTTCCCGTCAGGATGAATTTACTTTTGAAGAAATTAATTTAAACCAGGTGGTGGAAAAAGCTCTCAGCCTGGCCGCTTACCAGATTGAAAAAAGTAAAATAAATCTCGTGAAGGACCTTTATGATTCACCCCTGATGATTCTGGGAAATATGCAAGGGCTGGAACAGATCATCATCAACCTGCTGCTCAATGCTAAGGATGCCATTGAGCAAAAGCATCTGGAAAAGGATGTTCAAGAAAAAGGGGAAATAAAAATTAGAACAAGGATAAGCCCCGATAAATTTGTAGCCGTGGATATAGCCGATAATGGCTGCGGAATTGAACAGAAGAAAATAGCACAAATTTTCAATCCGTTCTATACTTCAAAAAAAGTCGGCAAGGGAACCGGGCTTGGTCTCTCAGTAAGCCTGGGCACTGCCCAATCCCATGGAGGATTTATTGATGTGGAAAGCACCCCCGGTAAAGGAAGTGTTTTTAGTTTAATTCTCCCAATCAGGAAATATGCCCCTGCTGAGGAGGAGACTAAGGCTGCAGAAGAAACAGAAAAAATCCTTCAAGAAAGCCCCAAAAGCCGCTAACAATAACTAGGATAAAATGCCCGGAATATACTTCTCTGGAGGTTTGGCACTCATGTTGGCAAAAGCACGCTTTTTAATCGTTGATGATGAACAAGAGGTATGCAACTTTTTTTCCTACCTCCTAAAAAGCAAGGGTTATCAAGTAGAAACCGCAAACACGGGAAAAGAAGCCATTGCAAAGATCGACAATATTCAATTCAATGCTGCTTTAGTGGATTTAAAACTGCCTGATAACGACGGGTTAAGTATATTAAAGATAATTAAAGAAAAGCAGCCAAAGTGTGAAGTAATCATCATTACAGGCTATTCCACCGTAAAATCCGCAGTAGAGGCAATCCAGCTGGGGGCCTTTGATTACGTGGAAAAACCTTTCGTCGATATAGAAGAAATGGAAAAGCTGCTGGAAAAAGCGCTGAATGTGAGAGCTGACCTGGAAAATATTAAAATGTACCAGGAAAAATACGGTTTTGTTATCGGCCAAAATTTAAAAATGCTTAACCTAATCGCGGCGGCGCAGAAAATAGCCAAAAAAAACATCACCGTGTTAATCCTTGGTGAAACAGGAACAGGCAAAGAAGTTCTTGCCAGGTATATTCATACCGTCAGCCATCGCAGCGATCGCCCTTTTATGGCCTTTAACTGCGGCGCTTTTACCGAAAATCTTTTAGAAAGCGAACTTTTCGGCCATGAGAAGGGTTCTTTTACAGGAGCTTACGGAAGAAAAAAAGGTATCTTCGAACTGGCTCACAGGGGCACTCTTTTCCTGGATGAAATAGATTCGGCAAGCCCGGCCATACAGGTAAAACTGCTGCGCGTCCTGGAAACAGGTGAATTTCTGAGGGTGGGTGGAGAAGAACTCTGCAAAGCCGATGTAAGAATAATCGCGGCCACAAATGCCAACCTGCAAGCAAAGGTTAACGATAATCAATTCAGGGAAGATCTCTTCTACCGCCTTGACGTAGCCTCACTATACATCCCTCCGCTGCGCGAAAGAGCCGAAGACATCCCCCTCTTTGTTAACTTTTTCCTCGAAAGGGAACTAAAGGATAAAAAAATACAAACAAAAAGATTTAGCGCCGAGGCTTTGGAATTAATGAAAAAATACCCCTGGCCCGGAAATATCAGGGAACTTGCAAACACAGTGGCCCAGGCCACCCTACTTTCTAACGGCCCGGTCATTACCCAGGCAGATCTTCCGCCAAAAATTCAGCAGGTTTCCCGGGAAAGCGGTACCGGTCCCGCTGCACCCATTGCTTTACCCGCTGCGGAAAGCCGGCCCGGATATGAGCAGAAACAGGCTAAAGAACAAGACAGCATGGAAAAGAAGGCTTCCGGTTATTTACAACTGTTCCGTTCTCACCCGCAAAGGGAAAGGCTTCTGGAGCTCCTGGAGGAATTTAACAAAACCCTGATAGACAATTTGGAGATCAAAAATGGAATCGATTTAAATTTGCTGCAGGAAGATCTCAAATGCTGGTCCGATAACACCATCAAAAGGATTATCAGCAACGCCCTGGATTTAACATATGGCAGCCAGGTGAAGGCCGCCGCCCTTTTAGGAATAACCGCCAGGGCTCTGCGTTACTATTTAAAAGAAAAAAATTAGTCCTCTTATCTTAAAAGAAAAGAATTAATTGTCGCTATCCAAAATTAAAAACAGTGCCTGCAGGATTATGGGCAAAACGATCACCAAAAGCCTGAAATAGCGCCAAGCTACCCTTAGGCCCCGTGCAGTGGCAAGGTGCAACCTGTTGAAGGTTAAATTCTTGCAGCGCTTCGATAGTATATTCCAGCCGTTCATCAGAAGCGCTCATCAAATGAGTCCCTCCGATACAGGCATATATTTGTTGTTTTCCGGTAATATCACAGACATAACGCAGTGTGTTGATTAAACCGGAATGAGCACAGCCGAGAAGGACAATGGTTCCTACAGCGCTTTCAACAATAACCGCCTGGTCATCGGTAAGCAAATCCGGCGCAAAACTCCCATCGGGTTTTTTATAATACAAATCGGTCTCTGTATTTTCCTCACGGCTCTCTCTCCGCGGAATTTCACCTGTAAGAATGATCCCTTCACCCAGTTTTACCAAACCCCTGGACAGGGAAAATCTTGCACCGAGGCGCTCAAGTTCTTCCTTTGGCCAGGGAATACCGATTCTTCTTGGCTCTTCGCCTTCAAGCAGGTGGTATTTATCAGCAAAAACATCGGGGTGCGCGTAAATAGAAAGAGAACCAACCTGTTCCAAAAGATCTTTTAAGCCACCTGTATGATCATAGTGCCCGTGACTTAATACCAGCCCGTCCAATCCACCTAGATCCACATTCAACTTGCGGGCATTATGGAGCAAACTCAGGCCTCCGCCGGTATCAAATAGAATTCTCTTGCCACCGGCTTCCAGCAACATACTCATTCCATGCTCTCCCATTACCCCACGGCTGGGGGCAGGAGCACTGTTCTCACAAAGCGTTGTTACTTTAACATTTGACAACATATATTCAGACCTTCCTTATTAATTTGCCTCACAGGCAGCAATAACTACAGCGGCACTGCGGTGATTGCTGCAGCCGTTACTGATGATGATGGTATTGTTGCTGCTGCTGTTGGGGCTGTTGCTGCAGTTGCTGCTGCTGCGGCTGCTGTTGTTGCGGTTGCTGCTGTTGTGGCTGTAATTGCTGATGTTGCTGTTGTTGTTGAGGCTGCAATTGCTCTTGCAGTGGCTGTAACTGCTGCTGTTGCTGATTTACCTCCAACCGCTTTCCGGTCACTTTTTTGGGAAAGCGAACCAAAACAAGGCCGTTTTTTGCATCTGCCACCGCCTGCTCAGTATCTACTTCGCGGGGCAGGGTAAGAATACGTGAGTATTTATCCGGGCGCTCACGATACACATATTTCAATTGCTCAGTTTCCATTAACCTCATATCGATCGGCCCTTGCAGGTAAAGGGTATCCCCCTCTATTTCAAGATTTAGAGTCTCAGGTTTCACGCCGGGGACTTCAAATATACAAATTATCTCACCTGGAGTTTCGACAATATCCACCCTGGGCAGTATTCCCTCCCCAAAATTACCCTGCCGGAAAAGAGGATCCGCAACCCGGGTATTGGGAAAGAATCCGTATATCTCGGGAGATATCCCTGGAGAAAAACCCTGTGTGTAATGGTACATATAATCACCTCTTAATAATAATAGGAAAAAAATAACCGGGGAAAAGCGGGGGGTGTATAACTGCTATCCTGTAGCGTTTACTTTTACACTGCGTCTTGCAGCAAAATCCGATTTTGGCAGACGACATTGGAGAGTTCCGTTGGTAAAACTAATATCGAGATGTTCTGATCTAACATTGGTAGGCAGCGCAACAGTTCTATGCAAGCTGCTGCTAACACCGCCTAAATGAGCCAGCGCGGATATGCTTAGAGAATCATCTGTTACTGTAACATAAACATTGTTTGGATCTACATTTGGTAAATCCGCCGTTACAATAACATCATTACTGGTCTCTGCAAGTTCAACCCTCGGTTGAGAAAATCCCGAAACCGCGCTGATTCCGGTTGTTAAACCCTCCTGCATCTGCCCCTGCATTTGAGGCGCCATTTGAACAAACTGCCCGCCAACCACCTGGTTGGCAATTTGTCCCCAACCCCAGCCGGGATAGTATCCGTAAGTTATACTTCCCTGCGGGATAAAACCGGTCTGAATGTTTCCTACGGGAGAAAACATGGCACTTCTGTAAGGCTGGCTGTATCCCATAGGCAAATGCTGGATAGCCTGAAAAGGTTGAGCGCCGATATATTGCTGAGGAATAAATCCCCCGGTTTGCCATGGGCTAATTGCTGCACTACTTTGCCATGGATTAGTCGCTGTAGCATACATTGGTTAATTACCTCCCAAGGTTAAGAATCCTCCCGCTTTTGCCCTTATCATTTTATCCTGGGAGAATGAAAATATACGGAAAAAAATAATTATGAGCAATACCCCGTTATTCTTAAATGGAATAGGGAAAATACCTAAATAACCCACCGGTAAAGACCAGTAAAATGAGCCCTCCAACCAGAATAATAACAATAACAAAGGCCAGTAAGCGCGGGATCCTGCCGCCCCAGAACAAACTCAACCCGATCAGGATAAAAATTAGCGGCCAAAAATTTGCTAAACGCCGTATAAGAAACATTGAAACATAACCGAGGTTAGCCAGGAAAAGGGCGGCACCCGCCAGGATAAGCAATAGCGCTACGAGAAATGTTCCTATACTCACTTCTCGCCCCCCTTTCTCTCACGCAGGAGCAAAAAAACGCCCAGAGCTACGAGCAAAAGGGGCCAAAAATAATGAAAATAATATCCGAAAAATTGCCGGATTAGAAAAAGAATACCAAGCCCGATCAGCAGCAAACCAAAATTTCTTTGCCTTCTTATGCCGGCGTCCTGCTTATCCCTATAAACCTCTTCACCGTTTACCACATCTTCCGTCTCAGCCTTAGCTTCATAGTCTTCGTCGTCTTCACCAGCTCTGTATTTCCTGTTTTCCTCGGGAATAACGATCCACGCAATTATATACGCCAGAACCCCACCGCCTCCGGCAAAAACAGATATAATCCACAGCAGGCGTACAAGAACAACGTCCACATCAAAATACTCAGCCAGCCCTCCGGCCACACCGGCAATTACCCTGTATTTGCGAGAGCGATAAACGCGATTTCTCAAGGTTATTTCTCCTCTCTGCAAAAAATTATTCCTCTTAAATATTATATTCCACTGGCAGTAACAACAGGTACATCCTCTTAAAACCGCAGCATTGTCACATCAAAAGATACACCAATATAGCTTATCTTATCTTATCTTATAAATAATTTCTCCTCATAACCGAAGGAACATGCATTATTAGTAAAGCATACACTGCTATCTATTGCTATTTATTAATAATTTCTCCTGTATATTCAATATTACCTGCTGAAGAATTATTCTATTCTGCAGAAACCACCGGCCACAGCAATCCGCAAAATATTGCAATCTTTTTTCATCTGTAATATGATATTGGTATTATGGTATTACATAGAAAAGAAAGAGAGTATTAAATCATGTTTACTACCCTGCTTTTTGACCTTGACGGCACACTGCTCAACATAAACATGGATATATTCCTGCCACAGTACTTTCAAATCCTTACGCAAAGGTTTCCTAATCTTGATTCAGATGAATTTATTACACACCTGCTACATAGCACCCGGGTAATGATTGAAAACAAAGATCCAAGGCGCACTAACGAGGAAGTGTTTATGCAAGAATTTATCCCGCGCATCGGTTTACCTGAAAAAGAACTTCAGCCGATCCTAAAGGACTTTTATACTAATGACTTTGGAAGCCTGGGAAAATACACTCAGCAAGAGCCGTTTGCCCAAAAAATTGTTGAGCTCTGCCATAACAAAGGCCTGGAGATGATTATCGCCACCAACCCGGTATTCCCTCTTTTGGCAATGCAGCACCGCCTGAAATGGGCCGGGCTTGCGGATTACCCCTACCGGCTGATCACCGCATATGAAAACATGCACTTTTGTAAACCCCACCGTGAATATTATGAGGAAATCCTGCATTTGCTCGCCCGGCAGCCTTCAGAATGTTTGATGATCGGAAACGATATCGAGGAAGATCTTGCCGCCAGGGAGGCCGGTATTAAAACCTTTCTGGTGAAAGACCACTTGCTCGATAACAGAAAGGAAAAGCTACCTTATACCACTGACTACCAGGGTTATCTTGAAGATTTATATCGTTTTTTAAAAAAATTGTACACATAAGGAAGATTACATATGGACTGGCTTGATATTACCCTTATCGGCTTCATTGCAGGCACTTTTGGAACCAGCGCAGGCGGTTTATTATCTTTTATTTTCCTAAAACCATCAAATAAAATACTGGGCATAATGCTGAGCATCGCAGCCGGGGTTATGCTTTCCATTATTTTTATGGAGCTGCTCGGCGAGGCATTAGCCAACAGTTATGCTTATACAATTCTGGGATTACTGGCGGGGATTACCGCCTTTCTGGCTCTCGACAATCTCTTCCCCCACAAGCATTTTGTTACCGAAGAGGTGAGACAGGGCCGGTATTTTAAAAAAGGCCTTTTAATTGCCACCGGTATCGCCCTGCACAATATATCCGAAGGCATCGCCATAGGCGCCGGTTTTGCGGCCTCAACCGGTATGGGTATAACGCTCGCTGTTTTAATCTCCCTGCATAATATTCCCGAAGGGCTAGCCGTTGCCATCCCCCTTAACATTGGGGGTGTAAGCAGGGCAAAAGTATTCGGAATTACTATACTGGCCGGCCTGCCCATGGGAATAGGCGCAATGCTGGGATCGGTAACCGGAAATATCTCTGCCGGTTTCCTGGCGCTTTCCTTGAGCTTCGCCGCCGGCGCTATGCTTTATATCGTCTTCGACGAACTGGTTCCGGATGTCTTAGAGGTCACTGATAACCACATCGCTATCTGGGGTATAACAGCGGGCATTTTAATCGGCATAACGATGGTCTTATATCTATAGGAGACCAGATTTAAAATAAGTGAATATTTCAAGCCTGACCCCAATTTATCATTTGATTTTACAAAACCTTCTCCATATAGGGAAAATTATGTTATAATAAAATAAGTCTGATATATAATTTAAAGATAGCTCACCGGCACACTGCCTCTGCCTCAACAAAAATTGAGAAAAAGTCGCGACACAGTTAAAGAAACTAAATAGAAAGGAGGAAACAAGGCGAATAAAAGAACGAAAAGAAATTCTAATTTTTCTTAGGAGGAGCGCATGAAGAATAAAGGTTTTATAGCGTTTATATTATTCGGTTTACTTTTCATGATGTCTCTTTTTTTACGTTCGAGCCCTGCAGTAATTGCTAATGATCTGATGAGGGAATTTTCCATTTTACCCGTAACTATGGGGCTGATGGCCTCCGTTTATTTCTGGGCATATGGACTCGTACAGATCCCTGTAGGTTACCTGTCGGACAGGATCGGGGTTCGTAACACCGTAGTTATCTTTGCCCTAATCGGCGTTGTTGGAACCTTTGCCTTTGCCTTTGCCCAAAACGTGCAGATGGCTACCTGGACCAGGTTATGCTTTGGCATTGGGACCGCCGGAATTTGGGTTCCCGCTTTAAAATATCTTTCAGTCTCCTATAGCCCGGGGGAATTTGCCAGCCTTACCAGCATACTAAGTTCTATCGGTAGTACCGGTATGATCCTCTCTTCCTTTCCCCTGGCGGTATTGGTTGAGCGGACGAACTGGAGGTTTCCTTTTATCTGGACAGCCGTAATTATTCTTTTTTTGCTCATCTGTGCCTGGAGGCTGATCCCTGCAAAAACTACCGCCCCCAAAACAAATAACGATGTACCTACCGAGGAAAAAAATAATATAACAATAATAGAATATGTTAAAAAATACTACAAGGTTTTTCTCTTTTTTATATGGGCCTTTTTGATATACGGGTCACTTTTCAGCTTCCAGGGTTTATGGGGAGTGCCATATTTACAGGATGTTTTTTCGATAAGCCGCCAGACGGCCGGAATTACAGTTATGTTATTGCCGCTGGGAATTATACTGGGAGGCCCTTTTTGGGGTATTCTTTCGGATCGTTACTTTAAGGCGCGCCGGCCCATTCTTCTTCTGGGCACAATCGGGTTCCTGGCCACGATTATTGCCTTCGTGCTGATTAGAAACTATCCCGGATCCTTTGTCTTTTCGATTATTTATTTTTTTTATGGCTTCTTCGGAACCGTTTTTCTCATAAATTTAACCTGCGTAAAAGAGCATCTGCCGCTGGAGATTACCGGCACTGTTATGGGAATTTTAAACACGCTGATGATCATGAGCGTTGGATTTTACCAGAACATAACGGGCTACTACCTCAATTATTTTTTAACCCTGACCAGTACGGCAACCGCCTATCAAAACGTCTTCATAATTTACTGTCTCAGCGCAGCCGTCGCCCTTGTCATAGTATTGTTAATGCCGGAAACCTTCAAAGAATAAGGGACAGGGTCAGGCTCGAAATATTCGCTTATTACGTCCTAAACACAGCCTAAGCCAAATCGCTTCTTCCATATTAAGCAAAAGTGATCAGCAAATTTTTTTGTAACTACTCAGGGCAAAGGATAATCAGGGCATAGGAAAGGGCAGGTGTGCAAAAAGTCACAGTATGAAAAATGAATTGTCACCCTGAACATGAACTGTCATTCTGAACATAACTTGTCACTCTGAACGTAATGAAGAGTCTTGGATCCTTGAGAGGAGTCAGGATCCTTCGCTAACGCTCAGGATGACAATCTGACAACCTGCCAATCTTGCGCATAGCTGAGCAGTTAAAAATTTTTATAATAAGTGAATATTCCAAGCCTGAACCCGGGTTAACTCCAGCCCAACTCTTTCAAGCCTGAACCCGGGCTAGGGCTGCACCCGGGCAGGCTTCTACGCAGAGGCCGCATTCTGTGCAGGGAGACTCGGCCAGGGGAACGTCACCAAAAGTTGATACGACGCGCTCTAATCCGCGGCGGGAAAAGCCGATAGCTCCTACTTTAGCGATATTGCGGCAAATCCATATGCAGCGTCCGCAGAGCACGCATTTGCTGCGGTCAAAGACAAAGGTCTTCGGGCTGTCGTCAACCTCCGTCTCATAATCGAGGGGCTTGAAACGCTTTACTCTGAGTTTCAGGCCTCTTTCTTTAGCGATCTTTTGCAGCTCGCATGAACCGTTTTTGGAGCAGCTGCTGCATTCCAGGCGGTGATGCGACAGCAACAATTCAAAAGCGGTTTGAACCAGGCGATCCACCCGCGGCGACCTGGTTTTCACCACCATCCCCTCACTGACAGGCAGGGTGCAGGAGGTAACAGGAGCTGCTAAGCCCTCGACTTCAACAAAACAAAGGCGACAGCTGGCCGAAAGCCGGTTGTTTTCTTTAATTGCACAGAGGTTGGGAATATAGATACCGTTTTCAAGGGCAACCCATAACAATTTTTCACCCTCTGAAGCTGTTATTTTGCGCCCGTCAATGGTCAAGGTAATCATTTTGCTCATGATAGGTTTCCTTCCTTTTCTTTCAGCAATTCCGGAGGCGATAGCTTTACCACGGCATTATACTCCGGCGGGCATGTTTTTAAGCAGTTATTGCATTTAACGCACTTCTCCTGGTCAATGGCTTTAAGCCCGTCCTCCCGTGTATATACCGCTTCCGTCGGGCAACTTCCCACGCACACGTTACAGAGCTTGCTGCATTTCTCCGGAGCAATATAGTAGACAATCAGATCCGGGCACATCTTCGCCGGGCAGGTTCTTTTATTTATATGCGCCTCATATTCGTCCTTGAAATACCTTAAAGTGGTCAGCACCGGGTTTGGAGCGGTTTTCCCTAGGTTGCAAAGGGATCCGCCCTTAATATCCTCAGCCAGCTCGCGGAGGATTTCAAGATGTGACAGCTCACCCTCACCCTTCGTAATCTTGGTCAACAAATCCAGCATCTGCCTAGTCCCCAGGCGGCAGAAAGTGCATTTACCGCACGATTCATGCTGCGTAAATTCCAGGAAATAACGCGCAACTGCCACCATGCAGTCGTCCTCATCCATGACCACCAGCCCCCCGGAACCCATAATTGCCCCGGCCTCCTGCAGGGAATCAAAATCAATGGGAATATCGAGGGCCGATTCGGGCAAACAGCCACCCGACGGGCCTCCTATCTGCACCGCTCTAAACCCTTTTTCTTCCGGGATACCTTCGCCCACATCAAAAATAACATTTCGAAGGGTTGTCCCCATGGGGACCTCAACCAGGCCGGTACAATTTACTTTCCCTACGAGGGAGAATACCGCCGTCCCCGGGCTTTCGGGCGTGCCCGTGCTTTTGAACCAGTCAGCTCCCTTTCTAATAATCGGCGGAACATAACATAGCGTCTTCACGTTATTTAAAACGGTAGGTTTGCCGCGCAAACCGGAGACAGCCGGGTGGGGGGGACGCTGTTGGGGGATACCCATTTTACCCTCCATCGAGCTGAGAAGGGCTGTCTCCTCCCCGCAGACAAAAGCCCCCGAGCCTTGAAATATCTCCAGGTCAAAGTTAAAGCCGCTCCCCATGATCGAGTCCCCCAGCAGCCCTTTCTCCCTGGCCTGTTGAATAGCCTGCTTAACCCGCAAAATTGCCTGCGGGTATTCGGCGCGAATATAAAGATAACCCCTGGATGCGCCTACGGCATAGGCACAAATAATCATACCTTCAATAACCTGGTGCGGGTTTGATTCCAGGATATTGCGGTCCATAAAGGCACCGGGGTCTCCCTCATCACCGTTACAAATGACATACTTCGGCTCGCCTGCAGCCATACTGCAGGTTTCCCATTTAACGCCGGTGGGAAAACCTGCACCGCCGCGCCCCCGCAACTTGGAATCTTTCATTTCCCTTATTACTTCTTCCGGCTGCATCCGGAGGGTCTTTGCCAGGGAAGCATAACCTTCCCGGGCAATATAATGATCGATGTCTCCGGGATCGATAAACCCGCAATGTTCGAGGATAATCTTTTCTTCATAAACACCCCGTGGAAAGTCGCTGAAGGTGGGAAAG
Organism: Bacillota bacterium; assembly: GCA_012837615.1. GTDB lineage: Bacteria > Bacillota > Dethiobacteria > DTU022 > UBA8154 > DUQX01. The sequence continues at coordinate 11,268 of DUQX01000055.1, read as the reverse complement.
TAGTCGTTGGTCTCCAGCGCCACCAGGGCGTATTCAAAACAAGGATCATCGTTCATCAAAAAATCTTCCACCAGGCGGTTTGCCAGCCCTTCATCCAGATAACCGTAACAGATATCCGGGAATCCGGGCTTGGAAATAATGACCAGCGGCTCTGCATAACAGTAACCCATACAGCCAACTTCCTTTACTTCGGCATCCAATCCGCTGTTTTTTATCGCCTCTTCAAATGCCTCTTTTACCTCCATGGCACCGGCAGCCTTCCCGCAAGTAGCTGTCCCTATCCAGACCACCGGTTTTTCTTTCAAGGCATCTACTTTTGCATCCGCTTTGGACTTTATTTCTGCATAAAAATCCCCGATTGAAGCTGAATTCATGAATTTTATTCCCCTTCTTTCTTTTCTGGCTCCGATTTTTCCTCCTTCTCCAATTCCTCCCGCTGCTCTTTCTCCGGCCCTTCTACCTGCTCCTGTTTCTTTTCCCCATCGCTTGCTTCAAAGGAAAGCATAATCCCATCCACGCGCGTAGGCGTAACACTTCCCTCAACTTCATCGTCTACAACAACAACCGGAGCCATGGTGCAGCATCCGACACAGGCAACCCGCTCCAGGCTGTACTTTCGATCCGGGCTTGTCTCCCCTTCTTTAATGTTCAGCCTTCTTTCAAACGATTCCATGGCAATGCTGCCCCCTGCCATATAACAAGCGGTACCCATGCATACTTTTACTTGATGCTCGCCGGGAGGGTTCAAGCGAAACTGGTTATAAAAAGTAGCCGGGCCAAAAACATCTACAGCCGGAATATGAAGCGCCTGCGCAATTTTCTCCATCGCGGGCAAAGGTAAGTAGCCCAGTTTATCTTGAACCTTCTGTAAAATGGGTATAAGATTTTCCGGTTTTGACTGATACTCATCAACAATATCCTGGAGTTCATTGGATATAATTTCCTTCTCCCTTTCCAAAAGCTTCAACAGAGAACATCCCCTTTTAAAAATGTTTCTATAAACTCTGATTATTGCCTCCCCACCATTATAACTTCCATCATCTTTTCCATCAAGACTGATAATTTTAATCGCTTATTTCCAAATACTTACCTGGGCCCGGTTCTGATTGATAATAATAATCCTTTTCAACATATTAGAAAGAATAATTGAGAAATATTCTTAAACGCCTTTTTTACAAATTAAAACCGGATAAAGCCACTCTACCGGGCTTTTTTTGCTTTTTTTTCGCCTCCAGATTTTTCTTTCTCATAAAACTCCTGATTTAATAAAGGAAAAAATATTTTTTTATGGAAATAATAACTGAATTTAATTTAACTCTTATTAACCTTTACAACAACCGGAGGAAACCTAAGTAATGGCAAAAGTACAGAAAAGCATGGGAATTTTGATTGTCCTGTTGATTATTGGAAGCGTATTCGGAACATTTATCGGGGAAATGTTTAAAGACATTTTACCTTTTTTAAACTACAGCCAATCTATCGGCTTAAAACCGGCAACTCTTGATCTGGCAGCGATAACGGTCACTCTGGGCATAACGCTCAATCTGAATATCGCCACAATTATTGGTTTTTTTATTGCTCTTTTTATTTACTCAAGGTTATAAAGCCGGGTGGTTAAACAAAAAACCAGTGCTTTACCCTCCCGAAAGAAGTTACATATTTATCCACTTATATCCAATTATGCCAAATACTTAATACATTTTTCACGATATTACGGCATAGTACATAAAACTCTGCAGCAAAGCTGCAGAGCAAAACAATTGATCAGTATTTAAAACAAGTTTTTCTATGTTATTATATGTTGTTATCTATCGTAACCATTGAACAATATACCGCCACCGCCTCTGTCAGGCTTGAAGAAAAACAGCGGTCGTTATCAGCCTGTTTTCTTCAAAACTGCGCTTTTAGCCAAACACCTTTTCTGCATATTTGACCCCGTCACTGGCTATATTACTGCTATAGTCAGCCCCGCAGTATTCCCTGAACTGATCGTCAATAATAGGCCCTCCGATGAGCACCTTGACATCAAGCCCCGATTTTTTTACTTCTTCGACGACTTCTTTCATTGAATCCAGGCATGAAGTCAGCAGCACGCTGAGAGCCAGCAAGGGGGCATTATTTTCCTTCACAGCCTCGATAAACTTTGCTGGGGGCACATCCACCCCCAAATCGATTACATTGTATCCTGTTCCTTTTAGCAACATGACCACGATATTTTTCCCAAGGTCGTGAATGTCCCCTTTCACCGTACCGATAACGATATTGCCACGGTACTTCTGCTCCCCGCCGGCAAGGGAAGGTTCCAGCTCGCCCATGGCGCCCTTCATAATTTCACCGCAGTTAATAAGTTCGCTTAAATAATATTCCCCGGTCTCAAAAAGTTCTCCCACCCTGGTCATACCGTCCTGCAGTTTCTTCACGATCTCCAGTGGCTCAACCCCTGCCCGCAGCCTTTCTCTAACCAGTGCCATCACTTTATCTTCATCCAATTCGGCTATAGCAATAGATAGTTCATCGGTAAGATTGGTCATCTGTTAATCCTCCTTTAAAACAGTTTTATACTGCTGCATAAGACCCCTAACGCTGTACCCACCACCATATATAAACATAGGCAAAAGCATCCAGCTGCTCCCATTCCTTTTTAATAATATCGGGATCGCCTTTTATTTCCCCCATTTCTTTCAACTTCTGTTCCCAGGGAACACAGACCCCGGGAGGCAAATTTTTGAACGTGTTTTTACTTACTATTTCCTTTGTCATTTTTAACCCTCCGTTCTGTGATTAGTAAACGCCATATTCCCTGGCCGCCTCAATAACCGCCCGTATATTTTCCTCCCTGGCATCCCCCTGTATAACAGCAGCAGCGTCGATAATGAAGCCGCCATCCCCGGCATATTCATCAATTAAGCGTTTCACGTAATCCCGTACCTCTTCAGGTTTACCGTAAGCCAGCATCATATTGGGAATATTTCCGCTGAGGCAGAACCTTCCGCCGAGTATTTTTTTCGCCTTGGCCATATCGGTCATATCAACATGAAAAACAATGCTCTTTTCCGGAAGCTCAGCAATGGATTCGAGATACGGCGTCCAGTTGCCCTCGGCAAAAAACAAAGTCCGTTTGCCTTTGGACCAAAGAGCCTCAATAACTTGTTTCAGAGATGGCCAGTAAAATTCAGCCCACTGTTTTGGATTCAGGAAGGGAAAGCTACCGCGGTGTAGAGGCATAAAGAGGGGAAACTCCATCTCCCCCCCGGAGGTAGCCATACCGTAAAATATATTATGGGGGATCAAAACCTCTAAAGCCGCTTTTACCTTTTCGGGACGTTGGTACAGGTCCAGCATAATACCCGACAATCCACGCAGGGTATCCGCCAAAGTATCAAAGGGAGCTTTAGACATAGCGGTAAAGGCAGGTACTCCGCCGTACTCAGCAGCCCAGGTAGCCCAGGCCTTTTGGTTCATGCCCTGCTGCATAGCCATGCCGGCAGCTCCTTTTATTAGAGAAACGTTTGCCCGGTAGGAACCGGGTTCAGAGAGCTCTTCATGAAGGCGCGGCAAGAAGGTATTGAGAATCCACTCCGTCGGGTTTTCAATAAATGCATCGTAGTCCTCCGGCAGCATGTATGCCTCTTCATGATATTGAAATTGTGTATTCGGATCGAGTTCCCTACCGGCAAATTTTAAATATTTTGCACCGACTGCATCGTGCAAACTGGCCCACCACAGGCTGGGAGCCCCTGTAATCGCATCAAGATCATAATCTGTCAGCAGCTTATTAATAGAGTCTATATTCTTTTCCAGTTCATAATAAATTTCCTGTAAAGTGTATCCCGCATGCTTCGCCACAAACTCCGAAAGGCTCAAACGAATAGGCACTTTATCCGGTTTCTCCAGATTCATCGCCGCCAGATATCTTTTTTTTCTCTCCTCATAAAGCTTTAATTTGTCTTCGGCCATGCTAAATACCTCCTGTCCATTATTATTATAACCTGATAACCTGCGTTATCACGCCGGCACCATCCGCCGCAATTGCTCCCTCCTTCCCTTATTATTGCCTCCAATCAGGTATTCAAAATATTAGGGGATTGCATATTTGTTTTTATCTATAACACCTCTATAACACTGAAATTAACGCTGATTATATTAATTTGGCAATCCTCTCGATATCCCCCGCATAGGTATTCAGTTCCTGAATGGATGAAGAAATCTCCTGAGTGGAAGCCGCCTGGCGCTGTGATATTTCCAATACATTATCGGTCTTAGAATTTACACTTGCTACTTTCTGCTTTATTGCTTCAATAGTTTCCCTGATCTCCTCAACAGCGCCGGCGCTATTTTCGGCCATTTTTCTTATTTCTTCAGCCACTACTGCAAAGCCGCGGCCCTCATGTCCTACTCTGGCAGCTTCAATAGCTGCATTGAGGCCAAGCAAATTAGAATTGGATGCTACTTTCTCGATAAAACTCAGCATATCCTCTGTCTTTGCTACCTGTTCGTTCATCTCTTTATATTGATTATTTAGCTCTTCCATCTCAGCAGTAAGCTCCTCTGCCGATGCTGCAAGCTCCTCTGTTGAAGCTACGACTTCTTCACAGGTTGAAGCAAAATTTTGTGACACTTCGATAAGCTTCTCCTGATTTTTTAGGCTGAGCCCCACCGTAATAGCCCCAATGATACTACCATAATCATCTTTTACGGGAAGCGCAGTCGCCTTGAAAGGAACACCGTAAGCTTCCTTGGGTATTATTGCTTCTACATAATCGCCGGTATGTATGGCTTGATAGATTGTCCCCTTAGAGGAGAAAGCTTTGCCGGTTAGCTCTCCCGGATCAATTTCGTCTCCTGAAAGATGCAAAAGAAATTTTTCCCTATCCGACACCCCGAAAGTACAATCCATAGGAATAAGTTTTTGAATCAAAGGTGCTACTTTGACCAGCATTTCAAGCATACTTATTTCCTTACCAGCATCCTTTCCGGCAGCATCCTTTTCACCGTCTGTTTTTGGATAATTCTGATGATCCGGAGCACGTCCCTGCATTTTTCTCACCCTCCCGCTTTTTTGAGATTGAAAATTTTTAATATATTTAAAATTTATATTTGTATTATACTTAATGAAAAGTCTTTTTACAAGATACGATATTATTCGGGCTAGGTGAGTTTGACATTATGGATGCAGCAAGATGAGATATCTTCTCCCATAAAAGATTTCAGCAAAAGATTTCATAGGATATTTGGATCTTACAACATAAAACAAAAATGTGCTTAAATTTGTATTTGTAATGCTTTCAAGGATTTGTTTTATTTTGCCTTGTTTTTCTTCGCCGGCAATAGTAATAAATCCTGCTCTTAACAATTATTTAATAATGTAAGGGCTGCAGTTAGCCGGATCCTCCAAGCGAGTATTAAGGGGATATTAAGCGGATTAGGGGACAAGTAAACATTTTTACATCATTGGCCGCACTTGGCGGAACTGCAGGAGATTACCATTACTCAGCGAGCTTTATCCGTTCCAGGGTAGAAGGATGGGTATAAAGGATAGCCTTAACCAAAGGATGGGGATCAACATCTCCGAGGTTTGCCCTGGCCAGGTTTCTGTGTAGCGTAACGTGCAGTTCTTTACTGCCGGTAAGTTCAATTGCCGCACGATCCGCCTGCCGCTCGAAAGACCTGGAAACGGCATTTTGTATAGGAAGCGCCACAAAAGATAACAGTGTAATAAAGAGCAGGGCTGTAGCAACCACACGGAAATCAGCCCTTGACCCCGCCGCTGCCATGCCCGTAATACCCGATTCCTGAAGAACCAGGAAAAGCAGATAAAGCGAAATAAATATCTGCACAGCGCTTAGCAATATTCCTTTCAAAATATGAGAGTATTTCCAGTGGGCGATCTCATGGGCAATTACCGCCAAGGCCTCCTCCCGCGAAAAGCCTGTCAGCAGGGTATCATAAACCACAATGCGCTTGCTGCTTCCCAGGCCCGTAAAGTAGGCGTTGGCCTTCACCGTTCTACGGCTGGCATCAGCAACGAGCACCTCCCGAACCTGAATTCCGGCCTGTTCCGCCATATCGAGAATACGGGTATTCATGCCTTCATCCCGCATGGGCTCAAAGCGGTAAAAAAGGGGATCAATGAGCAGCGGGTAAAGATAGCTTCCCGCCAGCATGAGAAAAATGGAGATAACACCGGCGTATATCCACCAGCGCAGGGGGAAATATTTCACAAGTGCATAAAACCCCGTAAAAATCATTACGGAGATAACCAGTGAAACGGCGCTGCTTTTCAAGTTATCCGCCAGCCAGGAAGCAAAGGTCTGCGTCGATAGCCCAAAGCGGTGTTCCAGCACAAAACCGCGATAGTAATCCAGGGGCAGGGTAAGCAGGTACAGCGCGATAAAGATAAGGGCGATGCAGGCAGCGGCGGTAAGCAGCGGGGGCCTGAAACGGGAAAAATAATTCCAACCGAAAAACACCAGAGCACCCAGCCCCGCCCAATTAATTAAGGTACGCATTAAAGAGATCCGCAAGGAAGCGCGTTGATAATCGGCAGCACGCTCCAAGAAATCCGCATCAAATAAGGCAAGGGCTTCTGCACTAAAAACAGGCCTGGAATAGGCCCCCAAAAACAGGGCGGCGATAATAAGAAAAGCCGCTCCTAAAACAATCAGAAATATTTTCGACGAACCCAATTGCGTTCCCCCTTTTTAAAATGAAGCAATAAGTGAAAAAAATACATACTTTAATATATGCCCCGCAGGGTAATAATATTAAAATGCAAAATTTAATAAAAGGAAATAAACTGTAAAATCTGAGGCGGAAGGTAACCCTTCTAATCCAATGCTATTCTATTTATCAAAAAGCACCCGGAGCACCCGGAATTGAAAAAACCAGGTGCTCCGTAAAAATAAGATCCGCTAATACAAATTCAGCATCTTTCTTTTTTTGTGCAAAAGTTTAGTATTAAAAGACATAATCATGATAAGACCATAAAAAACATATACTTTAGAGTCATATCATAAGGGCATGCCGTATAAGAGTCATGTCAAATTTTGTCTACGTTGAGAATGTTGACAAGCTGGAAATACATCTCGTAAATGTGGAGCCCATCGCTAAAAGCCACAATCGGCCCATCCTGGACCTCGAAATCAAGCTGGGCCAGAACGTATTCCTTGAGCAGCTGCAGGCCGCCGAGGTTTTCGGGAAGGCCCGTAAAAAGGTCCCAGCTGCGGAAAAATAGGCCCATCTGCAGCAGCCCGTTAACCACCTTAAATGTAATTACCTTCAAGCAGGGGGGGTCATCCTGGTTGATGGAAGACGTGTCCCCTATTGTGATGGCAGCCTGGTTGGTGTTCCCCTGAGACTTATTCAACAGCTCGACAGCCCGCGGGAGCTGGGGTGCAATGTACATTCCATAAGTATAATCCTCGTTTACCCCTTTTTCTGTGCCGAGGATGTACTTTTGAAAATACTTCCATATTTTCTCATCATCTGTTGGTGCCGGGATTCCACAACCCTCAGGAACCCGGACGCCAAGCGGGCGAACTGATGGTTCCAGAATCCTCAATACGGCATAATCAAGCTGTCTTCTTATCTGCCCCACATAACTGCCGACCTGGACTTTGTAATCGTAACCCTTGCGAACGGCACACCACATGATCTCGCGCCAAACATCTTCGATCGTTCTTCCTTCTACTATGTTGTATTCAAAAATCATATTATCCTCCATTCCTTGCGACGATTAAGCGCTCTTCTACACGGTAAACGTCAGGCGTTTCCTGCAAATATTAAGTATTTCCTGCAATTGAGGAGCATTACTACCTGCCCGGGCCCCCACCATCTCCTAAGCTCCCCTTTGTTACTTATTATTACCATACAATATTACTTCTGTAATTGCAACAGAATTTGAACTAAATCCATGGGGAACCTCTGCTTCTTTATGAGGGCATTCAAAAATAATTGGGACAGGAAACCTGCCCCAACCGTGATTTAAACATGTAGGTAACAACATCGTCCGCAATGGGTAAATTTTATCCCCAGGCAATATCCTTGAAAATAACTTAGATCCGCCATTATTCGCAATATTTTAATAATAAATGGAGGATACCATCCACCTTTGGGTATTCATTCTTGGCGAATGTGAGGTTCCTCTTCTATTTCAACTTAGGAAAATCCTCCCTGAAAAACCTACAGTAATTTTACACTAACAAATGGTCGGTTTTTGTGTGGAACAGAGGACCTGTCCCCGCATTCCCGCCCTGCCCCCGCGTCCCATCCCTGATATGGATATGGCACCGGTAGTTACAGATACTGAAATAATAGTGTATCGCTGTCCAATAATTATGTTAGATATTACTTTAAAAGTTTACTTCCTTGTAGCATAGTATATTGAAGAGCCAAAGTTTTATTGGTAATCATAAGTATAAGAAAGGAGGAAATTACAATGTATGAAAATAAATGGAAAAGAAGGGGTAAAAAGGAAAGAGATAGAGTATGTGGTTGCAGTATAGAAATTGAAAATAGCATTGTTATTATAATTTGTGGTGAAGTCGATAGCTTACCGCAAGCCCTTAATTCTGCATTAGAAACTTAAATTTCTAAAATAATTCCCTGGGATATCCTATACTTTATTCTTTTTTTTGATTTTCATGAAGCGCATCAAAGGAACCTGAAAAGAGAGGAGGAAATTTTAAATGCAAGATGAGAGATGGGAAAGCGGAAGAGAAAGAGAATGTGCCTGCAATATTAAGGTAGAAAATAGTATTGTTATTCATCTTTGCGGTGAACTCGAATTCGGTGTATTAACAAATTGCATTCAATCAGCGCTAGCAGCAAAAAACAGCTAAAACAACCATTTTGAAAGCGGTGGGACAAGGGGGGTGGGACAAGGGGACAGGTCCCTTGTCCCACTAATTGCTTCCCTCCATAAAATCCTGTATTATGTTTTGAATGCGCCCTTTTTCTTCTTCGGTTACTATCTCATACCACGCTTCATTGATAAGATGCCCGCCGCCCTGAATCGATGTTGTCTGCAAATTATCTATTTTAAAAGACAAAAAAGATTTGATTAGCGCATCAAGTTCATCAGCTTTTAAGCTGGTCTTGACATTGGCGCTTAAGATCTCCATTATCCTACTAATTTTGGTAAGTGTGCGAATGGAAGACAGCTTGTCTGCCAGCAGGGATAGGGCGAGCTGCTGCCGCTCCATCCTCTGATAATCACTATCATGTATACCGTCATTGCTCTTTCGAAAACGCACAAAGCCCAGGGCGTCCTTACCATCGAGAAGTTTTTCCCCTTTTCCCAAATGAATACTGGTGCCGTCAACGGGATCATCGTAATGCATCTCTCGGGGGACGTAGACTTCAATTCCACCGACTAGATCGACTAGATCGATAAAACCCTGAAAGTTTATAGATGCATAGGCATATATATCTAAGTCCAGCCAGTTTTCCAGGGTTTCCATTAATAATGCCGGCCCGCCGCGGGGATATGCAGTATTAATTCTATCTTTCCCGAAGCCGGGTATATCCACATATGCATCCCTCGGAATAGATATTAAGTGTACTTTAGCAGGCTCCGGATCAACCAGTGCCAGCATTATGGTATCCGAATGCCCCGGATCGTTAAAGGCCTCCCGCTCGCTGATCCCGAAAAGGAGAATGGCAAAAGGATCCACTAGCTTCTGATTTTCTATTAATCCGGTTTCTCCTTCTTCTTGATTATTTTGGTCTTCCGGGACGGTCATCTTTTCCAGAGTATTTTTATATTCAACGTAACTTGTGACCCCACACGCCCCTGCACCAATTAATATTAAAATTAAAAGGATGGTAACAGCTCGTTTCATCTAATCGCCCCAGTCATCTTAGTGGTTTAGAGGTAATTTGTTTAATGCAAGGCATTCAAATAGATTTCACCAGGCTCACGGAAGGCAGACTCTGGTTTACCGGGTTCTACTCAAAAGTTTATTATGGGATACTATTATTTCCGCACAATCTTCATAAGTTAAGGACGTATAGAACCCTTTGGGATTTATTTTCCCGCGATAACAGTTCTCCTCATTATAATTGGACGTTTTTCTACGGTAAAAGTTCTCCTTTCTGCTCCTTGAAAAATTATCCTTGAAAATTTACCCTATTTTGCGCAGTGTAGGGTCTTCGGCAAAAGAGAGGGAGCTGTAAAGGAATAATACTTCATTTAAGCCGTATTGTTCGATATAAGGCAACGGCGGCGAATTGAAATAGCGCAAGTCGATGATATGGATTTCATCAAAGTGATTGGTAAGGAAAGGAATAAAAGCATTGGCATAGGAGTCTTTAATAACCAGCAGCTTTCTGCCCGTATCATTTTGCGTTTTTATCCTGATCAGGGGATGGTTGCCGTCCAGAAAAACAGCATATTTGTCCTTTTTTTGTAAATGCTCCCTTGCATAGAGGCTGCTGGCAGTTCTTTTTTCATGAACGTATTCGACCCGGCAGGGCAATTCTTCCTTTGGTTTGAAAATCCGGATAGCATCGGGCCGGACAAAACGATGGCCGCTTTTTGAATAAAGTGTGCCATAAAAATCGTCACAGGCCTGCTCGACGGAGAAATCACTTAGATCCAGCGGTTTAAAATTCATCACGCTACCGGCCTCCCGGTAGGCATAATAAGCCCCCTGAGATGTCCAGTGGTGATCGGTTTTATAATAAATGTATTCTTGCTTGTGCGAGTTAAGGGCATGGCAGGTATCGATAAAGTAAATTCCTGAAGCTAGTTTTTCCCGGACCAGATAAAGATGATCCAGGGTCTGCCGGGGTGCGGCAAACGGAGGCAGCCTGTCATCCAGGATTTGCACCGAAGCCGGGGCCGGCAGGAAATACACCCGGGCTGGAACCTTCCCGGCAAACTCGTTGACGGCGGCGATGTTTTCCTCCAATAATTCCCTGTTCAGTTTATCCGGCTTCTGCAGCAGATAACCGTCTTTGCCGAAATAGACCCCGTTGTTATCTTTTTTTTGTAATACAAGCTCGGCGGCGGATTTTACGCCTACCCACAGATCCCGAAAAACAAACTGGTCAGCCAGGTAATTCTCAGCGGCAAGGCTGAATTTGCCCGATATCAGGTTATCCCACGTGAAGCGGGGCTTTTGCTGGAGCATGCGGTTTTCAGCTTCAGAGAAAACCCGATCGGGCAAAACCGCAGACAACAGCGAAAAAGCGGCTAAAAAAATGACCATTGTTATAGTTAATACCCCATTAAAACAGCGCACATAATCACCCCTTAGCAAGATT
>DUQX01000054.1 GCA_012837615.1 Bacillota bacterium | reverse complement strand
TATCGAAAAGGGATCATCAAATATTAGTTCTTTGCTTTTTTATGTGTAAAAATTATTTTTCCGGCATTTCCTTTTTTATTTCTTTTTAATTTGGTCCTTTTTGGCCGGGTTATACCTGTAACACTTTATTAAATTTTTCATAAAATATAAAAACGGATTTAAATGACAGGTTTGAAGGAGGATTGGTTTAACTTGGTCAAATTGATTAAAAAGCCCGAGGAGATTATGGAAAGAAGGCTTTCCCGCCGCGGATACAACCTGGAAGATTGCCGCAAGATGTTGGACAATGCCGGTGGGGGCATAGTAATTTTTAACAAAAGAAGTCTGCGCAGCTGTAGCTTAAAAGATTTTGTTGACGTTAAAAGCTGTTGAGGATAATGGGATCAAGCTGACTGGATGTCGGTAACGAAGGGATTGTCGGGTGGATTGCGGTTTTAGCTAAGTGTTTTATGCAATTTTACCCTGGGTGAAATGGTTGGGTCAGCGTCCAGGTGGAGTCCGATCTTTCCATGGAAAGCACCGGAACAATGATCTTCAACTGCGCGCTGTCCCTTTATTGGGGTGGTACTGATTCCTGGAAGAGTTCATTTACAATGGATGGGTTGAGCTTCCTGCCGGGACCTTGCCACAGGCAATTGGTTGGCTGCCGCATTTGCCGGCAGCCTTTTCAGACTCTCAATTACGGGACCTTTTTGCTACGTAGCAGAGCGCGGTAATGTTTAATGCTACCGGTTTTACTTGATGGAAAGTACATCGGATTTATCAATCCGGGGGGGATGTAAAAAAGTGGAGCAGAGGCTTTTGCTAAAAAAATTCGAGCACAGGTTTATTTTTTTTGTCTCAAACTTTTACCGTATAGTATCTATAAGGATGGAAAATTTTCGTGCCGGTTACGGGAAAAATGCAGGGGAGGGGAAAAGCTATATTTGGGGAAGTTACGAACTAAGCGTGGATTACCAGAAGTATGGAATAAAAGAAATAATAGCAGACAAAAAAGTATTTCGCCGGGGGTTTTCTTATATTCTTCATGACGGAACTATGGGCAATATACCGGGCAATTTAATCTGCGAGGCTGGTTATAACCATAATTCTGCACCTGTTTCAAGCTCCCTTTTTCCCCTTTTGGGCAGAATCAAATATATCCCTTTTAAAATAACCATTACTGTTGACGGCAGCATTGCAGCTGTACCTGGCCGCACAAGTTTTGAATCAAGTAAAAGCGTAACGCAAGAAAAAGAAACCAATAGCGCTGATGATTTTGCCGGCCGTATCAATAATGCACAGAGCAGTGCTGAGACCGGAAAGGCTGCCTTTGGTGGTAATGCAGCGGAAGATTTCTTCAGGATGTTCTTTGAGGAACATGCGCAAGAAGATACTCCGGCAAAAGACGCTTTTAAAGCGGAGGAAATAACGGGGGAAATAGCGAGAGAAATAGCGAGAGAAACCTTCAAAGAGGAACCGGTTGCAGCGGATCTTATTACAATGGAAAAGAAGAAGAGAATAGCGCGCTCCTCGCGATCTGCTCCAGATTCGGGGTATTATAATAAATATAAGTTCTTTTATGAAGGATTGCTTAAGAGCGAGCCTGCAGAAAAAATGAAAAGGATAGAGAATAAAGGTAAAAGTACCAGGAGGTATAAAAAACCATCCTGAGTTAATCTGAATTAATGATTGAGTAACCTGCTCAATTAAGAAAAGCTGACGCTTTTTCAATCACGGTTCTTTTTCATAAGCTTCTGAAGATAATAGTTAATGCTCTTTTTTTGCAGGTGCTCGTTTTCTTTTTTTATCAAGTTTATTTCTTCCTTCATTCTAGTTAATTCCCTGGTTAGCAGGAGATTGGTTTTTCCCCGTTTTTCAATTTCTTCCTGCAAAGCTTTTATTTCCTGCTGCAGTTCGTGGTTTGCCGAAGCCAGTTCTTCCCTTTCCCTGCTTATTTTTGCTTTCAGTTCATCAATTGTGTTTTGAAATACACTTTTCATTTTTTTGATTTCAATATTTTTTGAAGTAAGCTTTTCCTCCAGGGTTTTAGTTTTTGCCAGGTTTATAGAATACAGCTCGGCCAGTTCTTTTTTTTGATGGGCAATTTTCTGTTTAAAAAAAGCATTGCTCGCCTGCAGGTTGTCGTAGCCGGTTAAAAGCCTGGAGCTGAGCAGATCAAGCATTTCTAATTCTTCGGAGACGCCGTCTTTTTCCGGCTGACTTTTCAAGAGCACTTCCGGTTGCATGTACGTTTCCGGCGGGCAGGCCGGGGAAAAGGTATAATTTCCCCGCCAGGTGGGATCATTTAATAAACGGGGTTTACTTCGAAAACGGATCAACTGGTAAGTATCATCCAGCTCAACTTTTGTACCCCATTTCCAGCTATCCCCGCCATCGCGGGAGATCAGGCAAAAGAGCATGTTGTTATTTTGCCAGGTTAAAAGAAGCACATCTTTTGCAAAATAAAGAGGTGCGAACGGGGCAGATCCCTGGGAAATCTCGGTGCATAAATGATTTTCCCATTTCCCCTGGGGGCTTCTTCGGGCGTAGTTTATAAACATTATATTGTTTTTACGGCTGATCCAGGAAATATGCAGCGAATTATCCGGGGCTGCCAGCGCATCCGGGAAAAAGCAATAATGATCCCTTTCTCCCAGAAAGATTGTTTGCCCCGGTAGATTTTTTTCGTTGTTAAAACTGCGTAATGCCAGCGAATACCCGTTATCATCGTACAACCTGTGGAGGAGAAAGAGACTGTTGAGGCAGTCGCTAAAGATAATGCCGTACTGTTCCAGCTGAAAGTACCCGAAGTCCATAACCGCTTTTTCCAACCATCGGCCATTCTCCTGGCGGAGATAAAAAAGCCACCACATCTTTTTTTCACTGCTTATTGCCAAATATAGGACGTGCAAGCGGTCTGCGTTATCCGTGCAGAAGGAGAGGTGGCAGATCTGCTTCCCCTCTTCCTTTAAAAGGAGCTCCGGCTTTTTGGGGGTATCCGGGGGAAGACGCAGATAGGAAATGCCTCCTCCTCTGTCATATCCCAGAAGATGCATATTACCCAACTTATCTATGGCTGTATCAAAGCCGCTTATTTTTCGTTGTAAAATATTTTCCGAGATGCTAGTCCAGCAACCGTTCCCTTCTTTATCAAGGTAGTAATTTAGGTGCGCGTTCTCGTCCAGTTCAAAATAATGTTTTTCCCTATTCCCCAATATCATCAAAGGGATTATGCCGGTATTTAAAAGCCGATTTTCTTCCATGGCATATTGAATCCTTTATAAAAGTAGTGTTCCTTTTATAATTATTACCTTTGCCCGATAATTATTAGCATTTACTGGTATTATATAAAATTTTTATAAAATATCTTTCTAGACGGAGAAGTCAGGAGCGGCCTCCTTTTTTTACACTCACCTAACAGTTTATGGGTATTTGTATAATTTGTTGTAAATTTATATAATAACAGGAAAATAAGGAGGGAGAAATATGGATCGAAAGAAAATCTTTTGTTGCCTGGCTTTAACAATCCTTCTCAGCGTTATCTTGTTACCCTTGCAGGAGGCGGAGGCATTTCGAGGCAATTTTGACAGGGATCGTTTTATTTTAAATCCTCCCGGCGGTGGCCAGGATCAGCCTGTCCCGAATCCTGAACCGTCAGACCCTGCACCGCAGGATCCGATTGAAAAACCGGACCCGGGACCTGCCCCTGATCCTGGAGGCAACTCGGGTAATAGCGGTTACATTCCAGGCACCGGTGATTTTAGAAGCGAGAGAGGCAGAGGCGCTTATATACCTCCTGCACCGTCTAATCCTACATACCCGTCACCTTCTCCGAAACCGGAACCGGAACCCGGGCCTTCGCCGGATCCCGATCCTCCGCAGCAGCCGGAGAAGCCATCCGGGCTGACTCCGGCAGAAGCCCAGGCTTTTGCCCTGTTAAATGAAACCAGAGCAAATAATAATCTGCCCCCGCTGGAAATCCACTACGGACTGGTTGAAACGGCACGGTTAAAAGCACAGGATATTGCTGAAAACGATTATTTCAGCCATGTTTCACCTACCTACGGTCCACTCGGGAAGATGTTAAGAGATGCCGGTATTTCATATAACAGGGCTGCGGAGAACCTTTCCAAGGCGGGGAATGTTTCCCAGGCCCATGTACAACTGTTATACAGCACGAAAGGCCACCGGGAAATCATGCTCAGCCCTGATTACAGCAAGGTGGGTATCGGGATCAGTTCCTTAAAAAATGTTCCTGGGATTATCATGGTCCAGCATTATATTGATTAATTAATCTTGTGCTTTTTTGCTCTAATTATCGGGGAAAAACTGGAGCCGGTTTTGTGGAAAGGCTCCAGTTTATAATTTTGTCCCCCTACACTGT
>DUQX01000053.1 GCA_012837615.1 Bacillota bacterium | reverse complement strand
ATGACAGAAATGTCTACAAAATTGGCCATGGGAGAAATCGAACTGGCCTTTTTAAACGAACCAAAATCATCTGCTACTATCGCAGCGGCAAAAGCCAATAATATTGAATTGAAGAGATTGCTGGATCTCGAAGAAGAGTGGAGGAAAATAACCCCCAATAAAGATGGCAAAATACCGCAAGCCGGTATTGTTGTTGTCGGTCAACATGCTGAAAACAAAGCCATGGTAGATGGCTTTTCTGCCAGGTATATTGAAAGCGCCAACTGGATCAATAACAACCGGGAAGAAGCCGGTAAAATTGTTGAAAAATATTTTGAACAGATGAAAGCAGGAGGTGTCAGTGCATCCCTCCCTTATGCCAAGCTTAATCCAGTCCCGGCCAAGGAGTGTCGGAAAAATATTGAAGCATTTTTTAATGAATACTTGAAAACAGCTTCCCCTAAGATTATAGGTGGCCAGATGCCTGATGAAGATATTTATTATGTATCTGAGTAACAAAAATATATATTCCATCTTAGGCGTGCTTTTATTATTGCTAAGCTGGCAAATTATATCGATTTTTTCTCATCCATTAATAGTGCCTTCACCACTGGCCACCATCAAAGCATTGATTAATATGGCGGCCAGTGGTGAACTGCTAAAGAATTTTTCCATCTCAATCCAGCGCCAGCTAACAGGGCTCGCCATTGGTGTAATGTTTGGAATCGTTCTGGGTATCCTGGGAGGCTTAAAAGCTCCTATCAACAAGATGATTACTCCCCTGGTCAATGCCATTTTGTCTGTGCCCAGTATTATCTTTGTGGTAATTGCCATGGTGTGGTTTGGCCAGGGTACAACCCAGGTAGTATTCGTTGTTGCCCTGCTGGTGTTTCCTGTAATGTATGTAAACTGTGAAAAAGGAATCGCATCTATTGATCCAAATTTAATAGAGATGGCAACGGTTTATAGAGTCCCGTTAAAAATAAGGATTAAGAAAGTATATCTGCCCGGTTTAACACACGGAATCCTGGCCGGGTTTGCTTTGAGTGCCGCATCGTCGATCAGGTTAACAGTAATGTCAGAATTATTTGGGGCACAGGAAGGTATCGGCCAGGCTATTGCTATGACCAGGTTTTATCTTGAAACAGACAAGCTCTTTGCCTGGGCACTAATCTTAGTATTTATAGTAGCCATCTTGGAAAAGATGATTTTCAAACCGTTGGAGGCAAAAATAGAAAGATGGAAGGGTTTGGAGAATTGTTAGTTTAAAATGAAAATAAAATGGTCCTACCCACTCGCCGGGGGATTTTGTATTTGTGCCCCCGTGTTACTGTCTATATAATAATTCTCTTTATAGAGGAGTTCTGAAATGGGGACAATGGTGTAGCCCCGTTCCTTAGTATATTCGATAATCTCCGGCAAGGCTTCTGCGGTGTATTTGCCGTTGTTATGGAAGAGAATAATTGCACCGGGATGGAGCTTTTCCGTAACCCTTTTAACCATGGGTTCTTTGCCCAGTTCCTGCCAGTCAAGGGAATCAATACTCCACTGGATGGTCAGGTAACCGCATTTTTCGGCCGCTTTGATTACTTTGTTGCTGTATTCCCCGAAAGGTGGGCGGAAAAGTGTTGGCTGAACATCCGTCAGCTCGAAGATCATGTTGCCTACCCTTTCCAGCTCAATTTTGATCTCCTGTTCGCCAAGGCCGTTGAGGTGCGGATGGCTGTAGGTATGGTTACCGATTTCGTGTCCCTCTTCGCAGATTTTTTTAACCATCTCGGGAAATTTTTCTACCCAGAAACCGGTAAGGAAAAAGGTCGTCTTAATATTGTTTTCGCGCAGGATCTCAAGCAGGGCAGGGGTATGAGATGCCCCCCAGCAGGCATCGAAAGAAAAGGCGACTTTTTTTTCTTTAGTGTCTACATAATAGATTGGGACCAGCCTGGTTTGCCTGCCTGCTTGGGTAGGTATGATGGGAGTTTTGGAGAAGAAGAGGAAATAAGCACCAAAAATAAGCACTGCTATCAGCAGAAATAGTATCGGCTTTTTAATAAATTGCGCCGGCCTTTTTTTCTTGATAAATAATATTTGCATAGCCTAACCAACCCGGGATATTCTTTTTAATTATTATTATGCTGGAGGGTTGTTCGGTTATGAAAATTCTTTTTAAAATGGATAAGGTTTTTATGGTTTTGAGTGAATGGATGCAGCTGTTTCTTTAACTATTTCTGTTATTTCCGAAGCTTCTTTGATACTGGCTGTAATAGCCTCCTCTAGCTTTTCCCCGGTAAACGAGCTGCTGAAACCAACCATCCATAAGGCAGCTGCCGGCCATCCCCAGGAATCGGGCAACAAAGGTACGCTAATGGCGTTTACACCACGAATGTATTCTTCGAAATCTTTCGCGTAGCCCAGCCTCCGTACTTCCTCAAGCTCTTGGAGATATTTTTTCGGATCCGTTATCGAGTTCTCCGTAAATTTAGGTAAGGCTTTTTCCTTTAGGATCTTTTCGAGCTTTTTTTTCCTCATTCTAGAAAGAAAGATTTTCCCTGTGGCTCCGGCAAAAATGGATATGCGGGTTCCTATGGGTGCGGAAATTTTTAGATCCAGAGGACTTTCGGCTTTTTCAATGATCGTAACACGTTGTTCATCAAAGACTCCCATAAAGATAGTTTCTTTAAATTCTGCGCTCAGTTTTTCCATATAAGGCCGCGCTATAGATCTAATATTAATTTCAGATAGAGCGCGGTTGCCCAGGCGTACAAGCGTTGGCCCCAATTTATACTTATGTGTTTTTTCGCTTTGGCGGAGGGCGCCAACTTCCTTAAGGGCTTGGACAATACCATAGACAGTGCTTTTGGGAATATCTAGTTTACGGGCAAGGTCGCTTATACCCAATTCGGTTTGGTTGTAGGCAATTTCTTCCAGGATGGAGAAAGCCTTGTAAAGAACGGGGGCATTATACCCTGAACTTTTTTTGGCCATAACAATCCAGCTTTCTTATTTGTAATTTAATATCTGTGTTATAATTTAATCCTTTTTGCGGATATTGTCAATTATTACACCGCGGTAATAACCCTATAGGACTATACGAAAAAGGGCGCCTTGCTGAGTTCTTTGCAGGTGCTATCAGGCGCTACCAGGCGCTACTTTGATGAAACTATGCCGATAGTTAACAAGCATTCCCGGATAAGTGATATTATCACAGAATAACAAAATGCTCCTCTTAAGAGCATTGACTTTTTTCGGTTATTCCTGTACAATAGCTTTTAAAATAGGCGTTAGAGGCGTTAGGCTTTTAACTTTTATTAAGGGCATTAGGCTTTTAACCTTATAAAGCTGCAGAGCTACAGTTTCTATCTAATACCGGCAGGTTAGCCGGTTTTTTAAAATTACCTTAAAATAACAGAAAAGCTAAAGGTTACGGTAAATCTGGATAACTGAAGTGCCCGGTAAATTTGGCAGAGGTAAAGGAGGCGCTTTTTTTGTATAAAGGACAGCTGTCTTTAATTGAAGGTGAGTTGCCTTATCAGGTTCAGGCTACTGCTTTGCTTATTGGCGGTGATCTCGTTGTTATGGTTTATGGTGGCGACAAACCCCATGTGGGAGCGGTTGCCGTAAGCATACCTCGCCCAAGCCTGGATGATCCCGGGGTAATCAGCGCTACTACATCAGTTTATGCCCTGGTCGGGCACAAGGAGGATGAGCTGGCCAAGAAAATGGCCGACAAGCTTGCCTCCTTCCTTAATAGAAAAGTAGTGCTCACGGCAGGCATTCATGTGGATAACATTACTGCGGAAGGCATTCGGGCAATCGAAAATAACTGTATAAAGGTTATGGAGCAATTGCTGAAGCAGTTGGAGAAAAGCAGTAATGGCAGTAATTAGACAAAAATACGTTTTATAGTAAAGGAGTACGGAAATTGCGGAAAAGGCGAAAGCTTGCCCACCTCGATCTTGTTCAAAATCTTGACGATGGTCCGGATTCTTCGGGATTTGAAGATGTACATTTTGTACATAATTGCCTGCCGGGGATCAATCCTTCGGAGACTAACACGGTGGTTAAGTTTTGTGGGCGGGAGATAAAATCTCCGTTAATGATTAATGCTATTACCGGCGGTATCGACGAGGCGGCAAAAATAAACAGGGCGTTGGCCGCAGTTGCCTGCAAACTGGGGATACCAATGGCCGTAGGCTCACAAACTGCCGCCCTTCAGGACAGGGAAGTTCGCTTCAGTTACAAAGTTGTCCGGGAGGAAAACCCCGATGGATTTATCGCTGCAAACGTCAGCGCGGGCCTTTCTCCTGAAGAAGCACTGCACGCGGTGGAGATGATCAACGCGGATGCCCTTCAACTTCACCTTAATATTCCCCAGGAAATGATGATGCCGGAGGATGAAGGCGAGCTTTCTTTTCAAGGGTATCTGGATAATATTAGGGAAACAGTTCGATCTTCACCTGTCCCGGTAATAGTGAAAGAAGTGGGCTGCGGCATTGCACGTGAACAGGCAAAGCAGATTATTTCCACAGGCGCTGCTGCATTGGATGTCGGGGGAAAAGGGGGCACAAATTTTATCTTTATCGAAGGTCTTCGACATAACGTTGAGGCGGCGCAACCCTTTTTGAACTGGGGCCTTTCTACGGCAACCAGCCTGGTAGAGGTGCTCCATTCTGCCGGGTCCCAGGTGGAACAGGTGGATATTGTCGCTTCGGGAGGGATCCGCAACGGGCTTGATACGGCTAAGGCACTGGCCCTTGGGGGCTCTGTGGTCGGAATAGCCGGACCGCTCGTGCGTTGCTTTTATAACGGAGGTGAAGAAGCGGTTGAGCACTACCTGCTGGGGATAGAGAGGCAGCTCAGGCAGGTAATGATAATGCTGGGTGCGCGCAGTGTTTCCGAACTACGGGAAAAACCGCTGGTTATCCTCGGGGATACCGCCCAGTGGCTTCAGAGAAGAGGAATTGATCTTGACCGCTTTGCTTGCCGCGACAGGCGGCTTTGACAGGCGGCTTTAAGGATCTTTTTTTATAAAATCTCAAAAAAATTATATAAAAGGCATAGCCGAGAGCAAATAGGGGCGCAAATGCCCGAATTCTCGGATCTTCTTGATGTTATAGATAGAAGATATTATAGATAGAAGGGGCTTGTTGTATATGACTGAGGAAAAACGGATTGAGGGGATGGTAACCCCGGGCAAAGGTAAAGCGCATGCTTTTTTACAGATAAACTGGGTGAAGGAGCGGTTTCTAGAAAAAAGCGGTTTTATACCTTTCCCCGGCACTTTGAATTTGAAGGTGAGGCAAGAAGATTTCGATTACTTGCGCAAGCTGGCCTTTTCCCTCGGGGAACGGTTAATTCCCTCACCCAAAGAAGAACTATGCGAAGCCAGATTGCTTCCGGTCAAGGTTGGCGGTGTAACATCAGCTCTTGTTTTCCCCATGGTAGATGATTATTACAGCGATGTTTTAGAGCTGGTTGCGCCTGTAAAGCTAAGACAACATTTAAAGCTTAGCGATAATGATCGATTGCAATTTTTCGTTATACTTCCGCAAAAACTGCCCTTTCCGCAAGGCATTATCTTTGATCTGGACGGTACCCTTATTGATTCAGTTGATCACTATTACGAAATATTTTGTGAAGGCTGCTGCGAGGCCGGGCTGCCTACCCCGCAGCGGGATAAGGTGCTGGATTATATGGGCAGGGGATTTGGTTATTGGGAGATATGGGAAGAGCTTCTTCCGGAAGGTAATTCTCAAATGAAAAAGGAAGAACTGCGGAAAAATTTTGCTTTTACATTAAGGGATATCTGGCGGCGCGGCTATGACCAAAAGATCAACTTTTTTTCCGGTGTAGCCGATGTTTTATCCCGCCTGCAGGAGAGCCGGGTAACGATGGGTGTGGTTACATCTTCAAGTTATTCAAATAAAATGAACATTTTTAAAGCAAACGGGATTAACCCTGATCGGTATTTCAGGTCGATGATTACCCGTGAGGATACCACAAAACATAAGCCCGACCCAGAGCCCTTGCTGCTGTGCTTGGAGCGGCTCCAGGTAACAGCGAAAGAGTGCCTTTACGTGGGGGACTCGCCCTGTGATATTATTGCAGGGAAGAAAGCCGGTTTGAGCACGGTTGGTGTCCTGACAGGTGCCGGAACCTGCAGTTCGCTTTCCAGGGCGGGAGCAGATCATATCCTGAGCCATATCGATGAGCTTATCGGCATGTTTGACAGTGAAAGGGAGATCCGCTAAGATTAAGGCTGTAGAGAGAACGGCTGGAGGTTATTTTCACTGTGGAAATATATGTTGGCCGAAGAAGGGATGTGAAGAGGGGCTTTTGGATGAGCTTTGAGAATCATCCCCGCCTGCAGGAGACAAAAAAAAGCATCTATGAACGCTGCCTCCCCTGCCTGGAAAAGCTGTACGAACAACTTCAAGGAACGCCATCGCAGCTGGTGTTGGAAGAACCGCTGAACTGCTGGAAAATAATCGTTATTTTTAACGAGTTTAACCATTGTCTGGATCTTTTACAGGCATACCAGGACAAAAAATTTCCGTTATCGCGGACAGTTCGGGGCCGTATTGGGACCAATGATAAAAACAGCCCTCATATTACAGCTATTTTTCAGGTTCACGATCTTGCCGAACGCGACGAACTTTATTCCGACCTGGAAAGGCTGGCCGGTGAGATTTCCTCTGATTTTAAAATATATTATGAGCGTGGCTGCCAGGATCTGTACCGCACTCTTTGCGGGGAGTGGAGTAAATGGGATAAAGTAACCCCTATACAAAACCCTTCTCTGATAAAGGATGTGGAGAGAAAAGTAGGTAAACTCCTGCGCGGAGAGTATAGATAAAGGGTGCTGTGCAATAAAGCGGCTCTTATAATTCCATGTATTAAGGAAACTAAGGGGGAGGAAGTGCTCTTATGAGGTTGATAGTGGGCATATCGGGCGCAACCGGGGCCATTTATGGTATTCGTACGCTGGAGGTATTACGGCGACTGGGGATAGAGACCCATCTGGTTATTTCGGATGCAGGAAAAAAGACAGTTCACCTTGAAACCGACTATGACATTCATACAATTGAAAAGATGGCTACAGAAGTACATCAAATAGGCAATATCGGAGCTTCTATAGCCAGCGGTTCTTTTAAAACTGACGGGATGGTTATTGTGCCCTGTTCTATAAAAAGCCTGTCGGCTATCGCAAATTCCTACAATGAAAACTTGTTGATCAGGGCTGCTGATGTGGCGATAAAGGAAAGAAGAAAGCTGGTGCTGGTTGTAAGAGAGACGCCCTTGCACCTGAGACATCTGCAGTTAATGACAAGGGTGGCTGCGGCCGGCGGGGTTATTTTACCGCCCATGCCGGCCTACTACAATCGTCCCCAAACCATGGATGATATCATCAACCATACTGTGGGCAAAATTTTGGATCAGTTCGATCTGGATCATACCCTTTTTACTCGCTGGCGCGGGGCAAACGGCTTCTGACTTTATTTCTTTAATTTAATAAATCGAAAGGGGAAAACTGCCTGATAAAATGGACTTAAATGAAAAAACTATAAGCAGCAGGGAAATATACAGCGGTAAAATAATCAATGTTCGCCTGGATACCGTGCGATTGCCGGACGGGAAAGAAGGCCGGCGGGAAATTGTTGAAGTGGTTAACGCCGGCGCTGTGGGTATGGTTCCCGTTAAAGATGGAAGGGTATATCTTGTAAGGCAATATCGCAAAGCTGTTGAAAGGGCACTATTAGAGATACCTGCCGGAAGGTTGGAGCCGGGAGAAGGCCCCCTGCAGTGTGCGCGGCGCGAGCTTGCCGAAGAGATAGGGTTCCTGCCCAATAACCTGCAGCGGCTGGCTTTTTTTTACACATCACCCGGTTTTTCTAATGAGGTGCTCTACCTGTATCTTGCACAAGATCTGGTACAGGTGGAAACCAAAAAGGAAGAGGGGGAGTATCTTAAGGTTGAAAGTATAGATTTCCTTGAAGCTGTTAAGATGGTTTCCAACGGGGAAATTGAGGATGGAAAAACAATTATCGGGTTGCTGATGGCATCAGATTATCTTTCACGGGCGGGTTCTCAGTCGGGCTAATAATTAAATGGTTGAAGAAGGAGTTTATTTGCTATTGTAGAAGTCTTCACTGGTGTACTATTTTATAAGCAATTTAATTGTTATCTATATCTAATAACTTAATGGTTAAAAGGAAGTGAAGTGTGTGAATAATTATCCCCAAAAACGGCGTTGCCTGGAGAGTATTACACCGTATGTTCCCGGAAAACCGATTGAGGAAGTGGAGAGAGAACTGGGGCTATCGGATGTTGTCAAGATGGCTTCAAATGAAAACCCCCTGGGGCCTTCCCCGTTGGCAATGGAGGCGGTAAAAAATTACCTGCAGAAAATCAATTACTATCCTGATGGTAACGGTTACTATCTTAAGCAAGCCCTTGTTGCAAAACTCGGGATAAAAGAGGAAAATATCGTTCTAGGGAACGGTGCTGATGAGCTTATTACCCTGCTGGGGGTAGCGTATTTAAATCCCGGTGACGAGATAGTCATGGCGCAGCCCTCTTTTTCAGAGTATGATTTTTCTGCCCGGCTGATGGATGCCACCCCGATCAGTGTGCCCTGCAAAGGTTTTCGTCATGATTTGGAGGCTATGTTGGCGGCGATTACCGGCAGGACGAGGATTGTCTATATTTGCAATCCCAATAACCCTACCGGTACTATCGTAAATAAGGGGGAACTGGAGGAATTTTTGGAAAAAGTGCCTCCGGAGGTTCTTATTGTTTTAGATGAAGCCTACCGGGAATTTGTTGATGATCCTTCGTATCCCGATACCCTGGAGCTGATCAAAAGTAACTTAAATGTGCTTATCATGCGTACTTTTTCCAAGATTTACGGCCTTGCGGGTTTAAGGGTGGGATATGTACTTGCATCGGAGCAGCTTATTACCGATTTAAATACTGTGCGCGAACCGTTTAATGTAAATTCACTGGCCCAGGTTGCTGCAAGAGCAGCGTTGGAGGATGAAGAATTCATTCAGAAAGTAAGGAAGAATAATTTCGCCGGTAAAGAGTATCTTTCAGGCGAATTTAAGAGGATGGGCCTTTATTATGTCCCCACGCAGGCAAACTTTTTCTTTGTTGATGTAGGGGTGGATTCTAAAGAGCTTTTCCAGAGGCTCCTGCGTAAAGGTATTATCGTGCGTACCGGAGATATTTTTGGTTATCCACAGTTTATTCGCGTTTCCATCGTTCAGGAAGAAGGTAACAGGCGTTTTATCAAGGCGCTTGAAGAAACACTGCAGGAGATGCGCTAGCAACGATGTGTGGCAGAGGGCAGTTCTCCCGTTACCGCCCTTTGAAACTGTGTGTGTGACAGTGGACAGTTCTCTTATTGGCTACACGTGAAGTGTTATGTAATAATGGGGCCCGGTATATAATTACCGAGCCTTTAAACATTTATTGTAACTGCTCAGCTATGCGCAAGATTGTCATCCTGAGCGTTAGCGAAGGATCTTAGACTCTTCACTACGTTCAGAGTGACAGGTGCTGTGACTTTTCGCACGCCTGGCACCTGCCGTTCCCTATGCATTTTTTGTGTTTGCTCTGTGCAGTTGCCATTTATTAACAGTTAACGAAATATGTCCCTCATTTTATCGCTCAGGGTGTTGAGGCCGTCTTCCACTTCCTGGGAAATTGCGGCCAGGAAAAGGGTGTGAATCTTATTGTCAGCTTCGGCCGCTTCAATAATATCCTCGGTAATTTTTTCTCCGCGCTGCAGCAACACTTTTCCTTCACAGTCTTTTACGCTAAAATTTGCCTTTTTGTTTAACACGTATTCCTTTATTTTTAATTTGGATTCATGAGCCAGCTCTTTCCCTTCCCTGTAAATCTCCTTTTCAAGGCGGCTCCAGAGCTCCTTGATATTGTCGAATACCTCTAGAAGCGGGCGCTGTATTTCTTCCGTTTTATATTTTTCTTCGTTGTCGGTAAACCTTTCCACCTTTTCCGGAGGATGCCCTTTCTCTTCCCCAGTTTTTTTATCGTTATGTTCTGTACCCCTGAATATATAGGCAGATTTTTTTTTAAAATTATGCCACGCCTGGAGAAGGTGGGCGCTGCCCTGGTCCAATTTTTCCAGAGTGTAGTCAATACTGTCCAATAGTTCCCCGGCTCCTGCCGCAAAGAGTACCTGATAAAGCCTGCCTGAAGCGCGCGCCCTTTCAATTGTGTCGTATGTGATCTTTTGGCCTTTTTCGACAATAACTTCACCATGGAGATTTTTTACTGTATAAGCCGCTTCTTTGTTCAGGGCAAATTCAATAGCCCTCAACTCTAGGGAATAAGCGGCTTCTTTTTCTTTTGCGTATCTTTCATCTTCGCGTTCCCCGTCCTTCTCTTCCTCTCTTAAGTAGGCGGTGAAGTTTGCTTCTGCGATAACATAGTCTTTTCCCAGTTTTTGGACTCCTTGAATATTGAGGAATATGTTTTTGTCTATTTTTTCCTTGCTTCTAAAATCATAAAGCAGGAGACTTTCAATTTCTCCTGTTTGGGTAGAAAAGGTGAAATCCTGAACCCTGGCGATATAATCTCCTTCACTGCTGATAACGCTGTTTCCTAAAAAAGAATAATCCCTGGAGATCTCTTGCTCCGGGTGGTCCTCTTCCGCTACCAGGTTTTCTTTGCTCCTGATCGTAATGGCATCTCTGCCAATATTTGAGACCTGTTCGTATAGAATTATTTGTGACCGTCCTTTAAGAAACCCCTTTTCCCCGACCAGGAACCCTGCAACTTTTTTCCCGGCAGGGTCCAGTATTAGATTCTGCACTCTTCCTGCCATGGAACCGTCTTCCAGGTCAACGACCGGGAATCCTTTAATCAGTTTTGCCCTGATTTAAAACACCTCCTTTCCCATATTTTTATCTTAATTATTATGTTTATACCATATTATTTTTTTTATCTCTACTTATTCCTGGGCGGGCTTTTTCTTTGTAAAGTTGCTTTTAGCCGCAGCAAAAGATATAATTAAGTATGCTTACTATAAAAAGCACCGGAGAAAATATGACAAAGAAAATCGGTAAAATTCTGGGAGAGATTGTTCCCGGGTGTACGGTTATTGCCTTAAACGGTGAGCTGGGAGCGGGAAAAACTGTATTTGTCCGTGGGATTGCGGAAGGGTTAAGGGTTGTCAATATTGTTAACAGTCCCTCTTACGTTATTATGAATCTTTACAAGGGAAGGCTGGAGCTTTACCATTTTGACTTTTACCGGCTGAAAGATGATGAGGAACTGGAGGAGCTGGGCCTGGAAGAATATTTTTATGCAGAAAAGGGCTTGGCTATTATCGAATGGGCCAATAAATTTCCGCATATATTGCCGCCTGCCAGGCTGGAGATAGAAATTATGAAAGACCCCCGGGATCTTGAAAATACCCGTATCCTTCATTTTAAACAATTGGATAAAACGAAGGATTTTTTGATTGAGGAGTTGAAAAAAAATGTTGCTTCTTGCCCTTGACACCACAACCAAGGTCTGCAGCGCAGCTTTAGGCGATGGTGAAAGAATTTGGGCAGAATATCTTTTAAATACGGGCAATACGCACTCAAAGCATCTGATGCCTCTTCTTATTTCTTTACTAAAAGATGCCGGAGTCCACAAAAGCCAGCTGCAGGGTGTAGCTGTAAGCGTAGGCCCGGGATCCTTTACCGGTATCCGTATTGGCATGGCTACAGCGAAAGGTTTATCTCAGGGGTTAAATATTCCTGTTGTGGGGGTAATGACTCTTGATGCTCTGGCCGAGGCCTGTGTTTTTCACAGGGGTTTAATCTGTCCGCTTTTAAATGCCAGGAAAAATCAGGTTTATACCGCTCTTTATCGGGGATGGCCCGATGGGCCGGAAATGGTTGAGGAGACAGCTGCGCTTTCTCTGGAAGAGCTGTGCCGGAAGCTCGATGCTTATCAGGAGGATATTATTTTTCTTGGTGATTACCCGGAAAAAGTCGGGGCCTTCCTCCGGGACGCCCTCGGGGAGCGGTGTAGGGAAATGCCTTACTCCTCGCGGCTTAATCGCGCGTCTCTTGTTCTCCAAAAGGGGGCGAAGATTTGGAAAGAGGGCGGTTCTATCTCCCCTTATGCTTTAAAGCCTTTCTATGTTCGCCTTCCCGAGGCCGAAAGAAAAATGCTGAAAAAGAACCGGGAGGGGATATCCTAGTTGCGGGTAGTTATTGCGCCTATGACCATAGCGGATTTAGAACAGGTACAGTATATTGAACAGGATTCTTTTATTTCAACCTCCTGGACCAGGGAGTCTTTCTATACTGAGATTACCCGGAACAAGTACGCCCATTATACCGTGGCGCGTTTAATGGATAGACCAAAGGTTATCGGCTATGGGGGTATATGGATCGTATTTGACGAGGCTCATATTACAACCCTGGCGGTTCATCCGAGCTATCGCCGGGTGGGGATAGGAACATTTTTATTAAAAAATATGCTCCAAACAGCTTTTGCCAGGGGTGCCGGCAAAATTTTTTTGGAAGTAAGGGTTTCTAATACAGTTGCAAAGAGACTTTATGAAAAATATGGTTTTAGAGTAATTGCCCGACGAAAAAACTACTATTTTGATGAGGATGCCCTAATAATGATTTGCGAATCCAGTATTGTACGGACGGTGGAAGAAGGGAGTGTTCTTGATGACCCGTAAAACATTAATCCTGGGGCTGGAAACCAGCTGTGACGATACCGCTGCGTCGGTAGTGCTTAATGGCCGCAACGTCTTAAGCAACGTAGTATCTTCACAGGAACAATTTCACCGGCGTTTCGGCGGGATTGTGCCGGAGATAGCCTCCCGCTGCCACCTGGATTATATTAATCCCGTTATAGATGAAGCCCTGAGCAAGGCCGGGGTTACTGTGCGCGATTTGGATGGCATTGCTGTCACTTATGGACCCGGGCTGGTGGGTTCCTTATTGGTGGGGGTTTCCGTGGCAAAAGCCCTGGCATATACTCTCGATTTGCCTTTGATGGCCGTCAATCACCTGGAAGGGCATATTTATGCCAACTTTTTAACAGGGACCACGATTACTTTTCCGCTTCTTTGTTTGGTTGTATCGGGGGGGCATACCTCTCTTATTCATATGCAAGATCATGGGCTGATTGAAACTATGGGCAGGACCAGGGATGATGCTGCCGGTGAGGTTTTTGATAAGGTGGCCAGGGCGCTGGGGCTTGGGTTTCCGGGAGGGCCAATTATTGATCAACTGGCGCGGCAGGGGGATGCATCCGCCTTCAGATTTCCCCGTGCTCTGATGACCGAAGAGGGAAAGCTGGACTTCAGCTTTAGCGGGCTGAAAACGTCTGTTTTAAATTGTATCAGGCGTGAGGCCGAAAAGGGCAACAGAGTAAAGCCCGCTGACCTTGCTGCTGCTTTCCAGGACGCCGTTGTAGATGTTCTCGTTGAAAAATGTTTCCTGGCGATCAAAAAAAAAGAAACAAAACAGTTTCTTTTGGCCGGAGGTGTCGCTGCGAATGGTGAGCTTCGAAGAAGGCTCAGGCAGAGACTAAGCAATGAGAACATTGAATTATTATACCCGCCGGTGGAGCTCTGCACGGATAACGGCGCCATGATCGCTTCTGCCGGTTATTTTTACCTGCACCGCGGCCGCACTGCGCCCTGGGATTTGAATGCCGTTCCTAATTTAGAGCTCTAAGGTCGTAAATAGTGTTTAACTCATTTTTCCAATAAATAATACTTATTTTTTACCGTTTCGAGCTTTTTAGTTGATTTACGACACGCATATTTATGTAACCATTGTGGAAAATGTGGAAATAAACCCGGGGCTGTCCATGAAACGGGCCTTTGCCTGTGGATAATTTTGTGGATAATGTGAATTACTTGTGGACGAAAAAGGTAACATACTATTATATGCACGCATGAGTTAAATATTCTTCTTTTTTAATTAACATAATATAATGGATAAATATTGCATGTATTTCTTCACAAGTTACTAAATCAATAAATATGTTATAATATGAATCCGTAAGGCATTATTACGTCCCGGAAAGAAGGGTTATATTTGTTAAATGAGTTCAAGAGAATACACTTTGTCGGTATTGGTGGTTATGGTATGAGCGCTCTTGCGCTTATCCTGCTCGAGGCAGGTTATAGCGTAAGGGGTTCTGATATTAAAAACTCCAGCCTTACAGAATTTTTGCGGGAGAAAGGGGCAAAAATTTACCTGGGGCATAGCGCGGATCAGCTTGAGGATGCTCAACTGGTGATTTACTCAACTGCCATACCTCTTCATAACCCCGAAATAGTAGCTGCTGGCGTAAGGGGTATTCCGCTGTGGCATCGTTCCGAACTGCTGGCAGCTGTCTTGAATAATAAATTCAGCATTGCCGTGGCGGGAACTCATGGAAAGACAACGACGACAGCGATGCTTTCTTTAATGATGGAAAAGGCCGGCCTTGACCCTACTTCCATCATTGGCGGAGAGGTATCTTTTTTCCAGGGCAACGCCAGGCTGGGCAAGAGTAAATATATTGTGGCCGAGGCGTGTGAAAGTGATCATTCTTTCCTGAAATACAGGCCCTATCTGGCCCTGGTTACCAACATTGAGGCTGACCACCTGGAGCATTACAATGGCAGTTTTAAAAAGCTTGTGCGATCCTATCATACTTTTATTAACAATGTGCAAAAGGGGGGTACTGCGGTAATCTGTGGTGATGATCCCGTGCTGCGAAAACTTCGCCCGGAGTTGGCTCCATCTGTGCTGACCTATGGTTTTACGGATGGTTTGGATGTAAGGGGTGCAGGGATGGAGTTGCTGGGACTGGGTTCAAGCTTTCAGGTATACTTTAAACATAAACACCTGGGAAAAATCTCCTTGAACGTTCCTGGAATACATAACGCTTTCAATGCACTGGGAGCTGTTGCCGTGGGGCTTTTGCTCGAAATAGACTTTTCTCTTATTCAGGAAGCGCTGCTTTCTTTTAGCGGAGTAAAGCGCCGTTTTGAAATTATCGGAGAGAAAGAGGGGGTTATGTTCGTGGACGATTATGCACATCACCCCACCGAAATAAAGGCGACTTTGAGAGCGGCCCGCCAAAGCGGCAGGCGTCTAATTTGTGTTTTTCAGCCCCATCGCTTTACACGTATCGACTATTTGTGGGATGATTTTGTAAAGGCATTTGACGATGCCGATCTACTTTTACTTGACGATATCTACAGCGCGGGGGAGCCTCCCCTTCCTGGAGTTAATTCCCTCAGGTTGGCTCGGGAGATCAGCCTCGGGGGACATAGCGGGGTGCGCTTTATCCCGGACAAGGAGGAGATGGTCCGTTTCCTGGAGATGAATTGTAGAAGCGGAGATCTAATCCTGACAATGGGTGCCGGGGATATCTGGCAGGTCGGACGGATGTTTTTGGAGAAGGTTCCTACCGCGTTTAACTTCAAGCGGTAACCGCCCAGGCAAGCCTAACCGGGCAGGGCCATCGAATGTTGAGAAACACTTTTATACATCTTACTGGAATAAAAACCGGAAGAAATCTCTGGAGCCAGGCCATTTGCCGGCCGGGATGACCTGGAAGACGAGCTCGGCAAGGTGCAATAAAGGAATACCGGCGCCATGGAAATTTAAGGGCGCCGGAAACGTCGTTCTTATAGTACGCTGTTGGATAATAATAGCGCAGAAGTGTATTAATCCGTTAAACCTGCTTTTAAGGCAATGGCGGGGTATTCAATAATAAGATTCGTCTGCAGTTCTTCCAGTAGGCCGAATATTTCCGCCCGGTTTATTAAACTTACCGCCAGGGTTTTTATTCCATCCTTTGAAATTTCCGCCCTGCGTATACCGCTTATTTCTGCAAGGTACACCAGATCTTCGCTTTCGAGGAGAACCAGGGCCTTTAATAAGGCAGCCTTATTTGTTTTTTTGGGGTTTTTGCTTTGCCCTGCCTTTTGCCCATAATTGTTAGCAACACTGGCTTTTTGGGGGTGGATTTGTGACAATAAGCGCTCCAGTTCCTTTTTATTATCCAGTCCCCCGCGGAGGTCAACCCAGGTTTGCTGGGCGAGAAAGGACGGCAAACTGCTGCGTTTTGCCGGGTCGGCTCCCGGCAGTAAAATCGGGATGACAGGGTATCCCCTTTCCCTAAACATCCGGTACAGGGCTGCCCGCATCTCGGCTACTTGAATCGGCCCCAGGCCTGCCGGGCCGATAATCGCCCCGAATGCTCTGCTGGCCTGCAGCGCAGCTTCTATTTCTGTCAGCCAGGGTTGGCCCGGCTTCATATTCCACTTATCGAGAAAAGGTTTAGCGCCCCGGTTGACCAAAACCTTTGCAATGTTTTCGACTGCAGTTTCATCAGTGCTGTGGTAGCTGAGAAAAATATCGTACCTTTTCAAACAATTATTCCCCTTTCTGTTGGGTTAACAATTAAAGCTATCTTAAAGCATCTTATATTTATTAATTTATGTAACATCATGAAAGAAGGTGATGAAGCCCGTCCATTTTTTTATCCTTTAATGTCTCCTTTAATGCTCCATTTTAAAAACATCTAGATTACACAAAAACGTATTCTTAAAACGTTGTGTAAATAGTAGAAAAATGTTAGAATAAAACGTCAAAACAATCATTTAGCATTATTTAGAAAATATTCTTTAAGCTTGCTTTAACACGAAACACAGTACCGATGTGGTGATTTTTTAGTAGGGGAGACACTTTCCTTGAACTGGATTATATGAAAAAACGGCCTCGTTTTAGCTGTTGTCCTGGGCCTTGAAAAATTTAATAGAAGGGGACAAAAATGCCGGAAAAACTACAAGAAATTATTGAATATGTAAAGCCTCAGAAGCCTCGTTTATGGTCAGCAAATTTTGTTCTAATATGCCTGTCAACTTTATTTTTAAGTATTGTTTTTCACAGCTTTAATACTACTTTGCCTATTTATATCGAGAAGTTCGGGGGGACAGCCAAAATTGCAGGTTTAGCCCTGTCTTCGCTAACGGCAGCGGCGATAATATCCAGGCCGATAACGGGTTTTTATCTTGATAAATATGGGCGCAAACTGATTTTTCTGGGCGGGATAGTTCTTTTTATGATTCCTACGGCCATATATCTTAAGATGATTCCCGTGGTTATGTT
Organism: Bacillota bacterium; assembly: GCA_012837615.1. GTDB lineage: Bacteria > Bacillota > Dethiobacteria > DTU022 > UBA8154 > DUQX01. The sequence continues at coordinate 11,407 of DUQX01000053.1, read as the reverse complement.
GGTTGCCTTTCGTTTTGTACAGGGATTGGGCTGGGGTATTGGACATACTGCTTCCGGTACTGTTGCCCTGGATATCATTCCGAGGGAAAGGCTGGGAGAAGGCCTGGGAATCTATAGTTTGGCAAATAGCATTTCCATGTCCTGTGCTCCGGCTATTGCCCTTTGGTTAATTAATAATTATTCTTTTGAGTTACTTTTTCTCGTTTGCCTGATAATAACAGCAATTATACTGATTTTTGTTTTATCAATTCGATATCCTAAAATAGAAAGGCAGGCAAGCGATTTTAAATTTAATATTGTGGATAGAACAGCCCTGCGGCCTTCAATAATAATGCTTATTATTTCCTTAGTACACAGTTCACTAATATCCTTTCTCCCTCTTTATGCACTGGAACAGGGTTTGACAACGGCAGGTTACTTCTTTACCGCCATGGCCGTTACCACGCTTATTTCCAGGTTTTTATCGGGAATAATAATTGACAGGGTGGGCTGGAAAGGTTACGATTTAAATATAATAGTTGGAACTTTTTCCATTGTTTCGGCAATGGTTATCGTCGCTCATACCGGCAAATTGCTTCATTTGATTGTTGGCGGACTTTTTTTTGGCCTGGGGTTTGGCCTTGTTCAATTTACATTGCTTATTCTTGCTGTGAATAATGCGCCCCCGGAGAAAAAGGGGTCGGCAAATGCTACTTATTATACTGCGGTGGACCTGGGAATAGCTGTCGGATCTCTGTCCTGGGGTTTTGTAGCTGCCGGGGTGGGTTATAAAGCAATGTATTATCTGGTTATCATGCCTGTATTAATGTCTTTTTATATTTATTTAAAATGGAAAGGCCGGATGATAGGCGAGGAATTTATAACAAGAGAGGGGTGATGATGTGTCCACGATATTTTTTTACGGACCGGAGCTGGAAAAAGATAAGAGAAAAGAGCTAATCAGTTCCTTTACAAAAAAAGCCAATGAACTTACCGGAATTGATGAAGCGGCTTTTGTAGTTTATCTGAGAAATACTGATCCGGGTTATGTGGGAGTAGGCGGTATACTATTGGAAGACAAGAAATAATAGCGATACCTTTAAGGGAATGCAGGTTTGTAACCGGTCGGAGCTGAACTCCTTCGATGAACTTCCTGCCTCGTAATAAAAAATATGGCTTTCGGGATCTAAAATAACGGCATCTCCTCCGGCAATATGCGTAAGAACGGCGATTTTCCCATGGCGCCTGAGGCCGTGATTGTTGCAATAGAGGGGTTGAAACGTTTTTGAACGAGGAAGACAGGGAACTTTTTGCAGAATTAAATCAACAGTACGGTGATGAAGAAGGAATAGATGATACCTTCTCTTCTTCTCGCGGAAGGAGATTGCCTTTTTTTAGGCTGGTGGCCTTTCTCCTTGTAATTTTTTTTACAACGCTTGCTCTCGGCAGTTTCTTAAAAGTCTTTACTCTTCCGTCTCTTGATTTTCTGGTTGAATCCCAGAAGTTAAGCAGTAATCCTATGATTAAGGATTTAAAGCAGGCAGTTGTTAGTATTGTTGCAATTTCTGGGGGTAGGATTTCTCCGGTTTCCAGGCAGCAGAGAGGGACCGGTTTCAGTATCAGTCCCGAGGGATTAATTGTAACAAATAAACATTTACTGGAGGATGCGGACACGCTTGCTGTTTCTTTTCCTGGAAGGGGAAAATGCCGTGTTACCGGGTGGTCAATCAGTTCATCCGCGGACTTGGCGCTGATTGCTCTTGAAGGTGAGAATTTTCCTTTTCTTGAGCTTGAAAGAGAAGAATACCCTGAGGAAGGGGATAAAGTTATTATTATTGGTAATCCGCTCAATTATTCAAACGTGGTAATGTGTGGGGAAATTACTGGACATATTCGATTAAAAAGTAATTCTGTACCGGTGCTCGAGATTGATGCTCCTATTCACAGAGGAAGCAGCGGCAGTCCAGTCTTTAACGATGAGGGCAGGGTAGTTGCCGTTATCTTTGCCGCGGTGGGGGAAGAAAAAGAAGAAGATGCCAGGGGGCTGGCGCTCCCTGTGGAGACGCTAGAAGAATTTTTACAGGCTTGGGAATAAAGAAGGGTTCCTTTCTTTGACAAGCTTTCTGGTGTATGTTAAGATAAAAAAAGCTATTTTGTTCAGAACTCAATATTCAGCAGCCTAGTGTTCGGGTAGCAGCCAAATATTCGGAATTTATGTTCTTAGGTAATTACTTAAGCAGGCTTGAATTTATCCAACTTCGGACCACAATAACTTAATTTTTCTGATTTTTGATAGCTATAATAAAGGTTCATTAATGGTGAAGTAGCTTGCGGTAGTAAGCCCGGTGTGAGCTGCTATACGTCGGTGTTGTAAGAATTGCTAAGGGCAAGAATACTGGTGGATAGGGGTAAGCGCCGTTCACGTGTGGAAACCGTGAGTGAAAAATCGTAAAGGAGAACTGGGGCTTTTACTGGTTCAAACGGGCCAGTAATAGGCTACATTCTATTGTGGTTTAGGGTGAGTCTTCATGAGGCGAAACCCAGGCACTCTAACCTCTTTTGAGGTTAGAGTGCTTATTTTTTTGGGGGGAGGGATTTATAAGATGCCCAAAATTGAAGTAAGAAACCTGTATAAAGTTTTTGGCCCACATCCCCTGCAGGCCTTAAAAAAATTGCAGGCAGGTTTATCCAAAGAAAGATTGTTGAAGCAGACCGGACATACGGTTGGCATTCACAATGTTTCCTTTACAGTTGAACAGGGCGAAATATTTGTTGTCATGGGCCTGTCGGGCAGTGGAAAGTCAACGCTTGTTCGTTGTATTAACCGCCTTATTGAACCGACTGACGGCGAAGTATATATCGATGGAGAAAACGTAACAGGCTTGTCACTCGATAAGCTGCGCTTGCTGAGGCAAAAGAAGCTGGCTATGGTTTTTCAGCGTTTTGCCCTTTTCCCTCACCGGACCATTCTTCAAAATGTAGCTTACGGACTGGAAATACAGGGTATTGAAAAAAAGGTTCGCGAAGAAAAAGCTTATGAAGTACTGCAAACTGTGGGTTTAAAAGACTGGGCTGCAGTATACCCGGAGCAATTGAGCGGGGGCATGCAGCAGCGGGTAGGATTGGCCAGGGCGCTGGCGGTAAATCCCGATATTTTGTTGATGGACGAGCCTTTCAGCGCACTGGATCCGTTGATTCGCAAGGAGATGCAGGAGGAACTTATGGAGCTGCAGGAAAAGTTGCAGAAGACGATTATTTTTATCACACATGACCTCGACGAAGCGCTTAAGCTGGGTGACAATATAGCAATTATGAAAGATGGTTTAATAGACCAGATCGGTACGCCGGAAGAGATCTTGACCAATCCGGCTACGGAGTATGTAGCCAACTTTGTAACCGATGTTGATCGTTCCCGCGTTTTAAGGGCGGAGAACATTATGATACGCCCCACTGCCCATGTATCGTCCAATGACGGGCCTCGCGTAGCTTTGCGCAAGATGAAAGAGGAGGCTTTATCCAGTATTTTTGTCATTGGGGATGATCGCACCCTTGTCGGTATTGTTACGGTTGATCGGGCTGTGGAGGCTGTCAAGCATAAGGTTACAGATTTGAAAAAAATTGTAGAAACCGATATTCCCGTAACTTCACCGGATACACTAATTCAAGATTTGCTTCCCATGGCGGTAACAGCAAGGGTTCCCATCGCGGTAATTGATGAGAATAAGAAGTTGATGGGGATAATCGTACGCGTAACCGTTTTAGCCGGACTATTAGGAGGGGGGGAAGACAGCAACGATGTTGGAGATTCTTGATAAATGGACTGAATACCTGATAATGTATCGGTTACCCTTACGGGAGTGGGCTGATTTTACAGTAATGTTTCTCCGCAGCAATTACCGGGATTTCTTTAGATCGATCAGCGGAGTGGTTGAAGGAGCCGTAAATTATTTTGAGGCTTACCTATCTGTTATTCCCATTACTCTTTTTATTCTTATTATGGTGCTTATAGCCTGGAAACTGGCCGGGCGCGGTGTGGCAATATTTACCCTAATCGGTTTATTATTAATTGTCAGTATGAATATATGGGATGATACTATTCGTACTTTGGCCCTTGTGCTTACGTCGACCTTTATTGCTTTGCTTATAGGTATTCCCCTGGGAATTCTGGCTTCGCGTAATGAACTTGCGGAGAGCATTATACGTCCTATCCTTGATTTTATGCAGACGATGCCTATTTTTGTATATCTTTTGCCGGCGGTAATGTTTTTTAGTATCGGCGTTGTGCCGGCAGTTCTGGCAACGGTGGTTTTTTCTATGCCCCCGGCGATCAGGTTGACCAACCTGGGGATCCGCCAGGTACCGGCGGAGATGATCGAGGCAGCGACCTCTTTCGGTTCTACGCCATTTCAGATGCTTACCAAGGTACAGCTTCCCCTGGCCTTACCATCGATTATGGCCGGTGTAAACCAGTGCATCATGTTGTCACTTTCGATGGCTGTTATTGCGGCGATGATCGGTGCCGGCGGTCTGGGGGGAATTGTATACAGGGCAATAACTCGTTTGGAAATCGGAACAGGTTTTGAAGGGGGGGTGGGAGTTGTAATTATAGCGATCATTCTGGACCGCATTACCCAATCCGTGGGTAAAGAACCTTCGGAAAGAAAAAAGGCATAAACTAATCGGGTAATCGGGTTATTGCAAATCTATTCTAAAGTAAAATGAGGAGGGTTTTTACTTGTTGTTTAGAAAGAAAGCTATTATTAGTGTGCTGGCGGTAGTTTTATGCATGGGGTTGTTGTTGGTAGGCTGTGCCGGTAATGGTGAAACACCTGAAGGTTCTGCCAGTGAAGCATCTGGCGAAACTTCCGGTGAACCCGAGGAAACAGCCAAGGAGACGATTGAGCTCGGTTATGTCCAGTGGGCATGTGCGGAAGCTTCTACGCATTTAGCCCAGGCAGTAATTATGGATAAACTGGGATATGATTGTACGACAACGCCCCTTGAAGTGGGCGGATTGTATTCGGGTATTGCAGAAGGGGATCTGGATGCCCAGACCACAGCCTGGCTGCCGATAACCCACAAGCAATATCTGGAAGAGTATGGGGACCGGATGGATGATTATGGCGTTCTTTATAATAACGCGCGTATCGGTCTGGTAGTTCCCGAGTATGTGGATATTAATTCAATTGAAGAATTAAATGAGCATGTGGATGATTTTGGCGGACGTATTGTTGGTATTGACGGTGGTGCCGGCATTATGTTGGCTACAGAGCAGGCTATTGAAGATTATGGTTTGGGGCTGGAACTTCTGGAAAGCAGTGATATGGCAATGACCGCAGCCCTGGCCGATGCTTACATGGAGGAAGAATGGATTGTTGTAACCGGCTGGACACCGCACTGGAAATTCGCCCGTTATGATTTAAAGTTCCTGGAAGATCCACGGGGGATTTATGGTGGAGCGGAAGATATCCATGTCATGGCTCGCCAAGGCTTGGATGAGGATGCGCCCGATGTTGCAAACTTTTTTAAGAATTATTACCTGGAAGATTACCAGCTCGGTGCAGTTATCGGGGCGATTGCCGACGGAGCTGAGCCGCTGCAGGCGGCACGCGATTGGGTTGCGAAAAACGAAGAAATAGTAGAGGAATGGTTACAATAAAACTATTAAGCCGGGGAATAGAGTACAGGGCAATACTAGATTTTTCCCCGGCTTTTTTTTTATACTCAAATGAACTCCATCGCTCCCCGGTCGCATTCTGTAACTTGTTTTCAAGTTGCAGTTTTTTTTGCAGGAAAACTCTTTTTTTGCAGGAATATTATATTTAAACAGTTTTCAAGTGAAAGGGGAAGATAATGGTGAGAGGATTGGTATTGCGCTGGATTCTTAACATTGGGGGCATTATCCTAACTTCCTATGTAATCAGTGGCTTTGAAGTAACATTTCTAGGGGCGGTTTTTGGATCCCTTGTTCTCGGCATTGTTAACGCTGTGATCAGGCCTATTATTGTAATTCTTACACTGCCCTTGAATTTTCTTACTTTGGGTTTATTTACTCTGGTGATCAACGGTTTCATGTTGTGGTTAACCAGCACGGTAGTAAAAGGATTTAACATCCATGGTTTTACCACGGCAATTATCTCTGCCCTGCTCTTCTCCTTTTTTAGTTTTATAATCAGTCTCCTTGTGAAGGACAAGAAATAAATAGTGTTAAAAAGCGTTAAAATTGCAGTATGTTAGCGCGATAAGTTTGGCTATATTTTTTAGGCCATAAACAGCGTTTGCCTGGATGGATGTTTTTATTTTCTACACTCTACGTTATACTATAATTGGACTTGTTGCAGCCCAGGTTGAATATGTGACAGGGAACCCTTCCCCGTCAACTGGGTCAACCAGTCCATGTCATCTGTCGCATTCGGAGGGTTAATTGTATTTGAAAGGAAATAAAATATTCTTCTCCATCTTGCTATTAGCAGTTTTTCTGGTTGCAGGCTTTTGGGGAGCCGGGAAAATAATCCAGGGAAGACGCCCGGCAGATCTACCCCAAGATGAATCGTTGATAGAAGATTTGCGGGGATTGTTCTCCGGAGAAAGCAGCTATTCACCGGTAGAACAAATTCCCGAGGAGGAGCGGACCGTTCCCGACCTTATTCTTCTGGGTGCGCGCAGTGAAGTGACAAACGGGACCCGTTACGATGCCTCTTATGTTTCAATTGATTATCCCGCAGGAGACGTTGATCCGGATGCAGGGGCCTGTACCGATGTGGTGATCAGGGCCTTCCGCCATGCCGGCATTGACCTGCAGCAGTTGATTCACGAGGATATGCGGGAGAATTTTCAACTTTATCCTGATAACTGGGGACTGAAGGCACCCGACCCCAATATTGACCATCGCCGTGTTCCCAACCAGATGCTTTTTTTTGAACGTTTTGGTACCGCTTTGACGCTTCAAGTCGAAGATCATCTCCAGGAATGGCGGTGGGGAGATGTGGTCTACTGGCGCTTTGTTGACGGGCGGGAGCACTGTGGTGTAATTAGCGACCGTACAGGAAGAGACGGGGTACCTCTTGTTATTCACAACGCCGGGATAGCCAGAGAGGAAAACTGCCTCCAGCGCTGGGAGATAATCGGGCATTTTCGCTATCCGGATAGGGAATAGCTTTTTTTAGCTTATGGAGGGGTTTAGGAAATTAAAGGGGATTTAGCGTAAATGGATCTTAAGCATCTTCGAAAAATCTTGCAGGATTACAAGAACAACAAGAAAGATATAAGCGAGGTTCTGGATGAGTTAAAAAAACTTCCTTACGAGGATCTCGGGTTTGCCAGGATAGATCACCATCGCGCTTTGAGGGAGGGTTTTCCCGAGGTTATATTCTGTCAAGGGAAGACGGTGGAACAGGTGGTTAGTATTTTTAAAAGCCTGGCCGAGTGCAATACCTGCGTTCTTGCAACCCGGGCCGGGCAGGACGTTTTTGAGGCTGTGAGAAATTTATTCCCTCAGGCCAGGTACCATAAAACCGCAAGGATAGTCAGCCTGACCGCCGGGGAGATAAAAAAATCATTGCGTAAAGTTTTGATCATTTCTGCAGGAACTGCTGATATGCCTGTTGCGGAAGAAGCTGCCGTTACGGCGGAGATCATGGGCCACACGGTGCAAAGGATTTATGATGCCGGGGTGGCGGGTATACACAGGCTTCTGGTATTTCGCGAGGAGCTGCAATCAGCAGCGGTAATTATTGTTGTCGCCGGGATGGAGGGGGCGCTCCCCGGCGTGGTCGGAGGGCTCGTTGATGTCCCCGTCATTGCGGTTCCAACCAGCATCGGCTACGGAGCTAATTTTAACGGCCTTTCGGCGCTGCTAACGATGCTAAACAGCTGCGCCGGCGGTATAGGCGTTGTCAATATTGATAACGGATTTGGTGCGGCTGTTCTTGCTGATTCAATTATCCGCAGCGGTTTAAGGGGGCAGTTGGGTGAAGGGTAGTACAGATAAGTTGTTAATTTTGAAGGATATTTTAAAGGAGTGCCGGGGAGCAGTTCTTTCCTTTTCCGGTGGGGTAGACAGCACGTTTTTGGCCAGGGTGGCACGGGATGTGCTCGGCGGGCGGCTGCTGGCTGTAACCGTCTTTTCCGCTATTCACCCGCAGCGCGAGCTGAAAGAAGCACAAACAATTGCGCAACAGCTGGGTTTGAAGCACCTGGTGATTGCATCGGAAGAGCTGTCCAATGAAAAATTTGTCGCCAATTCTCCTGACCGTTGCTACCACTGTAAGAAGGAAATGTTTGGGATATTTCAGGATATAGCCCGGGAACACGGCTTTCCCTGGGTTCTGGACGGTTCGAATTTTGACGATCAGTTTGATCACCGCCCGGGGATACAGGCAGGAGATGAATTGGGGATCATTAGCCCTTTAAAAGAGGCCGGCCTGACCAAGGAAAATATTCGAGAGCTTTCCAGGGAGATGGGGCTTCCCACCTGGGATAAACCTTCCTTTGCTTGCCTGGCTTCGCGTTTTCCCTACGGGGAGCGCATTACAGAGGAAAAACTGAGCATGGTTGAAGAGGCGGAGGATTATCTTTGCTCTCTGGGGATAAACATTTTCAGGGTAAGGCATCACGGGGATCTGGCCAGGATAGAAGTTCCCCGCAAGGATTTCCTCCATATAATGGAAAGGAGTGCTGACATTGACAAAAGGCTCTGCACGATCGGTTACCGCTATGTTGCGCTGGATCTCAAGGGTTTCCGGTCGGGAAGCATGAATGAAGTATTAAAGAAATAAGATTTAGTAGGATGCTTCTTAGATGCGAAAGGTACAGAATTGAGTATGCAAAATCCCAAAGGGTGGTGCAGATGTACGAAGCGGTTGAGGCTTTCCAGGCATATATTGCCAGCAGTCTTTTAAGAGAAATTGCTGCTGCGGTTACTGTTTTTATCTTTTTTTTGGTCTTCAGGAAGATTTTTGTGAAATACATATTTAAGATAATTTTAAAATTAACTAAAAGGACAAAAACGGATTTAGACGATAATATTTTGTTGTCTTTTGAAAGTCCTTTGGGGTATTTTTTCCTGGTCCTCGGACTTTATTTTTCCCTGTCAATTTTACCGTTAACCGCTTATCAGGATATGCTTCTTTTGGAGCTGTTTCGCGCTTTGATAGTAATATTGGTAACCTGGGGTTTTTATAACTTCATAGGTACATTTTTATTTTGGGAGCTGGGCAGGAAGTTTGGGATTGAACTGGATAAGATTCTTATCCCATTCTTAGTCAAAATGTTGAGGCTCATTCTGGTTGCTTTGGCTTTAATTATCATTGCCGATGAGTGGGGTTACAATATCAGCGCTTTTATTACCGGCCTTGGTTTGGGCGGCCTTGCAATTTCCCTGGCGGCTAAGGATGCTCTTGCCAATATCATCGGGGGAATTGTAATTCTAACAGAAAAGCCATTTTCTATCGGGGACTGGATTTATACGCCCAGCGTTGAGGGCACTGTAGAGGATATTTCTTTCCGAAGTACCAGGGTAAGGACTTTTGCCCAAGCGCTGGTGACGGTGCCCAATTCCACCCTGGCAGGCGAATCGATTACCAACTGGACCAGGATGGGGAAACGCAGGATAACCTTTAATTTACGTGTTACTCTTACTACTCCAAAAGAAAAGCTGAAGAGGTGCGTCCAAAAGATCAGGGATATGCTGGAAAACCATCCGGAAATTCATAAGGAGACAATTTTTGTGAGGTTTGATCAGTTTAATGAAAGCAGCCTGGATATTTTTCTTTATTTCTTTACTGTTACTACGATTTGGGGAGAGTTTCTCCGGGTAAAGGAAGATGTCAATTTTAAAATAATGGAGATCCTTGAACAGGAAGGAGTTTCTATAGCTTTTCCCAGCAGGAGTGTTTACCTGGAGACACCGGTAGATGTTAATCGCCATGTTCAGGGGGAGCAAGATAATATATAAAAGGCCGATGTTTTCTCTAGCTTGTTATTAACTTGAATGTGCCCGCTTCACTCGAACCTTTAGATTAGATAGACTTGGTCGGTTTGACCAGTTCCGGAAAGCGGGAACGAATTTGCTCATCGATTTCTTCAGGGATAAATTGGCGTGGGGGGTCGCTGAGCAATTTACTTACAATTTCTTCAGCCTTTTCCCAGCTGTCTTTTCCGCCGGCGTTGAGCCATGACTGATAATCCTGATAGCTACTGACCAGGGGCCTGTAACTTTCGGTACGCATGTAATCTACGGTATGCTTTTGTGCCAGAAAGTTCCCTCCGGGGCCAACGTTTGCGATAACATCAAAAGCCAGGGTTTCCGGGTTTGTTTCTATCCCCCTCAAAGTCCTCAGGCAGCTCCCCACGATGTCGTTATCGATAACAAACTGGCCGTATGAAATAGTCAACGCTCCATCCAGAAACCCAAATGCCTGGTGGATAAAGTTCCCCCCGGCCAGCGCTGCCAGCATACAGGTGGCGGCGCTTTCATAAGCGGCTTGGGCATCGGGTATTTTGGAGTCTGCCACACCTACCGTAACATAGCAAGGCAGGCGGTAGTAGTGGGCCATTTGCGTAACCGCGGCGTTCATCAATCCCGACTCTATGCTTCCCATTAGGAAAGAACCGGACCGCATATCCATGGTGCAGGGAACCGCGCTGTAGAATACGGGAGTCCCTGGGTTAGCCAGCTGGCTGAGGATAACTCCCATGAGAGCTTCAGCGTTTTGCAGGGCGAGGGTGCCGGCCAGAGTTACCGGAGCTGTGGCTCCGGCTATGGGCGCGGTGGAGGTAACCAGGGGAAGGCCGTGTTTGGCAGTTTCGATGAGGATATCGGCCCTGTCATCCTCTATTTTCAACGGGCTAGTTATGGCGGTGATAAAGCCTACAAAAGGCCTGCGGCGCAGTTCCTCCGGGCTTCCGGCGATAATTGAAGCCATTTCTATAACTTTTTCCAACCCTTCCTTGCTGAAAACCCCTCCCATGACCGGCTTTCCGGTGCTTCGCAGGGCATGGTAGAACTCATTAATGTCGATGCTGTTGATGTTAATATCGTGAGGATGGGTGGGAATGATAAAAAAATCGACGTACTCCAGCTTATCGGCAAGGCGGCCAAAATTTTCAATATCCTGAAGAACTGCGGGCCTTCTTTTGCGGTTCCGATCCAGCACGTAAAGGGCTTTCCCGCCGGTTCCAAAATGAACTCTCTTTCCTCCAAGCACTATTTCTTTTCCTTCTTCAAGCCCATAAAAAGTAAATTCTGCAGGGGCCTGCTTGATGCAGCGGGAGATAATCTCGCGTGTTAGATATACCCGATTCTTACTGTAATCAACCGCAGCGCCATGTTTTTGCAGCAGTTCCAGAGCAGGGGGGAAAGATATTTCAAAACCCACCCGGGTTAATATTTTTATACTGGTATCGTGAATATTTTCGATGTCTTTAT
>DUQX01000052.1 GCA_012837615.1 Bacillota bacterium | reverse complement strand
GAGCATAGTATAGCGCAGCTGAGGCTTATTGTTGCGGATGGCAATGGCCAGCGCTTTTTTGCTACCGATAAGGATTACTAGCTTTTTTCCCCGCGTTATCCCGGTATAGATAAGGTTTCTCTGCAAAAGCATATAGTGCTGGATCATCACCGGCATAATCACAGCAGGGTACTCGCTTCCCTGCGATTTATGCACGGTGACTGCATAAGCGGTTACAAGCTCGTCCAGCTCCGAAAATTCATAATTTACAAGCCTGCCATCAAAATCCACACGGATCAGCTTATGCCCTTCATCAATCGCCCTGATGTAACCGATATCTCCGTTAAAAACCTCTTTATCGTAGTTGTTTACAATCTGCATTACTTTATCTCTAACCTTATAAGTTCTGCTTCCCCTGTCAATCCCGTATCCATCAGCATTAAAAACTCTCTGCAGTTGAATATTGAGGTTTTCCACCCCTATGATCCCCTTGTACATGGGCGTCAAAACCTGGATATCCGCTACGCCGTGGAAACCAAAGCGCCGCGGAATGTAATCCTTGCAGAGTTTTAATATTTTTGTCACTACCTGCTGCGGATCATCCTCTTCCAGAAAGTAAAAATCGGAAAGCTCTGCTAGAGGGGGCGTTTTGAAAAGGGGAAATTTGCCGCTGTTGATCCTGTGGGCGTTGATCACAATGCGGCTTTCCTTCGACTGCCTGAAAATTTCGGTGAGCGTAACAACCTCAAATTTTCCCGATACAATAATCTCGTTCAAAGCATTCCCCGGGCCCACGGGAGGGAGCTGGTTCACATCGCCTACCAGGATAAAGAATGCGCGCGGCGGCAAAGCGTTTACCAGGTGGTACATTAGTAAAGTATCTATCATTGACGCCTCATCCACAATTACCATATCGGCATCAAGGGGGTTATCCGGGTTGCGCTGGAAGCCGCCCTTCACGGGGCTGTATTCAAGCAGGCGGTGTATGGTCACGGCTTCGTAACCGGCCGCCTCTTTCATCCTTCTGGCCGCTCGACCTGTCGGGGCAGCCAAAAGGTTACGAAATCCCAGGGACCTGGAAAGCTCTAAAATGGCACGTATAATCGTCGTTTTGCCGGTTCCCGGCCCCCCGGTAATCACCAGCACCTTGTTTTGGACTGCCTTGAGTACAGCTTCCCGCTGCATGCGGGCAAGCCTGATCTGCAGTTTTTTTTCCACTTGAGCAAGCGCCTTTTCCGGGCTGGAAAGAGGTCGGAAAGATTTTACCCGTTTGAGAAAAAGAAGCTTTTTGGCCAGGTTCTTTTCAGCCGTATAAAATGGCGCCAGGTATACGGCCTTGTTGTTCGGTATAAAAGAGTCCCCCGGCCTGTTGAGGTCCTCCAGAATCACGCGCTTTTGCTTAAAGAGGTTGGCTATTGCCCTGGTGACAATTTCACGTTCCACCCCCAGCAGTTCAGCGGTTTTATCCACAAGGGGTTCATAGGGATAATAGACATTTCCTTCTGCCATAAATTTTCTCAAAACATAAAGCGTGCCCTCTTCCGCACGGATGATGGATGACGGATCGATCCCCAGGTTGCGGGCAATATTATCCGCCGTAACAAACCCGATACCGTGAATGTCGGCTGCAAGCCGGTAAGGATTTTCCTTTACCGCGGCAATCGAGGCCTTCCCGTATTTCTTAAAAATTTTGACGCAGTGGCTCGCGCCCACCCCGTGCCCCTGGAGGAAGATCATGATCTCCTTAATGTCTTTATGCTCTTCCCAGGCTTTTTTAATCATCTCAATGCGTTTAGGGCCAATGCCTTCCACGCGGGAGAGTTTTTCTGGGGAGTTTTCGATTATATCCAACGTGTCCAGGCGGAAGGTTTTTACAATGCGTCTGGCCATAACCGGGCCAATACCTTTTATCATACCGGAGCCCAGGTATTTCTCGATGCCGTTTAGCGTGGATGGGGATAATACCTCATATTTCTCCACCTGAAATTGCTCTCCGTATTTTGGATCGTGGACCCATTCCCCGCTTAGCTTAAGGGATTCACCGGGGGTTATCCCCGCCATCCTGCCCACGATCGTTGTCAGCCCTCTTTTACCCTTTTCCTGGAGCCTGGCTACGGTAAAGTTATTTTCCTCGTTGTGGAAGGTGATCCTTTCCAGAAATCCAAAAATAGAGTTCAGCGGTCCCTCTCCCTTTCTTGATATTTTTTATCCCTCGCCCCTTCCGCTTTGCGCTCTTCTCGCTCGCAATCCTCACACAGAGCGCGGTTGATACCGCCCTTCCAGATTAAATATTCCGCATCGGTTCTTTTCCCGCAACGGGGACAGGCATGCATTGCAGAACCTTCCTTTCCGGTATCAGTATTAGAAAATAGAATTATACACTTAATCGACCTGCTCCAGTATTTTAATCAAATACCGGAGATAGTCTTTTTCCACCTCATGGGAAACCTTTACCTTCAGGGTAATCCCCTTTCCGGACAGTAAAGAAAGACAACGGCGGTTTTTACTTACAACCTGCCAGAGTTGTTCGCTATGGAATTTTTTTTCCTTGGAAAATTTTATGGCAATTACATTTTTTTGCTGCTCAATAGCCTCTACTTCTTTTTCACGAGCGAGCTGCCGCAGCCGCATTACCAGAAGCAAGTTTTCCACCGGCGGCTGAAGGTGCCCGTAGCGATCCTCTAATTCGGCAACCATATCCTGCAAGTCCTCTTTTTTCTCCAGCGCCGCAATGCGGCGGTACAGTTCGATCTTTTGCTGCTGGTTGACCACATATGAAGAGGGCAGGTAAGCGTTTATCTTAAGATCGATCTTAGGTTCGAATTTTTGCTTTTTGTCAGTTTTTTTACCTTTCATCGTTTCTATAGCCTGCTGCAGCAAACGGCAGTAAAGCTCATAGCCCACCGCAATCATAGAGCCGTGTTGTTCGGGACCCAGGATATTCCCCGCTCCCCTGATTTCAAGATCTCGCAGCGCTATTTTAAAACCCGAACCCAGCTCGGTAAACTCTTTGATGGCCTGGAGCCTCTTGACAGCATCCCCGCTCATCACCTTATCTTTCCTGTAAGTCAGGTAGCAGTAGGCAATACGGTCGGAACGCCCAACCCTTCCCCGAAGTTGGTAAAGCTGCGCCAGCCCGAAATAATCCGCATCATATACCACCATGGTGTTGACATTAGGAATGTCCAGGCCGGCCTCCACAATAGTAGTACTGACGAGTATGTCATATTCCCCTAGCAAAAACTTGTGCATGACCTCTGCCAGTTTTTGTTCCGGCATCTGGCCATGTGCCACCACAATCCGGGCCCCGGGAACAAGCTCCTGCAATTTGGAAGCCCATTTTTCAATTGTCTGGATACGATTATAGATATAATAAACCTGCCCGCCACGGTTGAGTTCCCGCTGTAGGGCTTCCCTGATTAGATTGTGGGAATACTCCACCACGTAAGTTTGTACAGGGTAGCGGTTTTCCGGAGGCGTATCGATCACGCTCAAATCCCTGGCTCCCGAAATGGCCATATGCATGGTACGGGGAATAGGAGTGGCGGTCATGCTCAGCACATCGACTTCCCTGCGCAGCATTTTTAGCTTCTCCTTATGCCGGACACCAAAGCGGTGTTCCTCATCGATTATTAAAAGCCCTAAGTCTTTAAACCCGATATCCTTGGAAAGGAGCCTGTGCGTCCCGATGACAATATCGACAACCCCGGCCTTGAGTTCCCCGATAACCCTTTTTTGTTCCTTCGCGCTGCGAAAGCGGCTTAAGAGTTCAACCTTCATAGGAAACCCTTTAAAGCGTTCCAGGAAATTTTCATAGTGCTGCTGCGCAAGAATAGTGGTCGGAACCAGAAATGCCACCTGTTTACCGTCAATTACAGCTTTAAAGGCCGCTCTTAAAGCTACCTCTGTCTTGCCGTAGCCGACATCTCCGCAAAGAAGGCGATCCATAGGCCGGTCTTTTTCCATATCCGCTTTTACTTCTTCAATGGAGCGCAGTTGATCCGGCGTCTCTTCAAAGGGAAACCGTTCCTCAAACTCCTTCTGCCAGGGTTGATCGGGCGAAAAAGCATAACCCTTAACAGCTTCCCTTGCCGCATAGAGGGAGAGGAGTTCCCTTGCCAGTTCCTGGACCGACGCCTTAACACGGCTTTTAATACGTGACCATTCCTGACCTCCGAGAGAGGATACTTTGGGAGGGTGGCCTTCCCCTCCCACATATCGCTGCAGCACGTCGATCTGTTCCACCGGTAGGTAAAGTTTATCTTCCTTGGCATATTTGATATAGAGGTAATCGCGCGTAACACCATCAACATCCATGGTTCGGATACCCATATACCTTCCAATCCCGTGCTGTTCATGAACAACAAGATCACCCATCTTCAACTCCTGAAAGTCCCGTAAGGCGTTCTTGCTCTTTGGAGTTGTCCAGCGCTTCTTTTTCCTGTAACCGGGCAGAATATCTTTATCTACGAGCACCACAAGCTTTAAAGAGGGCATGACGAAGCCTTTTTCCAGCGCTCCCGGTATTATATTAATACTTCTTGTTGTTCTCTCCTCACCCTTCCTCCCGGGAAAGGAGAAAACATCCCTTCTCTCCTTCAGCGCCTCTGCATCCAGCGTCTCTACTTCGCTTTTACTTAGATTAAGCAGCAACCGGGAATCTGCCGAGCGTGAAACGCTGACGCCCTGTTCCTGAAAAAGCTTTTCCATCTCGCCGGCCCTTTTTTCTCCATCACAGATTAAAAAAATCTCGTATCCTGAAGACCACCAGTTTTTTAATTCCTCTTTCAGGAAATCGAAACGTCCCATAAACGAGGGTATGTTGCGGGCCTGTATATTTAAAGTACCGCTCACGTTTACAAAAGGAAGGCGGCCGGAAAAAGGGGCGAAGGCGACAATCCTGAGCGGCTTGCGATTAAATATTTCCTGGAGGTTCCAGCATATATCCGCCTGACCGGGCAAGATATCGCCCTGCAGCAGAAGCCCCGTCTGGAACTCCTGCAGCTCTTTTAAAAGGGATTCTGCTTCCGCAGCTACGCTCTCCGGTTCATCCCAGAGCAAAAGCGCATCCTTCGGCAGAAAATCTACCAATGCGCCGGGCTCAGGATAAAAAAAGGAAACAAAATGCTCCATCCCCTCAAATGAACCGGAACTATCGAGTTTTAAGAGGCAGTTCTCCACCCTGGTTCTAATCCTGTCGGCAGCCTCTTCATTTCTTTGGTTTTTAAGCTGGGAGATAACTTTTTCCATCTCTTCCAGGATAGCTTTAGTTCCCCTCTGCTTGGCAACCTCGCTCAGGATTACCTCACGTGCGGATAAAATGGAAACAGAGAGAATAGAGTGCAAAGAGCGCTGGGTTTCGGCATCGTAATATTTAATCTCCTCTACCTCTTCATCAAAAAAAGATATGCGGACCGGATAAGGTGTATGAAATGGGAATATATCGACAATATCCCCCCTGATGCTAAAATAACCCTCGCTTTCCGTCAGTTCAGTTCTCTCATAACCCATTTCCACCAATTTTTGCATCAAATATTTCCACTCGATCCTCTTCCCCACTTTGAATTCAAGAACATTTTTCTGCCATAAATCTGCAGGGGTAAGCTTGCCCAGCAGAGCCGCAACAGGGGCAATAACCAGCACCCGTTTTCCTAAAACCAGCCTCTCCAAAACCTTCAAACGCTGTTGGAGGATCTCCCTGCTCTGGGTCAAAACCTCTCCCGCATAGAAAAAATCCCTTCCCGGAAGGAGGTAGATCTCCTCTTCCGGCAGAAAACCTTCGATCTCCTCATATATTTTTTCCGCCCTACCCATATCGCTCGTCAGCACAACGGAGGCAGCGGAGTTACCGGCAAAGAGAGCTGCCATGAGGTAACTGCGCCCGGAACCTTCCAGACCGGTTATCAGCTGTGCGCTGCTCGCGTCCTGTAATTTTTGCAGGTTCTTAAACGAAAGATCGGCTTGCCATTTTTTACGTAGATTGTAAGGCAATTTTTTACCTCCTACCGGATAAAACAGAAATAGACCTTATGCTTTCCCTTGGGGTAAAAACATAAAGCCGTTATCACTATTCGAAATTATATGAATAAAATAGACCTTGCTTGAGTTACCTCTTGCTACTTAAAACTCTCCATAACTTCCTCCGGCAAACTTTCTTCAAAACATGCCGGACAAAGGGAATAGAGCAATAGCCCCTGTTCTTCATCGTATTTTATTATATCTTCCTTTTCATCCTGCGTCAACGTGTTGATGCCAAGCTTTTCCAATGTAAGATCATCGATCTCCATTGTCTCCTGCGGTTTGCCACAAATATCACAAATGTAAGTTACCTTCATCCTTTTTCTCTACCGGCTCCTTTTTCTGTTTTTCCGGATATGCTCTATCTATCACATCAGGGGGAAGCCCTATCATATCTTTTCAGCTATATGCTTCCAGCTATTATTCTGGCTCTCCAAAGGGAAAAATATACAAAAAAAGAAGGCCATAATTAAAAGCCTCGAACAATAAAAAATCAACAGCATCATTGCTGTTTAATATTCAAGCCGCCGCAGCTCAGTCGCGATCGGGGAGACGGGGAAAACGAGCGTTATACCTGTTCATAGCCTCCTCGATTCCCCCTGCCAGAAATACTTCAACCGCGTCCGCTGCCGTTAACACGAGCTCCTGCATCTGCTTCTCCCCTTCAGGCTCAAGGGGGGAAAGCAAAAAATCTATTTCATCCTGCAGTTTACCGGCTCCCCTCCCCACGCCCAGGCGCAACCTGCAAAATTCATCGCTGTTGAGCTGATTAATAATCGAGGCCATACCCCTGTGGCCACCGCTCCCCCCCCGGGTGCGCAAGCGAATTCTACCCGGAGGAAGATCCATATCGTCATAAATAACCAGCAGCTCCCCAACCCCCAGCGAAAAATGTTCCAAAAGGGCTTTTACGGCAAATCCGCTGCGGTTCATGAAGGTTAAAGGCTTAGCCAATAACACCTCTTTACCGGCCAGAACAGTTTTAGCAATAAAGGCGTTGCATTTGATATCTTTAAGTCTCGCCTTTCCCCTGTACGCCAGTTCATCAATGACCCAAAATCCGGCATTATGCCTGGTATAAGCATACCTTATCCCAGGGTTTCCCAGGCCAACGAGTAAAAACAAAGCCTACCACCTCATTAACCGCTGTTTAAGGGGGGAATTATTCACTTACCGGGTACCTTTAATGCATAAAACATAATGGAGATCTGTGGTATCCTATGTTGCGGAAAGTGGATTGAAGAACTTTATTACTCCTGCTCCCCTGCACCTGCTTCCTCTTGGACTTCCCCTTCTTCTACCTCTTCTTCCTCCAGGCCTTCTTCTTCATGTAGCGCTAAAACGGATGCCACATCCTCGGAAGGATCTTCCAGTATTTCTATTTCCTCCGGCAACTGCAAATCGGCAACAGTGATAACATCACCGATTCCAAGATCTTCTATCGAAACATCAATATACTGGGGAATATCTTCCGGCATACAACGGACGCCGACTTCCCTCCTCTGAACCTGAAATACACCCCCCTCTTTGGCCCCTTTAGCTTCTCCAATAAAGTTTAGGGGCACCTGAACTTCGATTTTATCCGTAAGTGAAATGCGGATAAGATCTGCATGAAGGATAAAATCCCTCTGCAGGGGATCCCTCTGCAGCTCTTTTACCATAACCGTCTCCTTTGAACCGCCTTCACCGCCGAGCTCCAGATCGAGGAGGATATTGGAACCCGCTGCTGTGCTCAGCGCCTTTTTTAGAGATTTACTGTCCAGGCTGATGCTCAGCGGTTCGGTTCCCCGGCCGTACACGACCGCCGGCACCCTCCCCGCAGCTCTCATTTGATTTCTGCTACCTTTACTGCCGCTCTTTCTGGGTAAAGCTTCAAGTTTAATACGTTCCATAGAATGCCCGGCATAAATTGCCGGGTACACCTCCTTTTAGACTGCTTAATCGAATAAAGCACTTACTGATAGTTCTTTGTGAATACTGACAATAGCATCGCCAATGAGCGAGGCCACAGATAAGACTGTAATTTTTTCCATGATATTGTTATTGCTAAGCGGGATGGTATTCGTAACAACAAGCTCGCAAATGGATGATCTTGTTATACGCTCCTTTGCCGGACCCGATAGCACAGGATGGGTACAGCAGGCATATACCTTCTCCGCCCCCATCTCCATCAATTTTTCGGCCCCCTGGGTAATCGTCCCGCCAGTATCAATAAGATCATCGATCATAATGGCTTCCTTTCCCTTTATATCCCCGATAATGTTCATTACTTCCGCTTCATTGGGACGGGGGCGCCTTTTATCAATTATCGCCAGGGGCATGCCCAGGCGTTCGCCCAGCTCCCTGGCACGGGTTACGCCTCCCAAATCCGGAGAGACAACTACTCCCTTTTTAATATTTTTCTGCCTGAAATATCGAGCTAAGATGGGCATTCCCATCAGATGATCTACGGGAATGTTGAAATAGCCCTGGATCTGCCCGGCGTGAAGGTCCATACAGATGACGCGCTGTGCCCCCGCCGTCGTAAGCAGATCCGCTACCAGCTTGGCCGTAATAGGCTCGCGCGCACGCATCTTGCGATCCTGCCGGGCATAACCGTAATATGGGATTACAGCATTTATCCTCGAGGCGGAAGCGCGTTTCAGGGCATCTATATAGATGAGCAGCTCCATCAGATTGTCGTTTACCGGGTTGCATAGAGACTGAATAATAAATACATCGGCCCCCCTGACACTTTCTCTGATGTTCACAAATGATTCACCGTCGCTAAAGCGCTGAACTTCACCCATACCCAACGGAATGCCGATATAATCCGCCACTTCTTTTGCCAGTGATCGGTTCGCCGTCCCTGTAAATATTTTCAGTTCTCGATCCGCTCTCAATGCTTTATTCCTCCTAAACCTAATTTCTAGATAATCTCCTTTTCCTCCCGAAGATTCCCCGAAACTGCTCGCAAACAAGGCATTTACCGTTGTAAGGCCCGGTTGGTTACATTCTCTACAGGCATTAATTTCTCCTGCTACTTCTCTTTTTTCTTCTTTAAAAACCTTTTTCCCAGCCCCTTTTTAACTATCTGCTCGGGACGGGAAATTAACAGCGAATCGGAAGGTACATCTCGGGTAACGGTCGAACCGGCAGCGACGAATGCTCCCTTCCCTATGTTTATTGGCGCCACCAGATTGCTATTGCAACCGATAAAAGCGCCTTTCCCAATTACCGTTTTGTGCTTTTTCCGACCGTCATAATTGACAACAATACTGCCGGCTCCCATATTTACATCTGGCCCGATCTCGGCATCGCCAACGTAACTGAGATGGGATACCTTACTGCCCTGCCCGATGGAGCTGTTCTTTATTTCAACAAAGTCACCTATTTTAACCGAGGGGCCTATTTTGCTCCCCGGGCGGATGTGGGCATAGGGGCCAACATTCGCTCCATCTTCAAGAACGCTTCCCAGGACCAACGAATGCCGACAAAGAACACCGTCACCAACCCGCGTATCAATGAGATGCGCCCCTGGGCCCAGCCGGCACCCCTTTCCTACCTTTGTTTCCCCCTCCAGAACGGTCTGAGGGTAAATAACCGTATCAACCCCTATCTCCACACCCGCATCGATATAGGTCGAAAGCGGATCGATCATCGTCACCCCCGCACGCATTAACCCGTCATTAATCTTCTTGCGCATCAGAGCGGCGGCCTGAGAAAGCTGGGAACGATCATTAACCCCCAGCGCCAGGCGCGCGTCTTTCAGCAGATGGGCTTTCACGCTCAAACCCGCTTCTACAAGCAGGTGTACAAGGTCTGTTAGATAATATTCCCCTTTTACCTCGTTTTTTGGCAGCAAGGGAAGATATTTTTTTAAAGCTCCCAGGTCAAAACAGTAGGTTCCAGTATTTATTTCCTTTAATGCCTTTTCCTCAGGGGCCAAATGTAGCTCTTCCACTATTTTTTGCACACCACCGCTTTTATCCCGGATAATGCGCCCATATCCGGAAGGATCCTGTAAACGGGAGGTAAGAACGGTAGCTGACGCACCGCTTTGACGGTGGTAAAAAATCAACTCCTGCAGCACTTCTTTCTCAAGCAGGGGAGCATCGCCGCAGAGAACCAGAACCAAACCCGTTTCCGGCAGGTGGGGTAGGGACTGCTGGAGAGCATGCCCTGTACCCAAGCGCTCCCGCTGTTCCAGATAAAAAAACTCTTCCCCAAAATATTCCCTGACCTGATCTGCCCCGTAACCGGTAATGATAATCTGCCTGGCAGTTACAGCAGCGGCAGACTTTAAAACATGCCAGAGCATGGGCTTTCCGCACAACCGGTGCAAAACCTTGGGCAGGGATGACCTCATACGGGTGCCCTCTCCGGCAGCCAGTATAACAGCAATAAGCTCTTCCATATTATATACAATCCTTCCTTATTCTACAGGTTTCCTTCAGGCTTCCTTCGGTTTCATTTTTATAGCCTCTTCCATAACCTGCTTATCTATAAAAATTCCTGAAAACTTTCCTTGAACTATTACATCCCTTCACCGGCGGCCACAATGAGCCTGCGCATTATCTCTAAATCCCCCGGTTTATCAACGTCAAAACCTATTTCAGGATAAGCGCTTATTATTGCCCGTGCTCTTAAATTGAACATGCTGGAAAAACGCTTTTCAAGCTCCGGGATGCTCAGCTTCCCAGCCAAACCGCTTAACAAAAATCCCGCACCGAGCAGGGAGACCATCTTCAAAGGTTTTTTCCGGGAATCAATAAACTGTTTTAAAAGCGGAAGGGATGGCTCAATCATTGCCGAATTAACAAGAAAAATATTGCCTCCAGTAAAGGTTCCCTCTTGCAGTTTGACAAAGGTGCGCTTGACGCCGGGAAAAGATCTTTCACATACTTCCTTTTTTACAATCGGGTAATAAAAATCAAGATCATAAGGATAACACTTTTGCAAAAAATCCTCTGTCCCCCCGGCTGTTATCAGGGGAATATCCGCTGTTGCGATCAGCAAGGGCTTTCTAGTGTCTAAAAAGCGGATAGCCGCCACCAGGTTTTCTAAAATTGAGCTCTCTTCGGGAACGAGCTCCAAAAAATAATCCTTCTTTAAGAATTCAAACTGCTCTACCGGCCCAACCAGGGCAATCCTGTCTATCTCCCCTACCCGCCGGAAAGCCTCGAGAACATAGCGAACCATTTCCTTATCTCCAAGTTTAATCAGGGCCTTGTTGGAGATCCCCTCAAGTTTCCCGAGTTCACTATTGGTCCCACCGGCAAGGATAACACAGTCTATGCTCATCAATTATCACCACCATTTTCCTCAATCTCTATTATATCTCTTTTTCACTGTCTCTGTTAAAATCGCCCTGTAGCCTTTGCCGGAGAGTTCCTTTTCCAGCTTGTGCAGAAAAAGATCATTCCGTGAAGGAACAAAAAGGGTCGGGCCGCTTCCAGAAACGATTGCCGTCAGGCCTTTCCGCTGCAAATTTTCTTTTAAAGATGCCGTACCCCTGTGCAAGCAAAAAACCGAGGGCTCCAGGTGGTTTTGTATCAGAGGAAGCAGTTCGTTATAATAATCCTTTCCGAATTTATTTCCCTTTTCCAGGAGAAGGATAAATTGTTCAGTTGCCGCCACCGCTGGTATTTTATCCAGATCCAGGAAACTGTAAACCTCAGCTGCAGAAAGCTTAGCACCATATACAGCAACTAGCAGGACCTTTGTCCATGGAAAAGGCGGGAGGGGCTGAATAATTTCCCCGCGCCCTGTGGCCAAAGCAGTCCCCCCGGAGATAAAAAAAGGAACATCCGAACCCAACCGGGCCCCGAGCGCCCGCAGGTCATCATCGCTCAGGGAAAGGTCCCAGAGCCTGTTTAACCCCTTTAGCACCGCAGCGGCATTGCTGCTGCCCCCGCCCAACCCTGCCGCAATCGGGATCCTCTTTTTCAACTCTATTTTAACTCCCCTGCCGGGAGCATAGCGGGATTGCATGAGTCGGGCAGCTCTATAAGCAAGATTACCCTCGCCTACAGGCAGGAAGGGATCGTCGCATATCAGTTCCAGCTTCCTGCCGGGAACATCCTCCAGGAAGAGTGTATCGTGCAGCTCAAGTTCCTGCAAAACCGTCTTTATCTGATGAAAACCATCCTGACGACGCCATAATACCTCCAATATGAGGTTAATTTTAGCATGAGACTTTAGCTTTAGCCGCACCTGATCCCTCCTAACAAGAATCGGGGGCACACTTCGTGGGACAAGGGTGGGACAAGGGGACAGGTCCCTTGTCCCACTTCTGGGGATATGCCTGCGCATCCGCTTTACAGATAGCACACCAGCCGCGGATTATCCGTAATCCCGGGTATACGCCCTCTTTTTGCTATCGGCCTGCCGTCTATTTCCTTTAAATCCATCGTCATATCAATGGGACGAGCGGCAGAGATGTAGCTGCCTACCCCAAAAGCATCTGCCCCAGCCTCAATCAGCTGCGGTATCCTTTCTGCCGTAATGCCCCCTGAAACTAATATCTGCACATATGAAAAACCTTTTTGATCCAGGCGGGCGCGTACCTCGCGAACAAGTTCCGGCGTAACGCCTCCTCTTTCCCGGGGAGTATCAAGCCTCACCCCGGAAAGCTTCTCCTTTAAAGCTTCGGCAACGCGCAAAGTTTCCTCCGCTTCATCTTTAAAAGTATCGACAAGCATAATGCGGGGGGAGTCAGGAGGCATCGTCCCATCGTAAAGAAGAGCTGTCTCCACCGTATCACCAATAATCATCACCGCTGCATGAGGCACTGTCCCCACCGGCTCCTTTTCCAGCAACTTGGCCCCCAAAATACAGCTACAGTTATCGGCGCCTCCGATAATAGAGGCCCTTTCCATCACAGGTGCTACGGCAGGATGAACATGTCGCGCCCCGAAACAAAAAACAGGACAGCTGCCGGAAGCTTCCTTGCAAGCGCGGGCAGCTGTAGCCCAACCGCTAGCGCTTGCGAGCATTCCCAAAAGGGCCGTTTCATACATGGCAAATTCATCATAGGGCCCTTTAATACGCATAATAACTTCTTTCTGCTGCATCTCTTCCCCTTCAGGAATTGCCCAAAGGGATACATTTTTATGTTTTAAAAGATTAAACACTTCCTCTACCCCAGCCAACACTCCTTCCCTACTGCAAAAAATTTCTGCTACAACAACGGTGTTTTCTTTTCCGGCTGCGGCTAGAAGCTCCCTGGTACGGACAAAATAAAGATCTGCGGTACCACCTTTAATTATTTCCTCATGAGTTGCACTATGGAATATGCGTTCTTGATTATTTATTTTGAAATTCCAAACATCCTCAACACTTTTCAACTCTTTCAAAAGGACCCCTCCCTTGAGCAATTCCTTTAATGGCCTGTCCATAAACTTTCAATAACCTTTTATATTTCTTAAAAATATTCTTCGTCCTTTCCAAAAATCCTCTAATAAATTGTATAAAGGGGTATACCGCCTCCGGTATACCCCACCACCCTACTGCTTAGGAGAAACAGTCTTTTCGGCTCTCTCAATTGCCTTTCTTACCAGGTTGCCACAGTTTCTGGAAGTGACCTCACCAAAACCTTCCCTGCGGACAATATCACCAACCCCGAGTTCGTCTGCCAATTCATATTTCAAAGCTTCAGACATAACACCCGGCCGTCTTCTTCCCGGCATGAGCCCTCAACTCCTTTAATTATTTTCAGGTGGCAGTATTATTTTTTACTGTAGATAATAAAATATAGCTGAAAAAAATTAGCCTTTTAACCAAGTTCTTAAACACCTTTAACCATTTTAATTATAAATGGAAATTTTAAATGAAAAAAATTTTAAAGACAAAAAACCTCGTTATAAAGATAAGAGCCGGATGGGGAGGAGTCTCACGTCCGGTTCTGTGAAGGGGTAGGGTGAGATTCCCCCGCTCTACTCGACCTTGTTCTTGCCCAGGCTACTAAAGGCAAGAACAGGAACATTCCTCGGACCTGCCCACGCGCGAAAGGCAAGAAAAAGAACCGTCCCTAGACTTGCACGCGCGAAAGGCAAGAAAAAGAACCGTCCCTAGACTTGCAAACCCGCACTTAGGGACTTTCACCAATTAGACTGCGCCCATGCCGGGCGTACCAAAACAAGCTGCAGGCCGTAGGCCTGCAGCTGAATAGATTTTTATAATTGTTTAGGAGCAAGGTATCGGCACAAAAACAACGTAAAGCGAAGCTGCCGGTTCCGGGATATCTTTCTACATTTAACTTTCTACATTTTAAAACGTTCTGTTATACTCTGCAGCTCTTCCGCAAGCGTATTCAGTTCCTCAACGCTGCTGTTGATTTGCTCCAGCACGGCGGTTTGTTCTTCGGTTGATGCAGCTATCTCCTGGGCAGCAGCCGATTGGTCCTGTGCCTTTCCGGCTATGTTATCAATATAATCGCTTAGTTCGGATACCGAGCGCAAGATTTCATCTAGGCCCTGTTCCACGGAGCGCGCTTTTTGATCGCCACTGGTTACTATTTCACTCACGCTCTTCATTTTTTCTACCGCTTCTCCGATACGCTCCTGGATACCTGAAATGAGTTTCGATACTTCACCCGCAGCCGTCTCGCTTTGCTCGGCCAGCATACGGACCTCATCCGCAACGACTGCAAAACCCCTCCCGTGTTCTCCAGCACGAGCGGCTTCAATGGCGGCGTTGAGAGCCAACAGGTTAGTTTGGCCTGATATTCCCATAATGGTATTAATAATCATGTTGATTTTATTGGAATATCTATCCAGCTCTATAATTGAATTATGTACATCTTTTACCGCCAGGTCAATTTCCCCCATACCCTGGACGGCATCTCTTACCGCTGAAACGCCTTCTCGGGCTACGTTTTCACATTCCTTCCCCTTCAGTGCACCCTGCTCAGATGCATGAGCTATCTCCTGCGCCTTATAAGCGATGCTCTCGCTGGTTGTCTGCGCGATCTCTTCCATGGCCATATTGCTCTGCTGTACCCCGGAAAAGAGCTCGCCTGTAGAGCTGGCAATTTTTTGTGCGGAACCGCGCAGCGTCTCCACCATTTCCCTTAGCCCGGCAAGCATAGCGTTAAAACTGGAACCGATCTTCCCTATCTCATCCCCCCGGGTATTATTAATTTCACGGCTTAAATTTCCTCCTTCAACCTCCCGCATAACATCGATCATCTGCATAAGGGGATTTGTAAGCCCCCGGCTGAACTGAAAGGCAACCCCCAGGGCAATAATCAAACTCAAACCGCCGATTAACAAAAAACGATTTCGGTTAGCATTCTTTACAGCGATAAAAGGAGCCTCAGGGACTCCTAGATACAGCATTCCTACAACCTCATCGTTACAATCTCTCAAGGGCCTGTAAGCTGTTATATGCCTCTCGCCATGTTCATAAGCAGTTCCTGAAAAAGTCCGGCCTTCGCCCAGGACCTGAGCAACAATATCCTCCGGTGCTCTTTTGCCTACCAACTGTTTTACCGTTGTATCAATACCATCTGTATTTTCAGCCGCACCACCTTCATCGGAAACTGTTTCCGTATCCTCCGCCTCCGCTATCTCTGTTTTTTCCACAATTTCATCCCCAGAAGCGTTGGCGGAAATAGCCAGATTATCTAAATAGAAAGCAGCATCCGCATCAAAAGTTTGTGAAATTAAATTAACAAGAACAACGTTATTGTTTAATAGTTCACCGCCAATTAAGGTTCCCACAATAGCGTTTGTCCTGTCGCGCACAGGAACGGCAGCAGCCAAAGCCAGTGCCTTGACTTCCCCTTCAACCGTTTCTTCCATATTCCCCCCTATGGTTGCTATATCCAGCAAATCTTCACTTCTTAAAAATTCCTCGTCGAGAACAACCAACCCGGATGCCGCATCGACTGCAGCTTTTTTAATTATCGGCAAGGAAAGAGTTGTTCCTACATTAGACTCCGCTGTATTAGACCTGATCATTACCCGTCCTTCATAATCTATATAAGTTAAAAAATCCAGTTTATATCTTGTCCTATCAAGAAATACAGAAGTCAGGGCAATCTCGTATAGCTCATCGCTGATAAGGTCAACAAATTCATACCTATGTGCCGCCACATTAATCTGTGCCTCCCGCTCCTGCAGCCGGCTTAACAGATATTCCTCGGCTGCCTGGACATCCTTCTCGATCGTAATGCGGGCCTGTCCACTAATATTTTCATCAATTGAAGACAGAGCCAGATATCCCGCTGCTATCAGAGGCAGGAGGGTAAATAGAACCAAAATAAGGAGAAGTTTAGTTCGAAGCGGTATGGCTATTCGTTTTTGCTTTGACATGAACATAGCTCCTTTCCATCCAATCAGTAAGAAACATCCCTGTATAAAAGATCACGCTACTCGATTATTTTTTGGTAAATAGTGTTGAATCGTTTTTTGAGCATGTACTTTTGAGGATTGCTGATATACTCCGCAGAGCCGATAACCAGGTACCCCCCCGCTTTTAAAGCTGCAGCAAAGCGCTGCAGGAAAAAATCCTGTGTCTCTGGTTTAAAGTAAATAAAAACATTGCGGCAGAGGATCAGGTGACAACCGTAGAGTGGGCTGTCACGCAGCAGATTATGGTGCTTAAAAATTATTGAACTTTGTATTTCCGGCTTGATGCGATAAACCTCCCCCTCCTTAAAAAAATAACGCTGTATTAGGTCCTGGGGCATTTTATCAAGATACTTACCGCTATAAATGCCTTTTTTTGCTTCCTGAAGTGCCTTTTTATCTATATCTGTCCCAATAATCTGTGCCCGGTACAGGGCTTTGAGGGTATCCAGAATAATCGCCAGGGTATAGGGCTCTGCGCCGATAGAACAACCCGCGCTCCATATCTTTAGTCCATTGCCATATTTTTTTAAAAGTTCGGGAAAAATCTCTTTTTTAAGTGTTGCAAAGACAACCTGATCGCGAAAAAACTCCGACGTGTTTATCGTTAGATAGCTTAAAAAGAACTGCATCTCAGGGGGGTTTTTTACCAGGTATTCATAAAAATGTCGGAAATCAGGCTTATTCCTCCGCTCCATCAGCTGCCTGATACGCCTCTCCATCTGCCTGTCCTTGTATCGGTCAAGGTCAAGCCCGGTTTTTAAAAAAAAGGCAGATTTGAATTGTGCGTAATCCCAAGCACGTAAATCCATAGCAAACGCTCTCCTAATTGCGCAGCAATAATTCAATGTTTTTAGCTATCCTATCCAGTGATACTACTTTATCTGCCAACCCTCTTTGAATAACAGCCTGCGGCATGCTCGGGATAACCGCGGTGGAAGGATCCTGAACGATAGTCCTACCCCCTTTTTCCTTGATCGCAGCCATACCGTCGCTTCCGTCTCGACCCATCCCTGTCAGGATAATTCCAACTACCGAAGAACCATACACCTCTACAAGGGACTTCATCATGACATCCGCTGAAGGTCGAACATGGTTCACGGGGGCGCCCCTGCTGAGAACAACACTCCCGTTTTTTTCTGCAAGAAGGTGATATCCACCAGGAGCGATATAAGCCTGGCTTTCCATGATCCTTTCTCTGTCGGCAGCTTCTTTCACTTTTATGGGGGAGACTTTATCCAGCCTTTCCGCCAGGGAACGGGTAAATCCCGGCGGCATATGCTGTGTGATAAAAACAGCGGCAGGTAAATCTGCCGGAAGGCCCTTGAGCACCCTTTCCAAGGCACGGGGGCCGCCGGTAGAAGCTCCAATAGCCACAGTAAAGCGTGCGGCACGTCCGGGGAAAAGAGAACCCCCTCCCTGCCGCGGTAAAAAACCATGTTTTTCAACGACGATGCCCGAGTGCCTCCCGGGATCAAGACGCGCCGCTGCTGCATGTTTGATCTTCAGGGGCAGCTCAATCTTAAGCTCCCGGGCAAAATTATCTGTAAATTGTGAAGGTTTGGCAACAAAATCAACCGCCCCGAGGGCAAGGGCCTCAACCGTTATTTCACTCCCCCGCCTGGTAAAACTGCTGACCATAATCACGGGCAGGGGGGTTTTTTCCATAATCCTCTTTAGCGTCTCCACCCCATTTAAACGGGGCATCTCTACATCCAGGGTGACAACATCAGGCCGGTACTGTTTTATTTTAAGTAGTGCGTCCTCTCCGTCACGAGCAGTAGCTACAAGCTTTAAGCCATCGCTGCTGTTTACTATATCCCCGAGAAACTTGCGCATATAAGCGGAATCATCGACAATCAATACTTTCACTTTACTGCGTTCCATGCTGACCTCCCAAGCATAGCGGTACAAGTACCGGAAAAAATAAATCCATGGATAAAGGTTATCGGGCTAAACTTTCCTCAAATGTTGTTTACGAATCGAAATTAACAGTTGATTTTTCCCGGCGCTAGAGTGTTTTTTCAATACCGCCTACCGTTGAAATTACTACTTTGCCGGAATTAACATAAAATTTCATGGTGCGTCCTTGAGAACCTCCCACATCTTCTCCTTTGATGGGGATCTTATATTTATTTAAAAGAAATTTTACCGCCTTGACATTTTTTTCTCCAACACTGCAACCCGACTTTTGGAAGAGAAAAAGATGCCCCCCTCCGGCAATTTTAGCTTTTAAGAAGCGCCTTTTTGCACCGGCCTTTACCATTTCATGCACCAACAGGGGTATTGCGGTATCGGCAAACTTTGCAGAGTTCAAGGAATTTATCCTGTTCCTGAACAGGCTGCTATCCGGCAATAGTATATGAGCCAAACCTCCGACTTTGTTTTTCGGATCATAAAGAGCAATACCCACGCAGGAACCCAACCCCACCGTTACCAAAATCCCCTCTTCTCTAAGAATTGCCATATCGGATATCTTTACCTTCACTGTAACTATTTCCATTTTTTCACCTTATACCCAACAGTGTAAATATTTTCTTTAGGGCTCCGGCATCGGGAAATATGAGTATATGCCCTTCAATCCTGGTTTTCATAGATTTTAAGGCCGTACTTAAAAGAACAACTTCATCTTCAACCATGTATTTTTCAGCCATAATTGTGGAAATGATTGCACCGGACATATCAACGGCCACCTCCGGCGGGTTTGGGATTAAAAGCAAGTTGGTCATAAAAGAAAGCGCATTCAGGTATGATGTAGTTAAAATATTGCCTACCTCAGTTAAAACCGAAATACCCATTTCATCAAACAATCCATTCGACCCCGGCACTAGAGTAGAGATCAAGTTCACACCGCTATCCAAGGGAAGTACAAAAAGAATAGTCAAATCGGCATCCCCGGACGATTCTATGTAGACACCCGCCACGGGAAGTTCTGCACCGCCCAGCAGTTCGGGAACATCCTGCAGGAGAACGAGCCTGGCGGAAGGCACATCCATGTTAATTTTTTCTTCATTTAGCATTGTCGAAAGCGAAGTTACAGCGTTGCCTACTCCTATGTTGGCCAGTTCTTTTAATACATCGAGCTTTGTTTTATCGATCCGCTGTTCTCCCAAATATTTCACCCCGCCCTTTTCATCGCAAACAACTTTAACCTAACCGCCAACTTTTTGCAGCGCTTCCACGATACGATCCGGTTGAAAAGGCTTTACGATAAAATCTTTGGCTCCCGAATTTAGTGCCTCAATAACCAGGGCCTTTTGCCCCATTGCGCTTACCACGATGATCCTGGCATCGGGATCTATCGCCATTATTCTTTTTATCGCTTCTATGCCGTCCATCCTCGGCATCGTAATGTCCATGGTCACCAGATCGGGGCGTATATCCGAATACATTTCAACGGCCTGCAGGCCATCTTCCGCTTCGGCAACCACCTCGTAACCGTTCTTTTCCAGAACGTTGCGTAGAGTCATGCGCATAAAAGCCGTATCATCGGTAATTAATATTCTTTTGCCCAAATCTAAAACCTCCCATCTTCAAGCAAACCTGCCACATCCAGGATAAGAGTAACCCTGCCGTCTCCCAATACCGTTGCACCGGCGATGCCTTTGATATCATTAACAAATTTGCTCAAAGATTTAATGACAACCTCCTGCTGCCCCAGCAGCTCGTCTACAATAAAGCCCGCTTTTTTATCCCCGGCCTGAACCACTACCACCGGGTAGATATCCTGTTCCTCAAATTTCCCCATGCCCAGAATTTCTTTTAAGCTGTATAGAGGCAGGACCTCTTCCCTGAGCGTTATCACCTTACCTCCCTGGATTGTCTTAATATCCTGCGGCTCTATATAGAGGTTTTCTCTTACAGCTTCAATTGGTACGGCATAAACCTCTTTCGAGGACTCGACCATCAGCGTTCTGATAATAGCAAGGGTCAGCGGAAGCCTTAGCACAAACTTGCAGCCTCTGCCGGGTTCGCTCTTGACTTCGACGGTACCGTTTATGGCCTCAATGGATGCTTTCACCACGTCCATACCAACCCCACGTCCTGAGATATCGGTCACTTCCCGGGAAGTACTAAAGCCGCTTCGAAAAATAAGGCGGAGAGCCTCTTCGCGCCCTATTTTATCTGCCTCTTCCGGTGAAATTATATTTTTTTCCAGTGCTTTATCCTTGATAATCGCCGGATCGATTCCTCTCCCGTCATCCTCAACGCTGACCACTACATGGCTCCCTTCGTGATGGGCTTCCAAATAGATTTTTCCAACAGGGTCCTTTCCTTTTTTAACTCTTTCTTCTCGATCTTCCAGCCCGTGATCAATCGCATTGCGCAGCAGGTGAACAAGGGGATCACCAACCTGATTGACAAGGGTACGGTCCAGCTCCGTCTCTTCCCCGGATATTATAAGCTCTATTTCCTTCTGTTTCTCAACGCTTAAATCCCGGACCATACGTGGAAAGCGATCGAAAACCTGTTTAATCGGCACCATTCTGAGGGTCATTACAGCGCTCTGCAGCTCCGCGGTGATTCTCTCAAGCTGCTCAAGAGAATCCTCCAACAGCTCGTCTTCTATCTTTTTTCCCAGCTCAATCACGCGGGTGCGGTTAATAATTAGCTCTCCCACCAGGTTGACCAGGTTATCCAACTTGGCTGTTTCTACGCGGATAGTTTTTTCTGCTGTACGGTTAGATGCAGTTCTGGCCCTTTTTATTACCTGGGAAATATCCATTTCCGGCACAACGTTGCTGTTTTCAAGAACAGAAGGTGAGCTTGCCCCCTTTAAAGAAGCAACTTCTTCCATATTTGTTGGCCTCTTTTGCATATTAGCCCGATCCGTGGGAAAATCCCCCTGCAGGGTAGCTTCCTCGAACTTTGGCTCAATATTCATCTGTACTTTGGTTATTTCTACTTTTTCAACCTCGGAAATATTCTCCAAAGATTGTGTAAGGCTTGCAATATCGGGTTTCCCGATAAGTAACAGGAAAAATTCCCGGTCAAACGTCTCCTCTTCCAGATCAGGAATAGAAGGCAGGGTCTTGATAACCTCCCCCTGCTTTTCCGTATTTTTCAGTACCATAAAAGCACGAACAGACTTTAAAAGAGAGCCCCGGCGCAGGCAAATGTAGATCTGATATACTTTTTCGCCCCTGGAAAAGGCATCTTTAAGCATTTCTTTTTCAAATTCATTTATTAAATCCTCCCAGGCTATTCTTTTCCCCCCGGCACCACCGTCCCCCGCACTTTGCTCATCCCGTACCGGGGGCAAATGCTCATGTATTTGACCCTGCTTACCCCAATCCTGAAGCTTTTTTTCCAGGGCTTTTACTTCCGCGCTAAAATTATCCTGACTTTCCAGGTTATCTACAAGAAGCTGCACTAAATCCACAGCATCAAAAAGCAGGTTGGTAAAGTCTTTATCGACAGCCGCTTCCCCCGAACGCAGCTGATCGAGCAAGCTCTCCATTTCATGAGTTAGTCCTGAAATCAGATCATACCCCATCGTTCCCGCCATGCCTTTCAAGCTATGGGCAGCCCGGAACATCTCTGTTAACTGCTCTCCCTTGGGCGTCTTTTCCATTTCCAGGAGGCACCGGTTAAGACTTTGCAAATAATCATTGGCTTCCGCTAGGAACAGGTCTCTGTATTCTTCCATCCTTCTATCTCCTTTCTACATCGGTCACGGAAAAATACTTTTGTTCAAACCTCCATATTTTCTCCAAGGGTTACCTCCTCCAGGGCAATTTTTTCTTCCGAGGTGAGTATCCTGTTTAGATCGAGAATAATAAGCAGGCGGTCGGATATTTTCCCCACTCCTTGAATGAGATCGGTACGGGTTCCGGCAACTTTCGAGGGAGGCGGCTGTATTAGGCTGGAGGAAAGGCGCATTACCTCTGTAACGGAATCTACAATCAAACCCACATTGCTGTCCTGAATTTCCACAATAATAATTCTGGTCTGGTCATTTCTTTCCCCTGAGGGAAGTTCAAAGCGCTTCCGCAAATCGACTACGGGAATCACCTCTCCTCTCAGGTTGATAATCCCCTCGATAAAATGCGCCGACTGGGGCAGAGGTGTTACTTGCGTGATCTTCAACACTTCCCGAACCTGGTGTATATCTATGGCAAATTCCTCATTCTCAAGCCTGAAAGCAACCATCTGAACCTCGGATACGGCATCTTTATTGCTTAAGGCATCCTTATTGTTTGTCATAATTTTCACTTCTCCTTATCAAGATCTGAATGGATCATTTCGGTTATTTTTATTCCAAATTGCCCGTTTATGAGAACTACCTCCCCCCTGGCCACCAGTCTTTCATTTACATAAAGCCCCAAGGGTTCTCCCAGTTGGTGTTCGAGGGTAATAATCTCACCGGGAAATAAAGAAAAAACCTTGCCTAAAGAAAGGCTCTTCCTGCCTAAAACTGCGCTAATCTCTATCGGAATATCCCTGATTAAATCTATTTTTTCCGTACCTTCACCGTTGCTGGGTAATATGGTCTTCTGGCTAACCAAAAAGTCAGGGAAAACTGTTTCCTCTTCAACCGGCCCGGAAGAAATTGCAGCCCCGGAAGCATCTTCCTGTTCAGATTGCTCAGGCTGTACGGCAGCCTGTCCAACGGAAAAAGAAGAAGAGGCAGCTTTTGCATCTAAGAAATCCTCAGGATTTTCTTTAAACGGTACATTTTCCATGCTATCTTGCTCTATTTCCTCTCCTGAAAGTCCGGCGAGCAATCCGGAAGCTACCCTAGTGCCGTGCTCTATTGGTATCAGCTGCAAAAGCTCGCTGTCCAAAAAATCATTGATCGTCATCCGAAAGGCTACCTGTATCAGGGGAGTATTATCGTCTATAAGATCGATGTCTTCGGTCTGCAAATCTTTGTACTCCACCTCTGGAGGAGAGATTTCCACCGGACGAAGAAAAAGATCCGACATCGCCGTCGCAGCAGAACCCATCATCTGGTTCATAGCCTCGCTTATGGCCGAAAGCTCCATTTCCCCCAGGCTTTCAGGCTTCTCGGGGGGCTCCATTCCCATCATCATCCCCACAATAAAAAGGGCGTCTTCATTGTTGACAATAAAAACGTTTTCGCCGTCTAACCCCTTAATGTATTTGACAGTTACGACAACACAGGGCTTGGGAAAACTGGCACGTACATCGTTGATGCTTACAAGGGAAACCTTGGGGGCAGTGATCTGTACTCTTCTATTAACAATCTGAGAAAGCGCAGTAGCCGCAGATCCCAAGGAGATATTTCCAATTTCGGCCAGGGCATCCTTGTGCTGATTATCCAGGTTGTATCTATCCATATTCTTTCACCTTAACTTTCTTATTCTATCAACGGGATCAATAATATGTGTTATTTTTATACCAAAATGCTCCTGGATAACTACAACCTCACCGCGCGCAATCAGCTTACCGCCGACAAATACCTCTACAGGATCATTAATAAAGTGATCCAGCTCCACTACTGTCCCAGAGCTAATCTTGCACACTTCCTTGATGCTTTTCTTGACTTCCCCCAGGCAAACCGATAAAGTCAGGGGAAAGTCGAGAATAAGATCCAGATTGCGATACTCCTCATCGCTGTTATCTAATGACAAAAAAGGCTCATTTTCAATCGTTGGGCAATCTTCCGGCTGCTCCTTCTTGTCTAGCAGTGCATCGATCTCCTCCTGGGTTAAAAAACTATCATTTAACAAATTTTTCTTCCTCCTCGTCAGCCCACCCGGTTATTTGTATAGCCAAGTTCTGACCCTGCGCACCAGGCTGCCCTTTAAAGATTAGCTCCCCTTCTACGTATATATCCAGATCTTC
This sequence comes from Bacillota bacterium, assembly GCA_012837615.1. Taxonomy (GTDB): domain Bacteria; phylum Bacillota; class Dethiobacteria; order DTU022; family UBA8154; genus DUQX01. The sequence goes on along the minus strand of DUQX01000052.1, from coordinate 4,786 downwards.
TCCTTGCTGTCGGAATAGCGGGATAATATCCCCCTCCTTAAAATGCAAAAAATCGTCCAGGGTAATGGTTGTACGACCCAAAACAGCGCTCAGCTCAACATTTACTTTTTCAAGCTGCTTGATAATAACATTTTCGTTATACCGGGCAGCACCCTGGTTGGAACCTTTAAACCAGAACTGCGCGGTTAACTTCGGCATAATCTTTTCCAGAGTAATAAAAGGGAAACATAAATTTATTAAACCCTGATTTTCCTTAATCTGAACAGAAAAGGAAAGAAGTGCCACGGTCTCTGTTGAAGCGAACATCTGGTTGAAATGGGGGTTGGTATCCATGTTTTCCACGCGAGGCTCTAAAAGAGCGATGTCTTCCCAAACATAGCTGAGGTTTTGCAGGAGTTTGTTATTTATCTGCTGCATGACAGTGAGCTCAATATCTGTCAGTTCTCTGGTCTTTTCCAGCTGTTTGCCCTCCCCCCCAAAAACAAGATCAATTAGCGGAAAAACAAAGGAGGGGTTAGTTTCCAGCATGGCCTTCCCCATCTCAGCGCTCATATTGAAAACAGTTACCAGCGTGGGGACGGGAAGAGAGAAAATAAACTCTTCATAGGTCACCTGGCTTACAGAAACCAGTTGGATTTGTACCGGAACCCTGAGATATGCCGATAAAAAATTACCCAGTATGCGGGCATAGTTCTCGTGGATAATCTGCAACGTGCGGATCTGTTCTTTGGAAAATTTGCTCGGCCTCCGGAAATCATAGCTCTGGTGCTCAGAACCGTCCGCGCTTTTCTCCTCGTCTTCAATTTTTCCGCTGCCCAGTGCGGAAATTAGTGAATCAATTTCCGATTGGGATAAAACTTCCTTCACCAGTGTTCACCGTCCTCCTCCTGTAAATTCTGCAATAGAAGGAATTTGGCCGGGATGGTCTTCCCCGCCAGGCTTAACCCGATTGCATCTGCAGGGTTATCGCCCATAGTTCATCTGCAGCCGTGAGGGTCCTCGCCGAAGCTTGCAGCGCCCTTTGTCCGCGGATAAGCATGGTCATCTGCCGGATCATATCCACATTAGAGCTTTCAAGATAACCTTGCCTGATTAAGCCGAGGCCCTCTTCCCCCGCTCTTCCCCCGCGGGGAGGCCCGCTATTCGCCGAGGGCACAAACAGATTTTCTCCCAGGCTCGAAAGGCCCTGGGGATTGGTAAAGCGGTAAATATTTAGTGAGCCTATCTCTGCCAACCCCGGCAGTATCTCGTCCCGGCTCATTTCCGGATGAACCCCGTTCTCTTTATGCAGCATAACGCGGCCCTCCGGGGTAACCGTCAGGGAAGCAAAGCTAGCCGTTTCCTCCGCATCTTCCACGTTTAGGGTAATATCAAGCCGCCCTCCCCCGGGCAAAACAATATTTCCCCCTGCATCAAGAAAAAAAGTTCCACTGCGGGTATAAGCATAGCTCCCATCCGGCCTGATAACTCGAAAAAACCCTTCACCTTCAATCGCCAAATCCAGCTGATTGCCGGTATAAACAGGGGTACCTTCTTCCTGTAGGGAAGCTGTGCTGCAAAGGGCCGTTCCCTTTCCTCCAAGCGAAACCGCCGCAGGGCCTCCTGAAACCGGCAAACGGCGCTCCGCCAAGGCCCTATAGCTCAGTTCCCGGAAAGAAACCCCTTTCTCCTTATAAGCGGTAGTATTTACATTTGCGATATTATTGGCGACCACATCCAGCATTTGCTGATAACTCCGAATACCCGTATAACTGCCGGATATAGACTTAAGCATCCAAACACCTCCTGGGATCAGGCCTGCATAATTGCATAAAAAGAGCCTTTCCCTTTATCTTAAGGAGCCCAGCTCGTTAGCCGCTCTTGAGAGCAGGCGATCATAAACCTGGGCAATTTTCTGTGAAGCTTCGTAACTGCGGCGGACCTTAATTAAATCGGTCATCTGCCTGGCAAGATCAGCATTGGATTCCTCCAAATATCCCTGGAAGACAACCGTCGATTCGGAAAAATAAGGATTTACATCAACAGGTGCCTGAAAAAGATTGTTACCCTCTTTCCAGAGAAGCTCTTCTTCGGGAAATTCTAATAGCTGAAGCCGGCCGACTATTTCTCTATTTTCATAAACATTTCCCCGCCGGTCCACTTCCGGCCGGTCGTTTTGCAATACCAGCGGCCCTGTTTCGCCCAGCACGGGATACCCCCCGGAGTTAATCAGGACCCCCTCGGCATTAACTCCAAAATGACCGTCCCTGGTATAGCGCACTCCGCGGGGAGTATCTACAGCAAAAAAACCGGGCCCCTGTAATGCCAGGTCCAGTTGCCTGCCCGTCAGCTTAAGGGCACCGTCAGATTGTATAAAAGGAGTTTCTTCAACAGCAACGTTTTGGGCCAAACGCCCAACAGGTGAAAAGGCACCCCCGCCTTCCTGATTTTTTTCAATACAATACAACAAAACATCCGGAAACGACCTTACCAGTGTCTCGCTTCGCTTGAACCCAGGGGTATTCAGGTTTGATAAATTATTGCTGATGTTTTCCAAACGAACCTGGTTTACCAGCATGGATCCCGAAGCATTATAAAGTCCTCGCACATAATCCCTCCTCGCGACAACCGCTACAAACTATATCGGCTGTTTTTTTATTCTTTTAACCCTACTTTGCACCGATTACCCACGAGGGTTTGTTATTAAGTGAAAGGACAAACTCTACCTCTCCCTTACCCAGCTTGAGCCTCCGGGCTATTTCATCAGGGGAAAGGCCTTCTTTATAGAGGCGGTGAATCTCCACCCTGCGGTCCGGTTCTCCGGTCTGCTCTTCTTTCTTAACGAAAGTAAATACTATCCCCTGCAGCTCCTGCAGTTCCGCGTCCAACCTGCGGACCTGGTGAAAAAGATCGTTTACTTTAGAGTGCAATTCGTGCAACATAAGCCGCGTATCAAGACGCGCAGACCTTTTTTCCATGCTCAGGAAACGTAAAAAAAATGGTTCCGGCGGAGGCCCCTTGCGGGCAAACCACCAGACAAACAAAACACCGGCTATCAATCCTATGATAATGCCCAGATACAACATGCCTTCCAGCCCCCTTAACCGTTAGATAAAAAGCCGCTTATTAACTCTGATAACCTTCCCCTTGAAGTTTTTTCCTGAGGTTCAGTAAAGACCTGGCATGTATCTGAGATACCCTGGCCGTTGAAACCTTAATTACCTGGCCGATTTCTTTTAAAGTTAACTCCTCTTTATAATAGAGGGCCAGTATCAGTTTCTCCCTTTCAGAAAGCCCTTCAATGGCCTTGCTGAGGGCCTCACGCCGCTCACTTTTCTCCAAGCTCTCTTCAGGAGTTATAAAAGGACCGCTACCGGATAAGGCCTTTTCGGGCTGTTCAGCGGAGAAGGAAGGGTCAAAAAGCAGCGATTCCAGGGATACCAGGGAACAACAATTCATATGATTATAAATCTGCGCCACCTCTTCGGGAGACCACTGAAGTTCATCGGCCAGCTCTTCCAAAGAAGGCTCCCTCCCAAGCCTGTTGCTCATTTTCTGCTCCATATCCTGCAGCCTCCGCCAGCGCTTGTATATTGAACGGGGCATCCAAGTTATTCTCCTTAATTCATCCAACATTGCACCGCGAATACGCCAGGTGGCAAATGTTTTAAACCCCGCCTCATAGGAAGGATCATAGCGTTCCAGGGCTTCAAGCAGGCCGACGACCCCGCTGGCAACAAGCTCTTCCTCCTCCACATGTGAGGGCAAACCTATAGAAAGGCGCCCCGCTATTTTTTTCACGAGAGGCAAGTGTTCTCGAATTAAAGCATCTCTTAATTCCGTATCCCTACTCTGAATATATTTTTGCCAAAGCTCTTCCACCGTCATCCTCCCTAGCGAATCCTTTCCCTTGATTTGGCAAAGATAAAACCGATAATTTCATCTCGTGTCTTTTCGTTAATATTCAAAAACTTGACCCCGTACCTGTAGCGTTCCAACTTACCGACGGTAAAAATATTAACCCGCGATATTTTTCCCTTTACTATTATCTCTTTGGCTTCCCGGTTGCTCTTGAGAAAGAAGCGTAAAAGAAGCCTGTCCCCCAGCAACAGCTTGCGATCCGTAACCATCAGTAAACCGCCGCCGCTAATATCGATGGCTTCCGCCTTTTGGGGTTCTCCCAAAGATTCAGCCCAGCGCAAAAGGAACTCCTGTTCATCCCTGTCAACGCTAAGCTGCCCCTTTTTTTTCTTTCCCGCGTTTTCCTTACCGTCCTTACTTTTCAATGGTAGCCCGTGAGATAAATCTCCGCTTTTAGGCAAAAGCCAGTAAAACAAATCTATCATGCAGGGAAAACGGAAATGTTTTCGTCTCTGGAGCCGCTGCACCTTTTCCGGCCAGGATATAAGGTAAAGCAAAACCTGCCCGCTTATTTTAACCCCGGCAACCTTGCTCTGAAAATAATAAAGGGCATCCTCCAGAACAAACTTTAAACCCAGGATTTGGCCTTCGTTTAAAGCAACTTGCTCGTTTTTTTTCGTGGGGACTCCGATAGCAAAATTCTCCTCATTAACCTCCTGCACAATGCTTTTATAAATATTATTGTTTTGATCATAAACTTCCAGGAGCATATTTTCTCGTACCAGGTTTTTCAAAACAGTTCACCTCCATAACCGGAGGAGGCGTCTTAAAAATCCTTCCTCCCTCTTCTGTACTGAAGAAAACCCTTCTTCACCCGATAGGAGGCGCATAGCAATATCGCGCGTACACTGTGCAACCCGGGAATGTGGATACTTCAGAATATAGG
>DUQX01000051.1 GCA_012837615.1 Bacillota bacterium | reverse complement strand
CTAAATCGCTTTTATGGTGATGAAAAGGGCCAGTCTGTTGTTCTCATGGCCGTTGCAATGGTTGTGCTGTTGGCGATCACTGCTTGTACCATAGATGTAGGGTATATATTTTTTCAAAAAAGGAACTTACAGAATATAGCTGATGCAGCAACATTGGCGGGGGCACGGGAGTTAATAGACGGTAATGATGTAAAGGGTAAAGTTGAAGAGTACGTTTTAGCTAATGGCCTGGATAGCGATGAGATTGAAGATATCGATTTTGATGATCGTTATGTTACGGTAAAATTGAAAGATAATCATAATCTTTTTTTTGCCAATGTGCTGGGGTTTGGCAATGCAAACATAGCAGCGAGAGCTAAAGCAGCAGTTGGGCCAATAACCGGAATGAGCGGTCTTAGGCCTGTGGGGTTGAATGAATCTATATGGAATGAAGCAAAACAAAATCCGGATAATACCTGGCTTGCTTATTTTGGATCACAAGGACCCGGCACTTGGGGTTATGTGTTTTTCTCATCAAATAAAAAGGATTGGAAGGATGCTACTATAGAGCGGGATATGGAGCATGGTTGCCAGAACGAAATTTTCTTGGGGCAAGATATTTATGTTAACCAGGGCAATGTTCCAGGTGTAAAAAGAGCTGTACAAAACCTAATTGATAATGAAACTATAGTATATGTCCCAATTATTAAAGATTGGGACGGAGATCCAGGTGGAGGGCAGGGTTTCCCGGTAGAAGTTATAGGGTTTGCTGCCATTCAATTTACATTCCAGGAAAAACAAGGAAGCAATTATATATTAGGAGGCAGGTTTATTGAAACCGTTGGAGCAGGGGATATAGATCCGGATGCTCCAGGTGATTTTGGGCTAAAAGGCATTGCTTTGGTTGAATAGATACTTAAAAGATATTCAATCTGTATACAAAAGAGAAAGGAGCGTCACCCCTTGAAAGCCAACAAACGTTTATTAATTGTTGCGGTTATTATCGGCCTCATAACCGTATTAGCTTTAAACAAGCATATGAAGGCTATGCAGTCCGGGGAGGCGGCATTTGCCGGTGCCTCCCAAATTAGCGTCGTTGTGGCAGAAAGTACCATACCGCAGCATACGAGAATTACTTCAGAGATGCTTACCACCGAGCTGATCCCGGAGGATGCCGTGCACCCCGAAGCTTTAACGAGCATAGATGAGGCTGTGGGAGGCATTTCCAGGTCTGACATTGTAAAAGGTGAGCAGGTGCTGGGGAGCCGGATCGCTACGGAAAAGAGGCGTGCCAGCTTATCCTACCGTATACCGGAGCAGCTGCGCGGTATTTCCATCCCGGTTAGCGAGGTGTCCGGCGTTTCCGGTTATATCTCGCCGGGAGACAGGGTTGACGTGATAGTTGCCTACGATGACCGGGAAATAAACGAAACGAAGGCGGTATACACTGTTGCACAAAACGTTCTCGTACTGGCGACGGGGGAGTATACGCAGGAGCAGGACAATGAAGAAAAGCAGCTGGTGAGCACAGTAACCCTGGGTGTTACCCCCGGACAGGCTGAGGTCCTGGCCTATGCCAACCAGTGGGGGACATTTCATTTAACGCTCCGTTCGCCGCTGGATGAAAATATAGTTGAACTTGATTGCTACAGTGCCGAGAACTTCGAATCTTTTAGGAAGAGGTGATTAAATTGGAACGCATTAAGGTTTTTGTGGTAGAAGATGAGCCTGTAAAAAAGGCGAATATCATCGATATCCTATCCAATGTTGAATATATTGTCCTGGAAGGGAATGCGGGTTCTGCAGAAGAAGCGCTCAATATGATAGAGCAGGTCAACCCGCATGTCATGCTCATCGGTGCCTCTATTCCCGGGGACGGTTACAAGCTGGCAGAACAGGTTTTCACCTCCTTTCCTTGGATCTCAATGATTATGATAGAGAGCGAGCTCAGGGAAGATACCATGCGCAAGGCCATTTTTGCCGGCGCCAAAGATGTCCTGATTTTTCCATTTACCCCTGCGATACTGGTAGATTCAATCTACCGGAGCTATCAGATGGAAAAGAAAAAGCAGGTCATCCAGCGTGATAAAACTCCCGCCCTTCGGAAGAAAAGCCGGCAGGGACAGGTAATCCCGGTATTCAGCACCAAGGGCGGGGTGGGTAAAACTTTTATCTCTACCAACCTGGCGGTTTCCCTGGCCCAGCATACCGGCGAAAAAGTAGTCCTTATTGATCTGGACCTCGACTTCGGCAACGCAGCGCTGGCTCTGAATCTTATCCCGCGCTACACGATCAACGATGTGGTCAACGAGATCCGCAATCTGGACCAGGAATTGATGGAGAGTTACCTTATCCCGCACCGGTCGGGGATCAAAGTCCTGGCGGCCAACGCGAAGCCGCAGATGACGGAGTTTATTAATGAGGAGCACACCGGGCTGATTATCAAAGTGCTGCAGAGCGCTTATGATTATGTAGTTGTGGATATGCCGGCCAGGTTTTACAGTGCTGTTGATCCGGCATTCCAGGAGGCAGACCTGCTGATGCTGGTTACTACGCAAGATCTGGCCACCATACGCAATATTAAGGCTTGCCTGACTTCTTTAAACTCGCTGAAGTATCCCCGCCACAAGATCAAGCTGCTCCTAAATAAAGCGGAAAAGCGTAGCGACATCAAGCCCAGGGACGTAGAGACTACACTGAATCACAGCATCTTTGCCACCATACCGGCTGAATACAAGCTCGTTTCCTCTTCTTTAAATAAGGGGATACCCGTTGTGCTGCTTTACCACCGTGCAGCAGTAAGCCGCAGTTTTCAGGGGTTGGTGCGCAGGATTGCCGGTGATGCCCGGGAAGCGCCGAATAAAAAAAAGTCGCGGTTCAAACTGCCGGGCAAGGCCGCATATTATGATCAAGTCGAGGTCCCCGAATAAGGCGCTTTTTTTTCCGCAGAAGGGAAATGGTATATCTGCAAAAGCGCGATAAAGCTGCTAATGAAAGGTGGTTAAAAAGTTGCAATCGAACCAACCATTCCAATACAATGGGGCGAGCCGTAGCAGCGGGGAAAAGCGTATCAAAGAAACAAAACCCGCCCCGGCGAAACCGTTTAGCAAAGGAAAAGAGCTCGAAAATATCGCGGCGGAAACGCTGCGACAAATAATAGACGCTGTAGACGATACTCTTGTCCTTGAAAAAATAAATGCATTCCAGAAACAACAGTTTTTAAGCCAGGCCAACAGAACCCTGGAGATGGTAATTGAAGAATACGGCTGCACTCTTTCGCAATCTGAAAAGCAAAAGGTTATGAAATACGTTGCAGATGAAGTATTTGGCTACGGGCCAATCAATCCACTTATCCACGATCCGACCGTTTCTGAAATAATGGTCAACGGTTGCCGGCAGGTTTATGTGGAGCGGGACGGCAGGATCGAAAAGACGGATATAAACTTTAGGGACGATGCTCATGTTTTAAACACGATCGATAAAATTCTTGCCCCCCTGGGGAAAAAAATTGACCATAACTCACCCATGGTCGACGCACGTCTGCCGGACGGTTCCCGGGTGAACGCCATCATACCTCCCCTTGCGGTAAAGGGCCCGACTTTGACGATTCGTAAGTTTGCCGCGGACCCTTTTACCTCGGATGATTTAATCACCTTCGGGACCATGAGCAGGGAGATGGCCAGATTTTTAAAGTCCTGTGTGCGCGCACGCGTTAACATTCTCGTCTCCGGCGGAACCGGCAGCGGTAAAACCACTACTCTAAACGTCCTTTCCAGTTTTGTACCTGACAGGGAAAGGATTGTTACCATCGAAGATGCCGCGGAACTGCAACTGCGGCAGGAGCATGTGGTAACGCTGGAAAGCCGCCCTCCCAATATTGAAGGCAAGGGATACATCAGCATCAGGGACCTGGTAATCAACTCTCTGCGCATGCGCCCGGACCGCATTATCGTCGGCGAGGTCAGGGGAGGCGAAGCGCTGGATATGCTGCAGGCCATGAATACCGGCCATGATGGTTCTATCTCCACGCTGCACGCCAACAACCCCAGAGATACCCTGGCACGGCTGGAGACAATGGTGCTGATGGCAGGAATGGATCTCCCCTTGCGGGCCATTCGCGAGCAGATCTCCTCAGCCGTGGACCTGATCGTACACCAGTCACGCATGATGGACGGCAGCCGCAAAATTGTCAACATTACAGAAGTGGTTGGCATGGAAGGAGATACAATTACCATGCAGGACATTTTTATATATGATCAGACCGGTTTCAACGAAAAGGGTTACGTTACCGGGAACCACAGGGCTACTGGCATTATCCCGAAATGTATTGAAAAGCTCAATGCTTGCGGAGAAAGAGTCCCCATGGATGTTTTTGAGGGCAAAAATATCCATGCCCCCTTCAGGAGGTATTAGACATGGTGTACTATTTCGCTCTTGGCGGTGCTTTTTTTACCGTGTTTTTCCTGATCACCGGCCTTCACCGGCTCCTTTTTGCCTCACGCTATGCTTTATTGGAAAGGCTGCAAATTCATACAGAATTGTCTCCAGGTGCCCTGCAGCAGACTGAAGCTGCCGCTAACAGGGATTTTAAAAGGGATTTCCTGCGCTTTTTGGGAACGCTGGGGACGGCCCTTTCCCGCCGGGACAACCTCAATTCAATTCAAAAAAAACTGCTGAAGGCTCATGTTTTAATGCGCGCAGAAGAATTTATCGGGCTGACAATTTTTTCTGCAGCAGCGCTATCCCTCCTGGTCTTTCTTTTGAGCGACACCTTGCTTTTCGGGTTGGCCGCCGGGATTCTCGGCCTCAAAATTCCCGATATGGTGATCGAGCTTAAGAAAAACAGGAGGGCAGAAACCCTGACGCAGCAGCTGCCCGAAGCGCTGACCATCGTATCCAGCGGTCTCAGGGCCGGTTACAGTTTTCCCCAGGCCATGTCCGTGGTAAGCAGGGAGATGCCCCCTCCTATCGGGAAAGAGTTTGCCCGCGTCATCTGGGAAAACCGCATGGGGAAACCCCTGGAAGAAGTGCTGCGCAATCTGGGGGAGAGGAACGAGAGCGATGATCTGAACCTGGTGATCACCGCGCTGCTCATTCAGAAACAGGTGGGCGGCAACCTGGCCGAGATTCTCGATAATATTTCCCATACTATTCGCGAGAGGGTGAGAATAAAGGGTGAAATACAGACGCTGACGGCGCAGGGGCGGCTCTCCGCAATTATTATTATCATCCTCCCAGTGGCGGTGGCTGCCTTTCTGATGGCCACGAACCCGGAGTACATGCTGACGCTGGTGCGGGAAACGCTGGGGCTGATCATGCTTGTTTTTGCTATCATCATGCAGGTTTTCGGTATCATGGTTATCCGCAAGATTATTAAGATAGACGTTTAGTAAAGCTGTAAAGAGGGTGTAATGATGTCCTGGGCGATTAATATCCTGGTTTTTTCTACAATAGTGCTGTTTGTGGTTGCCATCTTTGACGGTTTTATGTATAGCAAAGGGCTGGTCAGGGAGAGGCTTTCGGAAATTATGAAAATGGGTGAAGGGCTGGATGAAGAAGATGAGCTGAAGAAATCTTTTCTGGAAAGGTTGATCATTCCGGCCTATAAAAATATCGGTACTTACCTGGGCAATCTGACCCCCAGAGAGATCCGCAATAATATCGAAAAAAAGATTATCTATGCCGGCAGCCCTTGGAACATGACCTTTAACAGCTTTGTTTCCCTGCAGGTGGGAATCACATTCCTGCTCGGGTTTTTAGTGGCTATCCTGGTCTGGAAGGGACAAATCGAGGGTTCACGCAGTGTTCTCCTTTTTATTTTAGCTGTTTTTATAGGGGTTATGCTGCCCTATAATATGATTAATAGCAGGGCGTTAAAAAGGCAGAAAGAAATTCAAAAAACGCTGCCGGATATCCTGGATCTGCTCCTGGTAAGCGTTGAAGCCGGCCTCAGCTTCGATATGTCCCTCAAGAGAATAACGGAGCAGGCTTCCGGAGCGCTTTCAAAAGAGATTGCCCGCGCCCTGGAGGAAATGCGTTTGGGCAAACCCCGTGAGGAGGCCCTGCGCGGTATCGTCAGACGGACAGGTGTGCCGGACCTGAGCAGCTTCATCAGCGCAATTATCCAGGCCGAGCAGCTGGGGGGCAATATTGCCAACACGCTGCGCATCCAGGCATCCTCCATGCGTCAGAAACGCAGGCAGCGCGCTGAAGAGGCCGCCATGAAAGCCCCGATAAAAATGCTTTTCCCGCTGGTATTTTTTATTTTCCCGACGCTTTTCGTAGTCCTTCTTGGGCCTGCCTTTATCAAGATTATGCAGACATTCACAACCATGTAAAGGAATGAATATTATGCTCTGTGGAAAGAAACGCAGCATGATACTTGCATTAATTATGCTAATTTGCTTGGCTTTGCCTTTTTGCTTCGCCGGCACGCTACAGGCGGAGTCCGGGTTTTCGCAGGAGACCCTGGCTGTCATGCTGGTTATAGATGTTTCCGGCAGCATGCGCTATACGGATCCGCAAATGCTGCGGGAGACCACCGGCCGAATTTTTATTGACCTGCTGAGCTCCGAAGATTACCTGGGGGTGATTACTTTTGACCATGATGCCGAGGTAGTTGTTCCCATGCAGCGGCTGGAGAGCACTGCCAACAAGGAGCGTATCAAGAATATCCTCTCCCCGAAGCTGCAGCCCCGTGGCAATACAGATTTTCTCAAGGCGTTGGAGACGGCATACGCGCAGTTTCAGGAGGCTGAGATCGCAGGTGCTCGCCCGGCAGTGGTGCTGCTAACCGATGGAGAGCCGGATCCCGACCCCGCGCGCCGCCAAGCTGAACCGGCATTTATGGCTTCCTACATGGAATCTCTCTGGAAAAAAGTATCGGAATTTGCACTGGAAGGCTACCCGATTTATACGGTAGGTTTTGGAGAAGAGATAGATCCCGAGGTTATCAGCAGGCTGTCTATTGACACCAAGGGCGATTATTACCTGCTGCAGGAGCCGGGTGAGCTACTGGTCAGCTTTTTTGAGCTGCTTGGGAACCTGAAGAACCGCAGAAACCTGCTGGAAACGACTTACGATCTCAACGCTGGAGCCCCGCAGTCCTTTGAATTTAACGTGGACGAGCATACCCGGCAGGTAAACATCGTTGCCGTAAACCTTTCCGGGGGAAGCTGCGGGCTTTCCCTCGTCCCCCCGCAGGGTGAGGGGGAGGCCGTCGAAGGGGTAACGGTAAATAATAGCGACAATTACAGTCTGGCAGTAATCTCCGGACAGCCGGGCAAACACCAGGGGAGCTGGAAGGCCGTTCTTTCAGGCAACGGAGAAGTCAGGGTTCTGGGTAGTACGGATCTTTCGCTCAAAGCCTGGCTTGAAGAACCCCAGCCCTCTTCGCAGCACCCCGCAAACGAACCCGTGCACTTTAAAGTAAAGCTTACCGGCGGGGAATATCTGGTGGATATGCCCCTCGGTGTGGAAATACAGGTTATCAAGCCCGGCGGCAAAGAGGAAACGATTATCCCCCTTGCTGAAAATGGCGGCTATTATACCGGAACCTATGAAGGCGCCGACCGTGAAGGCACTTACGAGCTGCTGTTGCGCCTTCTTCTCGACGGGAAAACGGTAAGCACAGTCGCTTCCAGGCTGTACGTAAGGGTGCTTCCCTCGCTGGTTACGGATTTTTGGACAGACGAAGGTTACCGCTTGGGCGAAGAGATCGTCGTTACGGGCTCGATGAGCATTGGGGGAAAAAGGCTTGCCGAAGGGAGCAATTTTAAAGTCGATAGGTTCAGCCTCCACCTGGATTACGACAGCGGCGCGGGTGTCTCCCTGCAACTCTTTGACGATGGCAGGCAGGAACACGGGGATATCAGACAGGGCGACGGCATCTGGTCCAACCGCCTTACTTTAAATGACCTGGGCCCGGCTGCGGCCTCCCTGTTGGCTGTCGGTGAGTACAGGGGAACAGAGTTTTTCCTGGAAAAGAATTTGGGGATGGTTGACGTTCACCCTCCGGGAACGATTTACCTCGGCCTCTCCGGTGGTAGGCGATGGACCTCCCCCGGCAAAGATCTCACCTTTTCGTTAAAGATTACGAACGACTCACTTTTTCAGGAAACCCTGCTTTGGGAACAGCGCCATGAAATAGGCAGTTTCGGCCTTTCAAAAATATCACTTGAGCCCGGCGCCTCAAAGACGGTACCCTTGGATTTTAGCGCCTACGGCGGGCTGGAAACGGGACTATACTCTTTCCCGGTTGTGTTCACATCGGAAAACAGCCTGACTGCGATAGAGCCCTCCGTCCTGGAGTTTGGCCTGGAGATATTGACCCCGGGAGAGGCTTTTCTCAGAAATTCTTACCGCTACATACTCCTGGCGCTTCAGTCCGTGTCTATAATAGCAATTTCAGGAATTATCTTTTACGCGCTAGGGCTGCTGCTCTACCGACTTCTGGTTTACCCGCGGAAAAAAGTCGACGGCATTCTATTATATTCAAGAAACAGCAAACCCGGGGAAAAACTGCCCCAAAAAATCAAGATCGGTAAAACTCGCAAAAATACCGTGATAATCTCCCTTAATCCTGAAAATAAGAACGCGGATTATTATCTGGAGGGCAGCAAATATAACTATGATATCATCATCAAAAAAGTTTGGGAAAACAATTGCCGGCCATATATTCAAGGGTGGCAGGCCCTGCTGCATAGATCCTATCCCCTCAGGTTGATTCTGGAGTGCACGGCTCCCGGGATCATCGAATTTGAAGGAGAGATCCTCACCAGGAAGGAGCTGTTCCATTCCGACGAATTTACTTCGGGGGAGTTCTTTTTCCAGTACATTAACCCCTATGGAAAGTGGTACCGGGATAAAAAAACAGACGGAACAGATGTTCTTGAAGGGAGGATATGATGCAAAAATTCCGGGTGCTGAATTTGTCTAAAAGCAGGGCCATCCTGGAGGAAGCGGAACTGTGCGGCACTTTTGGGCGGCGCCTCAGGGGTCTGCTGGGGCGGAAGCTGCTCCCCCCGGGAAAAGGGATCATCATCAAGCCCTGCCGGTCGGTGCATACGGTGGGGATGGCTTTTCCCATCGATGTGGTTTTTGTGGACGGTAAGGGCCGTATATGCCGGATGGTGGAAAATTTGAAGCCCAATAAAATAAGTTCCGGCGCAAAAAGCGCCTGCTTTGTGATCGAGGCCCCGGCGGGCACCCTCAGCCTAACCCAGACTGCTGTCGGTGACCGAATAAAACTGGAGGGGATTTAGTCAGGATAACTTCCGAGGTGGTACTGCTCACACTTTAATTATAATTAATCTTCTTGGGGGGGCAGAGATATGTTTGCTAAGAAAAAATGGGGAATGCTTTTTATCCTCGGGTGTTCCCTGATCGTTGCTATCACCTCGCTTTGGATAGCGGATCCTGATGTGTTCTGGCATCTGAAAGTCGGGGAATGGATCGTTTCCAACCGGGCGGTTCCCGGGACGGACATTTATAGCTGGAGCGTTTACGGCCGGCCCTGGACGGCGCACCAGTGGTTCTGGGAGGCGCTGATGTACCTAACCTACCGTTACACAGGCGTGTTAGGCCTGGGGGGGGTGGCCCTGCTCATGGTTTTTGCCGCCGGTATACTGGTGCGGGCCGGGCTCATGGCTGTTGGTGCCCCGGATGAAAGAGCTTCTGCCGCCGGGGGGATTGCCGTGCTGCTGCTCGTCGGATGGCTAAAGCCCTGGCCCCAGGCGGGAGTCTATGCCCTGTTTGCAGCTTACCTTTATCTCTCTTTGCGCGGGGAGTGGGGCCCGCGGGATATCCTGCTGGCAGGAGCGCTGTCTCTTTTGTGGGGTAACATCCATTCAACGGCCGTCATGTTTCCTCTGTTGCTTTTTGCGGAAACAATATGGTTGCTGATCTTTAAGGAAGGGAAAATAAAGGATAAAAGAGAAATTCTTTACCGTCGCCTGGCCGCTTTTGTTGCAGCGTCAGCAGGTACATTGTGTAACCCGCACGGAATAGGTCTCTGGAGATACGCGGTATGCGAAGGGCTGTTATCGAGCCAGTACCGCGAAAACATCTCCAGCTGGATGCCTTATGTTTTTGGTTTTAACATTCTTGCGCTGGTTTTTTTTGTTTCCATTGTTATTCTCTTTCTGGCCGTCCGGCAGGGGAAGGAGAAAGAGCTCGCCTTTATGCGTGCGGGGGGATTCTGGGCGCTGGCGCTCATGTCGAGGATTTATTCTCCCTATGCGGTATTGAGCACAGCCGCGCTGCTCGGACTGCTAAAGTTTCGCCTGGAGGCAGGAAGCCTGAAAAGACTTATGGTGCTAGCGCTTGCAGCCGGTGTTGCCATTATCCCCGTCAGAGGGTTGCCTGCTGATTTGGATGAAGTTGCCCGCGAGGGGGGCTATCCGGTGGGCGCGCTGGACTTTATCGAACAGCATGGCTGTGAAAAAGTATACAATGATCACGGTTGGGGCGGATATCTGATCTGGAAGGGAATCCCGGTCTATATTGACGGCAGAAACGATGTCTACGGCGAGGTCTTTGACGACTTCCTCAATTTAACGAAGACAGAAAAAGCGGTTGGGGACGCTATCGCCGAAAAAAACGCTCAAACCGTCCTTACGGAAACCGGCGGGACAAAGGATCTCGTATTGAGGGATTCCTCCCTGTGGGACGAAGCTTACAGGGATAAATATTCCGTCATCTACATCAGGAAGCGATAACCGGCTTATGCTTCCTGATAGTTGAGCTAAAAGTGCAGAGCGAGGAGGAGAAAAATGGATATCAATGAGCTTTTAAGACTGGCGGTAGAGCGAAAGGCTTCTGATTTACATATTACTGTGGGGGTGCCTCCAACTGCCAGGATGGACGGCATCCTGGCCCGCTTAACAGATACTCCGTTAAAGCCGGAGGACACCCACAGGCTGGTGGAACAGCTGCTGGATGAACAGACAATCGGCCTTTTCAAAAAAAAAGGGGAAGTAGGCTTCTCTCACAGTTTCCCGGGATTAGGCCGTTTCCGCGTAAATGCTTTTCACCAGAGGGGAACCATGAGCATGGCGATCAGGGTGATCAATACGGAAGTGCCGAAGATAACCTCCTTGGGGCTTCCCGATATAGTATCAAAAATGGCGCTGCGCTCCAAAGGGTTGCTCCTGGTTGTCGGCCCGGCCGGAAGCGGCAAGACTACCACGCTGGCAGCCGTGGTAGATCTTATTAACGAGGAAAGAAACTGCCATATCATCACCCTGGAAGATCCGATAGAGTACCTTCACACTCACAAGAAAAGCATCGTCAACCAGAGGGAGATCGGCTCCGACAGCAAATCTTTCCCCGCCAGCCTGCGGGCAGCGCTGCGTCAGGATCCCGATGTAATCTTGATAGGCGGGATGCTGGATCCGGAAACTATATCCATTGCGCTGACCGCCGCCGAGACCGGAAACCTCGTCCTGGCTTCCCTGCATACGATGGATGCTCCCCGGACTATCAACCGTATAATCGAGATCTTTCCACAGAGCCAGCAGCCACAGATCCGCGTGCAACTGGCCAACTGCTTGATAGGGATCGTCGCTCAGCGTCTCCTGCCGCGCAAGGACGGTAAGGGCAGGATAGCTGCGGTGGAATTTCTCGCTAACACCTCCGCGGTCCGCAACCTGATCAGGGAAGGCAGGATCCAGCAGATCTACTCTATGATGCAAACCGGAGCAAAATCAGGCATGAGGACGATGGACAACCATCTGCAGCACCTCTTTGGGATGGGTTTGATCAAGGCCGAAGATGTCATGGAAAATGCTCTGGACCGGGCATCTATGTCCCGCTTTATGGGACGGATTCTGGTCGAGGAGGGGGAGCCCCCCATGGAAACCCCCTTATAGCGGCATTATTCCCGCATATAGGAAATATATTAACCCCTCATGCCCCCCGGAATCACTCTCGGGGGTTTTTTTATGCCTTTTATCCGGGAAAGTGGATTTTAACCGGAATATATGGAAATGTGTTCTTAATTCCTCTGTACTTTATACTTTTACCTCCCTATCAAACAAATTTGAAGAAACCCCTATAACTCTCATTTTTTAGCATGGAATACTCCTTT
>DUQX01000050.1 GCA_012837615.1 Bacillota bacterium | reverse complement strand
CGGATAATCCCTTTATGGTGCTGGATAGGGAAGGAGTGGGAAGCCTGATCTCCCAAGCAGTGACCTCCGGCAGGGAGCGGAAGAAAGATTTAGAGATGGGAATATGTGGTGAACATGGGGGCGACCCACAATCAATCGAGTTTTGTCATAAGGTAGGATTAAACTATGTGAGCTGCTCCCCGTTTCGTGTGGCGATCGCCAGACTGGCGGCAGCACAGGCAGCTTTAAACAATAACAAAGGCTAAAAAATGTAAAATAAACTAGTATTGATGAGCATGCAAGTTCAAGGCATTTATGTGACTCATGAATAATCAGGCAGAACAAGGGTACTGTCGCTTATGAATTAAGAGGCAGTACCTTATTTTTGTAATATTGTTTTTTAATTAAAGCAAGATATATGACCTTTTTAGTTGGTGCTTTCCCTTATACACATACGTTGCGCTATCCTGGTGGGGGGGATTATCAACCGGCAAAGATTGGCCTAGGAGTTTACCCTAAACCAATCTTTCTAAAACTTAACCAGAGAAGCAACAGAACTGTTTCCGCGCTTCACTATTAAGCCAGCCGTTTGTATGGAAAAAAACATATTGTTGCTTGATAACTAGTGAAAGATATGTTAAAGAATGTTAATATTTTGTTATGCGATGCTTAAATGATTCCTTGATGGTTATCAATAAATGGGTAGCTTTACTTAAACATTTATAGTAAATTTTATATGGAGCAAAGAAGATTTTACCAAGGATCCAAATTTATATAAGGTGTTTTTCGTGAAATTATTACTTAGTCTTTACCTATTTGTAGCGGTATTAGGATATCGAAAAAAAGGGTCTGGCTACACCAGATCCCAATTTATGGTTTTCTTTTTTGCTTCCCTGCTTCCTCTTATCGGTATTATGTTGATTCTTTTTATTTACGATAAGTGGATAATTGATTTTACGGCTATAATAATGCCCATTTCAATACTTATTATTGGTTATGGCATTATAAAATATGATTTTTTAGAAATAAAAGCTCTCGCTCGAGAAACAGTTTTTGAAAACAGTCTGGATGGCATGATGATATTGGAATCAGGGCTAAGGCTGATAGATTACAACAAGGCTGCTAAAGATTTTTTTGGAGCATTAAATATTTCATTAGATAACTATCCTATAGAGCATTTATTTAATCGGGAACCGGAGTTACTGGAAATTTTCAAAAGTGATACTACCCAGGAATTTTCTGTGATGATTGATGGAGAAAAGCGTTTCTTTGAAATTAACTCATTATGATTGATCTAGATTTTTTTAAAAACATCAACGATACATTTGGACATGCAGCGGGAGATGAAGTGATTCGTGAAATGGGAAATATGATAATGACTGGTTTCCGAAAAACCGATTTTGCTGGACGCTTAGGAGGGGAAGAATTTGCTGTACTTTTAAAGAATACATCTTTGGATGAGGCAAAAGGTGCTGCAGAGAAATTTCGGGAGGCTGTGTCAAGAAAAAAAGTTATTTACGAGAAACAGGAAATTAGTTTTACCGTAAGCATTGGAGTGGCGTCAACCTATGGTGATATTAATAATAGAAACAATGTCGAAGATGTTTTAAAACAGGCAGATGATGCTCTGTATAAAGCAAAAGCCAAAGGACGAAATTGTGTTGTAACAGCTAAGTGGCATGATACAGGGGAGAATCATTGAAATTCAAAAGGAATTATAAAAAGGACTTAAGGGTAGGAAGGAAAATTTTAGAGCTGTGTTGAATAAAAAAGGTACTACTCAGCCTTAAGCCACATGCCACGGGGATGATTCCATCGATTTCCCTTTGGGCAATGGATGCACAGATGGAAAAGGAGCTAAAAAGCATATACGAAGACCTTTTTCCTATAATAACATTCTCCAAACAGCATTTCCTAAAATCATCCATTTTGGCCCAGAGAGTTAAACAATAAGTTGCTGATTATCTGCAGCAGCTTTTGCCACAGGCCGGAGAAAAAATCTGTTACAGAACGTAATATAAGAGAGAATGTGCCTGCTTTTTCTATATCTGTTGCTGCCAGGAGGGGTTCCTCCGTTAACTTTTTTCCATCGAGAAGGACCTCTATGCTGCCCAGGGGAGCGCCTTTTTCGACCGGTGCGGGGGCGCTCTCCGGGACATTATATTCCAGTTTCAGGTCTTCCTGGCGGTCAAAAGGAACGACAGTTTCCAATGGATTTTCCAGTATTAAATCCAGCTGGCGCTCTTCACCGCCGGTTACCCTGATACTGGTAATTGTTTCGCCTGCGGGCAATATCTTTGCCAGTGTATAGTTGCGGAAAGCATAATTGAGCATTGTTTCGTTGTCCGTAAGTCTTTTTTCTGTTTTGGAGGCATTCATGGTCACGGTAATAAAGCGCAGGCCATCCTGGGCTGCCGTTCCTGCCAGGCAGTGTCCTGCTTCCGAAGTATGTCCAGTTTTTAGGCCATCGGCTCCCGGATAGCGTCCCAACAGCGGGTTGAGGTTGTACTGATCGATATCGTTAAAGGTAAACTGGGTTTGGCTGTGCAGCTTGAGGTATTCCGGGAAATTCTTTATCAGATAGCGGGATAATACCGCCAGGTCTTCTGCAGTGGTATAGTGATCGGGATGAGGCAGGCCGGAAGAATTCTGGAATTGTGTATTTTTTAAACCCAGCTCAGCCGCTTTTTTGTTCATTTCCTGGACAAAGATGGCTTCTGAGCCGTAAAGGTGTTCTCCTATGGCTACACAGGCATCATTGGCAGATACAACGGCTATTCCGGTGATCAGATCGCCGATGGTAACCTTTTGCCCTATTTCCAAAAACATCTGGGAGCCGCCTGTTTCCCAGGCTTTCTGGCTGACGACGGTTTCTTCATCCCAGGAGATCCTTTCGCTTTGTAGGGCTTCGTAGGAGAGGAGAAGGGTCATAATTTTTGTCAGGCTTGCCGGAGGTAAAGGTTCGCTGCCGTTTTTAGAGAAGATGATCTCACCTCTGGAGAATTCCATTAATATTGCGGATTGTGAGTCCAGATCGGGAAATGAAACTTCTTGCGCCTGAATCCCGGAAGGAAAGGAAATAAAAGTACCGAAGAATATAGTAAACATCAGCAAATAAGCAACCATTTTTTTTGTTATTTTGTTTATAGATCCGGGCGAAGTCATAAAAGGCAGCCTCCTTAACTTTATCGTATGCCAGTTGCAAGATCGGGTGGTGCACTTCTATATTTTCTCACAAACCCAGGTCTCATTTCAAGGGTAATATAATGGAAATAATTTTTTTTAGGGGAGGTTTTTTTATGTATATAATTGGGTTAAATGGTAGCCCTCACAGGCAGGGCAATACAGCCTATCTGCTGGAAGTTGCTTTAAAGGCTGCAGCTGAACTCGGTGCCCGCACGGAAATGATTTTTGTGCAGGAGATTATGGAGAAACAGGAAAGACCTTACTGTATTGGGTGTGAGAACCCTTGCCGTGGCCGTTGCTACGAGGGGACCGAATACGAAAAGATTCTGGAGAAGTTGTCCGCTGCGGACGGTTTATTGGTGGGCAGCCCGGTGTATTTCGGGAGCGTTTCAGGGCAGCTGAAAAGCTTTTGGGACAAGACGCGCCGCCTAAGAGGCGAAAAGAAGCTCCTGAATACTGTTGGGGGAGTTCTGACTGTGGGTGCTGCGCCTTATGGCGGGCAGGAGACAACCCTGCGGGCGGTACATGATATGATGTTTATACAGGGGATGATCGTGGTGGGTGGCAGCCATGAGGAGAGCCCGGGGCATCACGGTGTTTGTGCCCGGCAGCCGGCGGAAAAGGATGCTTATGCCCAGAAGAGGGCCGTCCTGATCGGCAAGAGGGTGGCGCAAGTCTGCCAGGCTACGGCTTCCCTGAGGCAAGTTTTTTGACGAACAATCATTATTTTTATCGTAAATCATATTCTTATCGCAAAGGTATGAGGTACATTGCGTCTGAGACAAGAGTTTGAAAAGCTTGAGGAAAGTCTCTTATCCCCTTTTGCTGCTTTGAGCGGAAAAAGCCGGGGCAGGGAGCGGTTTGAGGAGCCGTGTGATGTGAGAACTGCTTTTCAAAGAGACCGTGACCGTATTATACATTCAAAGGCTTTTCGCCGTTTAAAATATAAAACGCAGGTTTTTATCGCTCCTGAAGGGGACCATTACCGGACGAGGCTGATGCATACGCTTGAAGTGTCGCAGATAGCCCGTACTGCAGCAAGGGCCCTGGCCTTAAACGAAGATTTAACCGAGGCGATTGCCCTGGGGCATGATCTGGGCCATACCCCTTTTGGACATGCCGGCGAAGAGGCCTTGAACGAGCTTTTCCCCTCGGGGTTTAAACATAATGAGCAGAGCCTGCGGGTAGTGGACCATCTGGAAGGGGGGAACGGGCTAAACCTTACCCATGAGGTGCGGGATGGAATATTAAAGCATACCGGCAGATCTATGCCCTTCACACTGGAGGGGCAGCTGGTCAGAATCTGTGATCGTATCGCCTATATTAACCACGATATAGATGATGCCTTACGGGGAGGGATTATTAAATGCGAGCAGCTGCCGGCTGAGGAAATGAAGATATTGGGGATAGGCGGTTCGCAGAGATTAAACACAATGATTCGCGATCTGATCCAAAACAGCTGGGGCAAGCCGCAGATCTCCATGAGCGGAGAAATATCCGCAGTGATGGAGAGCCTCAGGCGGTTTCTATTTAAATATGTGTACGATATCGGCTCTGCAGCCAAAAACCAGGAAAAAAACGCAAAGTTTATCATCAAGTTTCTGTATAATTATTGGATCAACAGGCCGCAGGAACTTCCTCCTGAAGCAAAGCCTTTTTGCGAGAAATACGGAATAGAGCGTTCTGTCTGCGATTTTATTGCAGGAATGACCGATCGCTATATCGTAGCAGTATTTGAGGAGAACTTTATACCAAAACCCTGGAAAAGGTAGATTGAAATGGTTCTTAAAGAATAAAAAGTTGAAATTAGTATATAATATGGAGAGCGGCTTAGCGGGCGAATATTTTTTTATAAATTAGCAGGAATTTTTTTAGGAGTATAGAATATAATGTTTAAGTTTACAGTTTTTATAAAACCCGGGGCAAATGCTCAAAATTTCATAATCAGCACTTCTTTTTAGGAAGAAGAGAGGGGGTTCTTCTTGTTAGGGGGACATGTCAAATAATCCGAGTTCACATAATATCTGAGCTTAAGGCAATATACCTCGTCTCTCTTCCGGGATGAGGTTTTTTGTTCGCCCTGAGGGATTCGGAGGATTCTGAGGATAAAATGGCTTTGATTCCCGGTGAGACGATAGAAGAGATACGAAACCGCTTTGATATTGTCGAGGTGATATCTTCTTATATAGAATTGAAAAAAACGGGCAGGAATTTTGTAGGTTTTTGTCCCTTTCATTCCGAAAAGTCTCCATCGTTTACCGTTTCCCCGGAGAAGCAAGTATATTACTGCTTTGGCTGCCAGAATGGCGGGAACCTGTTTACGTTTATTATGCAAATCGAAGACTGCAGTTTTCCCGAGGCGGTGCGCCTTTTGGCAGAGAGAGTGGGCATCAATATCGATGCGGTTAGCGCTGTTCCTCAAAAAGAGGTGCAGGAGAGGGAAGTGTTGTTAAAAATACATTTCCTGGCACGGCAATATTATGAGAATGCTCTTTGGAAAACCCCCGGAGGAAAAAAGGTTCTTGATTATCTTCTCCAGAGGGGATTAACGGAGCAGACAATCAGAGATTTTCACCTGGGTTATGCCGATAGCAGCTGGCGGGGGTTAACGGGATGGTTGTCGAAGAAAGGTTATAGTCTCAGGCTAGCTGTAAAAGGAGGACTGGCAGGGGAAAAAAATGAGGGCAGGTTTTTTGATTATTTTCGTGAACGCCTGATTTTTCCTATCTGGGACAGCCGCGGGCGTGTGATCGCGTTCGGGGGCCGTATCCTGGGTCAGGGCGGGCCTAAATATCTCAATTCACCTGAATCGCCGCTATTTCAAAAGGGCAGAAATCTTTACGGCTTTCACCTGGCACTGCCGCATATCAGGAGGGAGAAGCTTGCCCTGCTGGTAGAGGGATACATGGATGTGCTTCTCCTTCACCAGCACGGTATAAAAGAAGCTCTTGCGCCTCTCGGGACATCCCTTACGGAGAAGCAGTTTTCTCTGTTGAGGGGGCGCCTGAACAAAATAATTTTAGCCTTTGATGCTGATACCGGCGGCGAGGTTGCCGCGCTCAGGGGCGCAGAAATGCTTAAAAATGAGGGCTGCCAGGTTTTGGTGGCGCAGTTGCCCGAAGGACAGGATCCGGCTGATTTTATCAAAGAGCACGGAGAAAAAGCGTTTCGCTCGGAAATACTGGAAAAGGCAAGGCCAATAATAAAATACCGTTTATATACGATTAAAAAGAAGCATGATTTGCAGAAAGAAGAAGAACGGATTGAATACTGGAAAGAAAGCCGCAAAATTTTGGCCGGAATTTCCGAAACCCTGGAACGTGAGCAATATTTGAAAAAAATAGCAAAAGAAATTAATGTGTCGCTAGAGGTATTAAGAGGAGACTTGGAGAAAATAATACATAGTAATTCTTTAAAGAGAGGTATAGTTTATAAAGAATCAAAAAGCGATAATAATATTTCTCTGAGGGAACTGGTCGAAAGAGAGCTAATTACCTGTATTATACATTATCCGCACTGTCTAAGGTATTTTAAGGAACATGAAATAGATGAGGCTTTCTTTACAGAAGGGCCCTACAGGAAGATTGTGCAGCATTTGTTTGATCTTGACCGGCAGGGCAAAGAAATTGAAATGGCTGCGCTGCTCAGTTACTTTTCTGACCAGGAGATGCATAAATTGATAATAAAGATGTTTCATCCGCTCCAACTGGATGAAAAGGAAAAGGTTGATAAAATCGTTTTGGATTGCATCAGAAAAATTAAAATCCTGAGCTGGGCTGAAGAAAGGGAAAAGCTGATAAAATCGCTGCGGGATACTGTTAAGCGGGATGAAATCGAGGCAAAGCTGCAGCGTATTCAGGATTTAAAGAAGCGGGAAGAGGAGCTTTATCGCTCCGGAGAAGGAGAGGATTTTGATGGCTAAAGAAGTGGAGAAAAAAATATCTCTTCAGGAAATCCAGAATTCCTTATTTGAAAGGGGCAAAAAGAAAGGCAACCTTACCTATAAGGAGATTACCGATTCACTGCAGAACTATAACTTGAATACGGAAGCCATCGATGAGTTTTACGAGGAGCTTTCCCGCCAGGGGATTGATGTGGTTGAGGGAATGTCCGAAGTAGAGATAGTTGAAGACGAGCATCTTAAAGCTCCGGAAAAAGAGATTGATAATCTAATTCCCGAGGGAATTAGTATTAATGATCCCGTGCGGATGTACCTCAAGGAAATTGGAAAAATACCCCTTCTTACTCCCGAAGAGGAAATCGAGCTGGCAAAAAGAATGGAAGACGGCAGTGAAGAGGCGAAAAGAAGACTGGCGGAGGCTAACCTGCGCCTGGTGGTCAGCATTGCTAAGAAATACGTGGGCAGGGGAATGCTTTTCTTGGATCTAATCCAGGAAGGAAACCTGGGGCTAATTAAAGCGGTTGAAAAATTTAATTACCGTAAGGGTTTTAAATTCAGCACTTATGCGACCTGGTGGATCAGGCAGGCCATTACTCGGGCCATTGCGGATCAGGCCCGAACTATTCGTATCCCTGTGCATATGGTGGAGACCATAAATAAGCTGATCAGAATTTCGCGGCAGCTGGTACAGGAGCTTGGGCGGGAGCCTATGCCGGAGGAGATAGCGCAGGAAATGGATATCAGCGTGGAGAGAGTTAGGGAAATTTTAAAAATTGCTCAAGAACCCGTATCGCTAGAAACGCCGATTGGAGAAGAGGATGATAGCCATCTAGGGGATTTTATCGAGGACCAGGATGTCCAGGCACCTGCTGATGCCGCAGCCTTTGAGCTGCTCAGGGAACAGCTGGAGGATGTTCTTGATACCCTGACACCCCGGGAGCAAAAAGTTTTGCGCTTGCGCTTTGGTCTTGATGATGGGCGCACCCGCACCCTCGAGGAAGTAGGCCAGGTTTTTGGAGTAACTAGGGAGCGTATCAGGCAGATCGAAGCCAAGGCATTGCGCAAACTAAGGCATCCCATGCGCAGCAAACGTTTGAAAGATTACTTGGAATAAGTAGAAAATCGGCTCCCCGGAAAAATTAGAAGAATAAATTGCTTTGAACGACTGATCTGCATTCGTAATAGGATTGTTCTAAAAAGGAAAATCGGTACGAATTGCAGATTTTTTTCTCGGCTAAACTAAAATTATAAAGGCTAAAATTATAAAAAAAATAGAGTTCCGAAATACTTGACTGCAACAGTCTAATCCGTTATAATAGGAATTGTCCTTTGAGGTTTTCCTCAGTAGCTCAACGGTAGAGCAACCGGCTGTTAACCGGTAGGTTGCAGGTTCGAATCCTGCCTGGGGAGCCATTTTTCTGGGCCCATAGCTCAATTGGTTAGAGCTACCGGCTCATAACCGGT
>DUQX01000049.1 GCA_012837615.1 Bacillota bacterium | reverse complement strand
TTATTATTGTTAGATCCTGGCAATAACACTCTTGGATATCCCGGTCAATCGAGACAGTTGTCTTATGCTCACCCCTTCTATTGACTTTAAATCTTTGATTATCTTATTTCTTTCTTGTTTGTTTAGCTGAAGTAATTGATTTATATTTTGAATGTTTTTTTGTAAAAGTATAGCTTTAATTTCGCTATCCGATACACTAACTCTTTCTTCATAATCTAAGCATCGATCATTATTAGTTTCATTCATAAATATTTTAAATAACTCAAGTGCTTTTTCATTGTCTGGTGAAAACATGTTTAGCGCAAAATCAACGTCAGTTAAGACTGGTTCTCCAACATATTCATGAAAGCTGCTCCATCTGAACTCTGAGACACTTTTAGTTATTCCCGCCTTTACCGGATTTTGATGAATATATCTCAAAACGGTCAAAAAGTAGGCATCGTTTTCAACTGCCTCGCTTTTAAACCTTTCTTGAAATAAATGCCCCCAACGTTCGTATTTGCGGTTGAACCAATAAACATAGCTGCCACTAATCCGTTTAACTATTAATGAAATCGGCTCAGTTACCTCTTTAATTAAAATGTGAACATGATTATCCATGAAGCAATAGCCATAGACCTCATAGTTACTTACCGTTTTATAACGTTTTAAAGTATCAAAGAATCTTTCTTTATCTTTACTGTCTTCGAATATCGTTTGTTTGTTTATACCTCGCATAATAATATGATAAATTCCCGTTTCGCTTTGTTGTCGTGGATGTCTTGGCATTTAAATCACCCCGGCACCATTATACCTCAATAAACCAAATGGGACAAGGAACCTGTCCCCGTGTCCCACCCCCGTGTCCCCAGGAACCTGTCCCCGTGTCCCACTGTCATAAACCAAATGGGACAAGGAACCTGTCCCCGTGTCCCACTGTCCCCGTGTCCCACCTGTCCCCGTGTCCCACCTCCCCGTGTCCCACAAATTTTGCTCGGAGGGACAAGGTAGGAAAAGGAACCTTTCCCCCGTTTTAGACATAGTTTAAAGTGCCTGGATAAATACGCAGAATCTGAGAGGAGAAAAGAAACCATGCTTAACAAGATCACTATTTTCCCCGGGGTGGATAAAACAGGTTGCCTGGAAAATTTTGCCTACATAACCTTAAAAGCCGGAGATACCGTTTCCATCGTCGGCCCGACCGGAAGTGGAAAAACCGCCCTGATTACTGATATTGAACTTCTGGCCCAGGAAGATACAATCACCAGAAGGCGAGTGCTAATCGATGGAGAACCGCCCTCTAATGAAATCCGCTACAACCCAGCAATGAAGCCTATTGTCATGATCACGCAGAATACAAAATGTTTTGCTGATCTAACCGTGGAAGAATTTCTGCAAATACATGCCCGTGCCCGCAAAATTTACGATAAAAAAGCGATCCTGGCCACAATTGACCTGGCCAATAATTTCACCGGTGAAAAAATCCAAAAGGAGCACAAGGTAACCGTTCTTTCCGGAGGTCAAACCCGGTCTTTATTAATTGCCGATGCCATTCTTATCGGCGCCGCCCCCATCATCTTATTGGACGAAATTGAAAATGCCGGTATTTTCAAACAGGAGGTAATCAACCTGATTCAAAATACCGGCAAAATTGTAGTTTTTGTTACCCATGATCCGGTCATTGCCCTGCTGACCAAAACAAGAATAATCATGGAAAATGGTGCCGTGAAAAATGTCTTCGCACAAAACGAGTTGGAGATCAAAGCAGCTAAAAACCTGCTGGAGCTAGATAAAAAAATTAACATCATCAGAGAAGTGTTAAGAGCCGGGAAAGAAATCACCTCTGATTTGATAGCCGTAAACTTTGCTTAAAAATTAGGAAGAATAAGGATAATCGAGCAAGGATAATACCGGAAGAAATTTCAGAAAGGAGTAAAAGGGAATAACCGCCGCTCTGCCCCGCTCAAGCAGCAAGTCTTCGGCGGTAAGCCCTGTGAAGATTAACATGAAACTGGTAATTATTGCCGGCCCTCCTTCTGCCGGCAAAACTGCTTTAACTAAGCAGATTATCAAAAGGTTTAATCAGGAGATGCGTATAGCTTTTTTGAAAATCGATGTCGTCAAAGCCTATGAAGACTTGGAGTTAAGTAAAGAGTTTGGCATATTGACCAAAAAAATATATTCCGGCGATCTATGCCCGGATCACGCGGAAGTAATGATCCTCGGCGATGCCGTGGATTGGGCCGAAAGCAATGACACAGACCTGCTCATTGTGGAAAGCGCCGGATTATGTTTACGATGCTCACCTTATTTAAACCAGGGCCTGGGCATCATTGTGCTCAGTTCCATCTCCGGGATTCATACCCCGGAAAAAATGGGGGCTATGATCAGCCTGGCCGATGTTGCGGTCATTACCAAAATCGACCTCGTCAGCCAGGCCGAACGGGAGGTTCTTATCCAAAAAATTAAAGAAGTACATACCAAGATTATTCTGATGGAAACAAATGCCCTACAGGGCAATTCTTTAAATCGCCTCTACGATCTGATTAAAATTTCTGCAGAGATCGATAAAAACAATTTATTTCTGAAAGGGAACCCCCCTCTCGGTACCTGCACCATCTGTGTCGGAAAAAAAGAAATCGGCTGGCAGCATCATTTTGGAGTCATTCAAAAGCTAGACGGGCCGGTTGCAGAGTATCTTTATCGAGGTGAGTAGCCGTGAACAACAGCAAACATATCCGCTATGCCTGGCTGCCTCCCGGAAAAAATTGCGGCCTGTGCGGTGA
>DUQX01000048.1 GCA_012837615.1 Bacillota bacterium | reverse complement strand
TTTGAATTGTACATCTTAAAGTACCAGTTGCAGGCACCGCCTCCACTGCTGTGATTTATCCCCTTGGAAACATTATAAACACAGGACATCTCCATGCAGTAGAGTTTAACACCGGCATTTAATGCGCAAATATGACCGCCCCCGTGGTTTACAGGAGCAGTTAAAGTGTAAAACAGGCGGTTGGGAAACGGCGCCCAAGGATACGGGTATAATCTCGCCGCAGCTCCGGTTGCCAACAGAATGGCCTTGGCCTTAAAAACCAAAAACTTTCCTGTTCTTGTGTTCAATGCGGTTGCGCCAATGGCAACGCCATCGCGGGTGATTATACTGGTCAGCATGGTTCTATCAAAAACCCTGGTTCCCAGTTTGCGAACCGCAGTCCCTAATCTCATTTTGAGATCAGAAGCCCTGGAAAAGGAACCAAATAAGGGCTCGGTTGGTTTCCCGTTTTCATCATACTCGATATGCCCCCAAACCGTTCCCTTTCTATAACCTTGAAGTACCTTCAGTGAACCGTCATCTTCACGCACCTTTACACCTATTTCCTCCAAAATAGGCTGTGAAATGTAGGCATTACTTGCCTGCACAGCATCCAGTTTTAAATCTCTAAGCCCTTTCATTCTGTTGGCACCGAAAACGGATTTCTTTGCATCTTCTTCGGAAACTTTTTTGTTTATATCCTCTTTACGGAGGGGAACCTGGTTGAAATTGTCCAGCCCTACTCCATCACCGCTATATTCCATGCGAGCCTTATCAATGATAGTAACATCAATATTTTTGTTATTTTTCTTAGCACGAATAGCGGCCATACTTCCAACAAGGCCGCCACCTATAATTAAAAATTCCGTTTCAATAATCCCGTCAGCTAACTCTTCTAATCTTTTGCCCATTTTTTAACCTCCTGGATAATACTATTTATTAATCAAACTTTACACTTACACAACAAAACTCGTATACCTAGAAAAAACCTCAATCATCATTAACCTTAAAATAATTATAACTGAATTGAAAATGTCAATTCTGTCATTTCCATGACATTTCTCAAAAATACCTTTATAATCTAAATAGTAAGCGTAAAGTCCGTCACATACCTGACATTTTAAATATTAGATCTCCACAGCAATATTAAAGCCGTCATGTATCGCCTGCTTCAAGTCTTTTGGCTTTCGGCAATCGCCGATAAGAAAAGCATCTGGAGCTTTATCGCAAAAAGAATTGGCGATTTCTGTGCGGGATTTAAAACCCAAGGACAAAACTACCGTGTCAGCCGGGAGCACAATATGCTTCCATGTTTTATCTATTGCAATAACACCTTCTGCGGCAATTTCTTCAAGTTTTACCTCCGGCAGGAAACGAACACCGTTATTATCGAGCAGATCAATTAGGCCGTGAGGAATATCGGCCGTAAGCTGCTTTAGATTGAGCATATCGAGGGCAAATTCGAGTTTCCCATTCTTTACGTTTTTCTGCTCTAGTCATAAAAATATCTTCCCCAAAAAATCTTTTCTGGGGAAGATTATCTTACAATAATAAGACTCAATAAGACTCAAGCAAGCCGGGGAGAGGTCGAGTAAGCCCGGGGAATTTCACCACGAGTTTCTCACAGAACCGTACGTGACGATCTCGCTTCATACGGCTCTTGTTATCCAATCGTCGGACGTATTCCCATTTGCCAGTGATAAAACAGTTTGGGCTGAGCTTTAGCTACTCTTGCCAGATATCTAAAAGCTTTAGCTTTGCTTCTTTTGACTGTCTTATATTTAAACCTGATATATCTGAATAACGTGAGATTTATACAGTCCAGTACTTTTCTTGCTTCACTTGCATAGAATTTGGAAAAATAGTCGAGGCGACTGACCGTGTTTCCTTTTATTTTACACATTTCAGTAAACATGCAAAACATCAGTTATTTATAAGCTGTGGCTTTACATTTCTTAAACGGGAAATTCTTAGTTAATATACGATTAAAATCAAACTAAAAACTAATCAGAGTCTCATAATTTATTGTTTTGCCCTGTTCCTTTTCCCTTTGTTCTATTTTCTCTTTGTGATATTCTATTATTTCTTTAGAAAAAGGCATTGATTAAAACACTGATTATTACGGCTAAGTATTAATTCGTTTATCTTAAAACATTTGGCAGAAATAATGCAATGTCAGGAAAAGCCATGATTAGAACAATGAGAATAAGTATGGCAACTAAAAATGGAAGTGTTCCTTTAAATATTTTATGCAAGGGTATATCTTTAGCAATACCAGCAATAATATACACATTCATACCTATTGGTGGGGTAATCAATCCTGCTTCTATCGCTATTACGCCCAGCACACAAAACCATATGGGATCAAATCCTAGATGAATAATTATTGGGTAAATAATCGGTACTGTAAGCATAATCATCGCTATAGCATCCATGACACATCCCAGTATCAACCACAATATTATTATTGCGCTTACAATTAGTATAGGCGGTAAGTGAAGACCACTAATCATTTCTCCTAGTTTAAATGGAAGTGTGCTTGCCGCTAGAAAGGAGCTAAAAATCATCGCACCAATAAAGATAGTTAGAACCATACCCACCATAGCAGTTGATTTACGAAGAGAGTCGGTTAGTTTTTTTAAACTAATACTACGCTTAATTAAACTCGCAATTAATACTGCAATCACGCCTACAGCTCCAGCTTCAGTAGGTGTAAAAAAGCCAAAAATAAGCCCACCGATACATACAACGAATATAACTACAACCTCTATAATACCTTTAAGCGATAAAAGCTTCTCTCGCATGCTAAACGACAGCATATTATTATTTACTTCAGGATTTACTTTAGCCATTATATAGGCAACAATCATAAATAATACTGTTAATAAAATACCTGGCAAAATACCTGCCATATAAAGGCTACCTATTGATTGTTCAGTAAGTAATCCCAAAAGGATAAAGCCAACACTTGGCGGAATTAAAATACCAAGGGCACCTCCAGCGGCTACACTTCCGGTGGCAAGTACATCATCATACCCATATTTTTTCATTTCAGATATCGATATGCTACCTACTGTAGCTGCTGTTGCCGGGCTAGAACCACATACTGCTGCAAAAGCAGCACTAGCCCCAATAGTAGCCATAGCTAAACCGCCACGAAACTTTCCTAACCATTTATATGCTGCTTCATATGCCCGATCACTTATTCCAGCGCTAAATGCCATCTCTCCCATTAAGATAAACATGGCAACAACAGCCATATCATAACTAGCGGCAGAAGTAAGAACTTGTCGCCCTAGCATATTAACTGCCGTTTCAATGGAGGTCAAATAAGCTATCCCTGCAACACCTACCAAGATCATAGCGAAACCAATTGGAAGTTTCATAAACATTATTAGCATCAATATTGCAACAAAGCCTACAATACCAACCATTATCGATGACATTCCTCTACCCCTGCTCTCTTAAAAGTTTTAAGATAATAACTAACCCCATTAAGGCAAAACCTGTAGCTAATGCAAATTGGAACAAAAAAACAGGTATGCGTAATGTACTACTTGTTTCACCTATTATATATGCGTCAATACCGTCAGCCCAAAGTCTCCAACTAATTAATGCAAATATGCATATACCAAGTATCTTATTAATAACCTCAAGGAAGATTTTTACTTTCTGAGGGTATAGTTTAAAAATCAAATCAATAGAAATATGCCCCTCTTCTAAAGCTGTATAAGCTACTGCTAAACAAATTATAACAGCAAAACCATATTGAACAATTTCATAGGTACCTGTAATTGGATACTTCATAAAACGACCCACTATATTAAGTACTGATATTACTACTAAAAACGCTAGTACTATACCAGATATACTATTAAACACAGCAGTTATTTTTTGAACAACTGCATAAATATTTATCTGTCTCATCTCCTAACCTCATTTCTGTGATAAATATTGTGAATTAATTTTTTCTACCTCACTCAGTACTTTATTAGCAGGTAAACCTTTTCCTTCTAACTCTGCAGTTATCTGTTCAAATACCGGAATTGAAGCATTATATATTTTCTGTAGCTCATCTTCCTCAATTTCTAAAAATTTAGTTCCCTGTGATAATGCAAACTGCCGGGATTGATACCCGCTTTCGTCAAAACCTTCAATCGTTATTTCCTGTCCCCATTCAGAAAGTTCGTTAAAAACTTGTTGCACATCTGGCGGCAAAGATTCCCAAACTTTTAAATTCATTCCCGTCCAGTTAAATCCATATACCATTGAAACATCTGTCACATATTCTGTTAATTCGGCCAATCTCATAGTTTCAAGCATTTCTTCACCGCCAAAAAATCCATTCATTGTCCCTTTCTCTAAACCGATATATATATCGCCTATTGGCATATTTACCGGACTTGCTCCCCATGCTTTAGCCAGTGGTTCTAATCCAGGAGGGAACCTCATCACAAGACCTTTTAAATCTTCCATCTTGCTAATTTCTTTTTTGGAAGTACCAATAATTAGAGGTGCAGTACTACTTAAGAATAGAACATGTACATCCTCAAGTTCCTTCTGTAACTCGGGCATATTTTTAAAAGATTCGGTCCATATACCGGCAGCCTCAGTAGCATTAGGAATCCCCATCAGAGCATCACCATATAACTTATTTAACGGCATAATTGAAGCAGAATATCCAACTGGTGCGCAACCAATATCAGCAAGGCCATTTTTAACTGCATTATATGTGTCCATTGGATCATTCAAAGTTCCCGTTGGATAAAGTACAATTTTTACTTTTCCATCTGTCCTGTTAAAAACCTCATCTGCATACTTCTCCCAACTTTTAAAATTTGGGTGTAATGTAGAAACAACGGTAGTAAATCTAAGCTCTATTGAATCCCTAGAATCTTTAGAATTTTTACCCGTATTATCTTCTTTTGGCGTAACTACCTCTGTTGGTTGACATCCTATTGCACAGAGTAATAATAATACTAGCAAAATTACACCAGGTATTAACATTTTTCTTTGCATTTTTAATTAACCCCCAATTTTTATTTTAATCTATCAATTGCTTATACTGTAAATTATTAGCAGTCGAGTAGGGCCAACCAACTTTCCGTATTGCTGCGGCTCACTCCATCTCCGGGTTACTGATTATCAACATGGTACTGTTTTCCGGTTAATTTGTATCAATGTTTGCTTATTACCTCAACACACATTTTTTACCTCCTTTCTCGTTTAAGCTTATGGATCTTTAGATCTTTGAGATGTTAAATTGGTTTTTAGGTCCGCGGTTAATTTCATAAAATTTTCACGGGACGAAAAATTACAACATGGGCACTTCTATAAACTCAACTCTACATTCAAAATCAATATACATTTCAAAAGATTGCTATCCACAACCATCTAGCCGATTGTTATATTGCTCCAATCCTTTTAATGAAAAACTATGCGTTCTTCCAATATTTTGAACTAATCTACCCCCAAAAATTTGCTTTTTTCGGTCAATGTTACCGGATGAATGCCGGAGCCAAGCATTTGATGCAAAAGGAATAAGAACATCTATAGCTACTTCTGGGCACAAAGTTTCACAAAAACAACAGATAGAGCACTCTCAATATCATAGTTGATTTAACCCGCTATCTTTCTCACTGTAATAATTTTGTTATCCCACTTGGGGTCCATATCTGCTGTTTTGCATCACTCTCTACCCCCTATGGCAATGTTAACATACTACAAGACTTTCTTCTAAATCCTTTAGGGGGCTATATGGACACAGCAACTGATACTGCGGCATTTTACCCGTGTATCAAGGAACATCAGTCCAGATTTCTGGAAATCTTACCTTAACTACAAGTGTGATCACGCCCTTTGCAATGCCCATCATCTAAGAGAACTAACAGGGAAGGGATTTGCGCATGATGAAAGTGAAGCAAAAGATCTCCGGTGGAAACCCTTTTGTCCCAGGAGTATAAATTTTGTTTTCAAAGAGCTGAGCAGTTACCAATTTTTTTTATTATAGCTAAACATAAGGTTAAAAGTCTGTCATTTACCTGACATTTATTTTTTTTTAAAACCGTTCTTAAGGTATTCTATTTAAAATATTATGTTAAAAAAAAGCCAAAATAGTAAAGAGGAAATTGAGGAAAACAATCGAATAATAACAACATAAGATTATTTTTCTAAAGGATGATATATATGTTGAAGAATAAATGCAATATTAACTTTCCAGAAGAAGCGTTTCAGTTTATTGACAATCTTACAATCAAAGATGCGCGAGAACATATCGCGAGCTGTTTTTCTTTTCACGGCTACCAGCGTTCCTACACCAAAAAAAGTCCGGTTTTCCAATATAATGAAACTGCTAATGAAGCCTACGTTGTGGAAAGCGGGAGGGTCAGGATTTACAAATTAACACCGGAAGGGAAGGAAATTACTTTTCAAATCGTATATCCCGGTGAAAGTTTAGGGCTTGCCGAGTTATTTATTAATTGCCCTAGAATTCGCTATGCCGAGGCTATGTGTAAAACTACTTTGTGGGCAATGAAAAAGGAGCAGTTGTTCAACCACTTTTTTTCCAGTAAAGAGCTTTGTTTGATACTTCTATGGATTTTACATCAGAAGATGTTAAGATATCAAAATATTATTGAGGATCTGGCGATTCTACCTGTACGCGACAGGATAGTGAAATTACTTGTAAGATTGTGTAAAGAACAAGGAAGGGTTGTAAAAGACTTCACAATTATAGATTTTCCAATCACTCATGAGGAAATAGCGCAAATGGTAGGAAGCACCCGTCAAACAGTTACTTTTATTCTCAATGAGCTGCGAAAAGAGGGGATCTTAACCTGGGAAAGGAAAAAAATAAAGATTCTTCGCTGGATGGATCTTATAGATAACTCTTTTTAAAACAACACTATACTGTTATAATATATAATAATTAAAGCTTATAAGCTGATAGAAATAATCTTAGGTAAGGGAGTACAAAGTTATGCAGCAAACAGTTTTATTCATTTTATTTATTCTCTTTATTCTGGGTGTTGGAATTTTCCTCTCGCGCCTGCTCATGGTCAGGGCTATTAGGGAAGTTATTAGAATATTTTTTACAACCGGTGCCCTGGATGCTCAAAACGCCAGAACAAAAGCGGAGCTTGGACTCGTTCCCCAGAGCTTTATTGAACGGATGTACAGAATACGTGATTACAAGCCTTACGCCCTCCAGGTTATGTTAAATGCTGGAATTATTCTTGAAACATCAGATGCCAGATATTATCTCTCTGAAGAAAAATTGGCTACAACCACGCTTAATAAATACCGCTGAATCTTTTATTTTTATCAGCGGCAAAAATCATAAATCTATAGTTTCGGGTTTAACCACCCGGGAAAGGCCCGGTAATACGATCTGAAGCTTTACCTGTACAAGTAAAGTATTTTTTTTGCCCAAGGAGATTATTAAGAAGATAATAGCTAATAGGCCAATCCGTTCAACAAGTCAAAGAAACCGGGGAAAGATACCTCCACCGCCTCTGCCCCGTTAATCGCCGACTCGCTTTTGGCAAAAAGCGCTGCTGTTGCCAAGGCCATGGCAATGCGGTGGTCGCCATGACTTTCACAACGGGCGCCGGAAAGACTTGCTTTACCTTTAATGATCAGCCCATCGGAGAGTTCCTTTATCCCTGCCCCCATCTTCCGCAGTTCGAGTGTAATGGCTTTTAAACGATCGGATTCCTTCAACCGCAGTTCAGCAGCGCCCTTGATCACCGTCTCACCTTCTGCAAATAGAGCTGCCACGGCCAAAACTGGTATTTCATCGATTAAACGGGGAATTATTTCCCCGGATATTTCCATTCCCTTTAGTTTTGCTCCGCCTTTTACGAGCAGGTCAGCAACCGGCTCACAGTTGTACTCTTTTTCATTTAAAATGTGAATTTCAGCGCCCATTGCCTTCAATACCTCTAGGATACCGACCCTGGAAGGATTAATACCTACATTTTCAATATAGAGTTCGCCACGATGAACCAGCGCTGCAGCAACAATAAAAAAAGCCGCTGAAGAGATATCCCCTGGCACTCGGATTTTATCTCCCTTTAACCTGGCAGGACCCTTCATCACGATATGATACTTTCCTTTCCTTTCAATCCCGGCACCCAGATAATGCAGCATCCTTTCGGTATGATCCCGGGTGTTATAATAATCTATTATTTCCGATGTTCCCCTGCTGTAAAGAGAGGCAATTAAAAGGGCAGATTTTACCTGTGCGCTGGGGACACTCATGGTATAGCTGATCGGCAACAGGTCATACCCCCTAATAGCCAGGGGTAATAGCTCGCTGTTTTGCCTGCCGCTAATAGAAGCACCCATCTGCTGCAAAGGTTCCGTAATTCTTTTCATGGGGCGCTTCCGCAGGGAATCGTCCCCAGTCAGCGTAGAAAAAAAAGGCTGCCCTGCCAGCATGCCCATCAGCAGGCGCGCTGTAGTTCCCGAATTTCCTGCGTTAAGCACATCATCCGGCTCTGTTAAACCGCGCAATCCTTTTCCTTTTACTTTTACACTTCCCCCTGTCTCCTCAAACTCGACACCCAGTCCTTTTAAACAGTTCATTGTAGATAAAGTGTCCGCAGCCTTAAGCAGACCTTCTACTTCAACCATATCATCTGCCAGCGATGAAAGAAGCAGGGCCCTGTGTGAAATTGATTTGTCTCCCGGCATTCTTATCTGTCCCTCGATCTTCTCCGCAGGGCTAATGGTGATCTCCATCTTTTAATCAATCCTTCCATATCAGCTTTTCATAAACAAACGAAATTTCATCCATCTTAATAATCCGGAATCTCGCTTGAACTGCTTGCATTGTTTCCGCTGCCCCCGTGAAAAGGATCGACATGCACCATGCAATGTTTTACATTATAGCCACCGCTTTCAATCTTATCGTGAACCTTTTCTGCAATAAGATGTCCTTCTGTCACCGACAGCGTCCCCTCCACCGCCACATCAACATCTACAAATAGTTTATTGGCATGCACCCTGGTTTTTAGCTTATTGATACAGATTACCCCTTCTATTCCCATAATATCCGTCCTGATATCTTCAATAGTCTGCTTATCGCCCGCATGATCTACAAGCTGGTTTACGGATTGCATAAAAATACCTACAGATACTTTAATAATAAAGGCGCATATGATTAATGAAGCAAGAGGATCCAAAATCCTGTAACCCAGCCTGGCTCCTCCAATCCCGATTAGCGCTCCGGCAGAAGAAAACGCGTCGGATCTGTGATGCCAGGCATCGGCCATAAGCGCGGCGCTCTCGATTTTTTTTGCACCTTTAGCCGTATAATGATACATCAATTCTTTCACGACAATAGATAAAAGCGCTGCGTAGAGGGCAATTATCCCCGGCGGCTCATAATTTCCCGCATAAATCCTTTGAATACCGCTGTACCCAATACCAAGCGCTGTAGTGAACAAGATTATCGCCAGTATTTTGGCTGCAATAGGCTCCATTTTCTCATGGCCGTAAGGGTGATCTTCATCATCGGGCTTTCCGGCAAGGTGTAAACCGATCATTACCACACATGTGCTCATTACATCAGACAGGGAATGAATAGCATCTGCGATCATCGCATTGCTTCGGCCGGCGATCCCTGCAAATAATTTAAAAGATGACAGAGCAATATTTAATAAAATGGTAACCACCGATATTTTGTTCCCGATCCTCCCCCGCTCCAACCCATCCAAAAAAAATCATCTCCTACTTTCAAACAGATTAAAATCGGGACTTAACGAACCCTGATTTTATTATACTGCAAAGGCACCCGAAATAACTCTGGAAAAGTAATAACAACCTGTTTAAGCTAGAATTCCCCGATAATCTCATCAAACGGACTAAAGTTCGTGGCCTAGAATTACAAAGCTCGGTATTTTAATGCCGAGTAGTTCACTATCTTTATTTTATAGTAATGGGAGGCGGTTATATGCCTATAAAGCCTTATCGTGGTCAATATGGACTGAAGTGTGAACGCGCTGAGAAAATTCAATCTACCTTTGCTTCTTCAATTGGTTTTTTTCCTCATCTAATACTTCTCCACCCTTATAGCATATCCTCTTGAAAG
>DUQX01000010.1 GCA_012837615.1 Bacillota bacterium | reverse complement strand
CGGCGCTTCAGGGCATCGCTAAGAGGTCGACTGTTGTTGCTGGTAAGAACAACAAAAGGGATAGATGTAGATTTTACCGTGCCAAATTCCGGGATTGTAACCTGAAAGTCGGATAAGGCTTCCAGCAAAAAACTCTCGAATTCAGCATCACTTTTATCAATTTCATCTATGAGGAGGACAACTTTTCTATCCGCCAGCAATGCCTGCAACAGGGGACGCTTTAAGAGAAACTCTTCGCTGAACAACTGACTGCGCGCCTCCTGCCAGGATGATGCTGCCTCTGCCTGCAGGTAAAGCAGTTGCAGAGTATAATTCCATTCATACAGGGCTTTGGCTTCGTCCAACCCTTCATAACACTGCAGCCGGATCAAATCCGTCCCCAACCCCTGAGCAAGAGCATAGGCCAGTTGAGTCTTGCCGACCCCGGCCGGTCCTTCTACCAGCACCGGTTTTTGTAGGCGTGCAGCTAAAAAAATAACGGTGGCCACCCGGCGGTCTATAAAATATCCAACAGGGGTCATGATGTCCATTACGTGATCAATATTATCGAACAAATTAACGCCCTCTTTCCACGAGTAGTTAAATTCAAAACATTTTGCCGGCCGTTAAGCTGTCGATGGTTTATCCAGATAATATCTCTTCTGCCATTATATCAAGAAAATTGGTTCTTACCAATATGATCACGAGATAAGCTGCCTGTATGCATGGGAAACGTTCTATCAACTTGATCAGGATGGAGTAACCCCAAAAGGCGAGGGTGAAACTACTACTACCTTATATTGTTTTAACGGCGAAAAATTTATTGTTGCAGCTGATAGCGATGATAATACGAATGGGAGCTCGGCGTTCTCGGCATTATAGTAAAAGAACCAACTTTAATTTAGTTCCATTGATTGTACCTTTCAAATCTCAGCGCTTTCCAGATAGCGTTAAAAAATACCGGCCTTCGTCTTTTTGAAAGGGTTTATGAGCAAATGAGTAGAAAACATGAAAGGGATTGCAAAAAGA
This sequence comes from Bacillota bacterium, assembly GCA_012837615.1. GTDB lineage: Bacteria > Bacillota > Dethiobacteria > DTU022 > UBA8154 > DUQX01. Next base: position 46,367 of record DUQX01000010.1, on the reverse strand, counting down.
GGAGACGGCAGGGAATAATGGAAGTAGAGAGGCAGGGGAGGGACAAGGGACCTGTCCCCCTGTCCCACTGTCCCCCTGTCCCACCTCCCCCTGTCCCACCCCTGTCCCAGGAAGGAGTGTATGATATTATGTCTTACTATTATCTTTTGGATGAGCCCCTTATTTTGCGTAATGCTTTTTTTCCCCGCCGGGGACTGCGGCGCTGCCCTGAAAATGCTTTCGATCTTCAAATATCTGTTGAGACCGATATCTCTTTGCACTGCCGTTTTTACAGCAGAGGCCCCGCTCTTCCCACTATTTTGTTCTTTCACGGGAACGGGGAGATTGTCAGCGATTACGATGGTTTTGCCCGGCTCTACAACGCAGCGGGGGCAAACCTGGCGGTGGCCGAGTACCGCGGTTACGGCAATAGCAGCGGCACCCCAACTTTTACCGCCCTATTGGCGGATGCCCACGTTATATTAGATGCTGTAAAAAAGGAGATGGCCAGCCGTAAATATAGTTCGGAGCTTTATATCATGGGCCGTTCCTTGGGAAGTGTCTCTGCCCTGGAGCTGGCGGCTGCCCGTACCGGAGAAATTAAGGGGCTCATCATTGAAAGCGGTTTTGTTTGTGCTTCCCGTATTGCCCGGAGGCTCGGGTTTTCCGGGGAAGTGCTGGAGCCGCTTGAGGAAGAGTGCCGCCAAAAGATTCAGAGTATCCGCGTACCTGCCCTGATTATTCATGGTGAAGAAGACAATTTGGTACCCTTGGCGGAAGCGGAAGCGATCTATTCTTTACTGAAAACGGATGAAAAAAAGCTGGTTATCATCCCGTATGCCGACCATAACAGCTTGATTTTCGAAGGCGAGGAAGAGTATTTTTCCTCCATAGCTGCATTTATAAAATGAGAATTCATAATTAAGACAATGATTGTACCATCCCTATAATCAAACTGTCACGGGCGAAGAAATAGATACATACAATATGATACACCTGCAAAATGTGAGTATAAATCATCCAAAAAAATATGCCAGTTTTTTCAGGTATATAATGGCTGTTTTATACTCCTTTTCCCTAGTTGCTATTGACAATAATTCCCTAGTTACGATATACTAAGAATAGGCATATAATTCAGACAATTCGCACATTAGGAAGTGTCGGCTTATGTAGACCTTTTTTTATCATTTTTTATTGGGAGGTATAATCATGTTGGTGGGAGATGAAACTCGAACGACGGAAGCTGCTTTATCAGATAATAATATCAGGTTCTTTCAAAGAACGGAAGATGATGAAATCATCGATGCTCTATTAATTTTGAGCCGTGTAACCTCCGCGGTGAGCGGCTTATGTGAATTAAATGCCATTTTAAAAGTAGGGCTGGAAAAAACTCTTGAATATATGGGAGGTTTATGTGGTGGTATTATGCTTCTGGACGATCGGGAAAAAAGGCTTTACTACAGTGTTTATAGTGGATTGCCCGATGAGTTCGCCCAGAAGATGTCGGTAAAAATAGGCGAGGGGGTAAATGGGAAAGTAGCGCTTACCGGAAAAGCAGTCCTTCTAAATGATATCTCAAAAGAATCGGAGGTTGCTTTACACTGCAATCTGACCAATATAAAAGATCTGAGGGCCTTTATCAGTATCCCCCTTCGTTACAGGGAAAAGGTTTTAGGAGTATTAAATTGCGCCAGCTTGTATGTATATTATTTTACCGAAAAGGATATGCATTTTTTACACTCCATAGGAGATCAGCTCGGTTTGGCTATTGGTCAGGCAAGGTTGCTTGCCAGGCTGCAGGAGAAAAAAGAAAAAATCCGGCAGGTAGCCTTACAGGTTATTAACGCTCAGGAGGAAGAAAAAAAGAGAATATCACAGGAACTGCATGATGAAACCTGCCAGATGCTTGCAGCTTTAACTCTGAACTTGCAAGTGCTGATAGAGATGGCTGAAATAATCGGGATCCAGGATAATAAATTTAAAAATATGTTAGCAAAAACTCATGCTGCGGCAGTTCATTTAAACAATGAGGTAAACCGCCTTGTTTCCGATCTGCGTCCTACCATTCTTGATACACTTGGCTTTATTCCCGCTGTCCGCCATTATGCAGAATCCTGCCTTCTCCCCCTGGGAATCAATGTGAATTTCGATATTACGGGTGCAGAACTGCCCCTGTTGCCTGAAATTGAAGTTAATCTGTTCCGCTGGGTTCAGGGAATCATCGGTAATATAGTGCGACACTCCCAGGCTAAAAGTGTCACTCTTTCTATAATGGAGAAAGATCACAAGTTGGAAATCTGTATCCAGGATGACGGTATTGGGTTTGATGTTACGAAATTGGGAAAAATCACAGAAAAAAAGAGAAAACACAGCATGGGCCTTATGATCGCGGAAGAAAGAATGAAACTTATCGGTGGGAAATGTTCGGTTCATTCCCAGCCCGGAAAGGGAACCAGGGTGCTTGCAGTAATTCCTACGGGATAAAGCATTCCATATGTTCAATTATATTATGTTTTTTTGAGATTTTCTCGATTGAAGGAGTTTTTTTGCTATGCGTAAAACAATCAAGGTATTACTGGTTGACGATCACACCATCGTGCGGGAAGGCATCTGCGCACTGCTGGAGCTATCACCTGAAATAGAAATAGTTGGGGAGGCCGGTGATGGAAACGAAGCCTTAGAAATTGCCAGGAAACAGAAAATTGATGTAGTGCTTATGGATTTGTCTATGCCTGTAATGGGAGGGCTCGAAGCTACCAGAAATATATGTAAAGAGTTTCCCGAGATAAAAGTGATTATTCTTACTCAATATAACGATAAAGAACGTGTTTTTTCAATCCTGGAGGCCGGTGCCCGCGGTTTTCTCAACAAGTCCGCCGCTTCATCTGAACTTGTTTCAGCTATACGATCAGTCTATCGCGGCGATTCGTATCTTTCTCCGTCAGCTACGAAGCACCTAATCGAGAACTACCAATTGGAGGCTAATAGTAAAAAAAGACGTGATCCCTACGAACAGTTAACGGAGCGCGAGAAAGAGGTTCTGCGCCTGCTGGCCGAAGGACATACGGCCAAGGAAATAGCAAATCTGCTTGTGATTAGCCCTAAAACTGTAGATAGCCATAAAACTAGGCTTATGTCCAAACTCGAGATCCGCAATCGTGTGGACTTGATTAAGTACGCTCTGCAAAAAAAGATTATAACCATGTAGAAAACCCAGTTCAGAGCCCACCCGGTTCAGAGCCCGCCTTGATTCGACCAGTGTCCCGGTTTAGCCCGTCCTAAGTGGAAACCTTATAAGGTTTCTTTTTTTCTTTTATGGGCAACAGAAACGCTTAAGGAAAATGCTTATTTTTTTTGGCCGGAAAACAAAAACAATGGTCATTATTAAGGTATTTTACCGATAAATATAAGGTAAGCATCCCTCATTTTTTCAGGTTTATTCCGCTTTACACCGCTAACCAGCCGGGCTAAAATTGACTTAAAGATAATAAAATTTTAAATATTAAAAAATAATTGAAAGGAGGCTGAACATTAATGAAGGCAAATATTCTTGTTGTCGATAAGGAGTTAGATTTTACAGCCGATTTGCAAACAGAGCTTGAAAAAAAGAAATATGAAGTATCTATTGCCGATAATAAATTGCAAGCACAGGAAATAGTACGCATAAAAAAGCCCGATTTTATCGTTTTGGGCGTTATTTCTCCCCGGGGGGATGCTTTCCAACTACACCAGTGGTTAAAGAAATCCCCGGTGACAGGGACTATTCCCATTATTGTCGTTGATGTTCCGCCGGAAAAGCAGCTGTTAAGCGGTTGGAGAAGGGACGAGGGAATCAGGCTGGAAGTTGAGGATTATTATAGCAGGCCACTGAAAACGGCTATCCTGGCAACAGCGATAGAAAAACTGCTGGATGAAGCTACGAAAAAGATTAAAGTGCTCATTGCAGACGATCATGCTGTGGTAAGAGAAGGGATATGCGCTCTTTTAAATTTGCATAAGGATATAGTAATCGTGGGCGAGGCGATCAATGGCAAAGACGCCATTGATAAAACGTTGCAACTGCTGCCGGATGTAGTGCTTATGGATATCGCGATGCCTGTTATGAACGGTATTGAGGCCATGAAGCATATCGCTCATAAATGTAAGGAGGTGAAAGTTCTGGTTTTAAGTCAATATGACGACGAAGGAAATATTGCCGCCAGTAAACAGGCCGGAGCCTTTGGTTTTATACCCAAAAAAAGTGTTAGCTCCCAGCTTCTCGAAGCAATCAGGGCGGCGAGCTAAAAACTGGTTTGTCCCCAAAAAGCCTTTTATTAAACAATTACATTTAAGAAAGTGGTTTATTATGGGACTTTATAAGTTCAAATCGCCCCCGGGTAGGCTTTTTGGGGTTAAACCAATACTTTATCCTGTAGCGATGTTCCATCACTAATTATAAGGCAATAAATAAAAGCATGTTGAAAGGAGGATTTTGATTGCAACCGGTAACGCTAACTATAAACCGGCAAGAAGTAAGCGGCCATTCGGGTATGACTATTTTGGAGCTTGCCCGGGAGTCCGGCATTGATATTCCTACGATCTGCCATCATTCTAAGCTTAGCCCCATTGGGGCCTGCCGTTTTTGCATAGTAGAAAATGAACAAAACGGTGCTTTACTGGCATCCTGTGTTACCCCGATTGCACCGGGGATGATTATCAACACTGAATCTCCACGAGTTTTGGAGCACCGCAAGATGATCCTCAAGTTAATGCTGGCCAGCCATCCCGATTCTTGCCTGGTATGCGATAAAGGCAATCAGTGCCAGTTACGCCGGCTGGCTGCGGATTTAGGAATTGGTTTAATCGAATTAGACAGGATACCGCAGCCAGCTGTTACCGAGGAAGTAAACCCCTTTATCAGCAGAGATATGAGTAAATGCATTTTATGTGCCAGGTGTATCCGGGCGTGTCAGGAGCTGGTTATTGAAGGTGCCCTTGATTATTTGGGGCGGGGATTTAAGGCAAAACCGGCTACTTTAAACAATTCTCCCCTGGAATTATCCGAATGCACTTTTTGTGGAACCTGCGTAGCCCTGTGCCCTACGGGGGCTTTAATGGAAAAGGAGGGGCCATACGGAGGGACTATTGGAAAAACCATCGTAACAACGTGTCCGTATTGCGGCTGCGGTTGCAGTATTTCCCTAGAAATTAAGGATAACCGGGTTGCCCGGGTAAAGCCGGTTATCGATGAGCACACCGATTTAAAGGCGCTTTGTGTTAAAGGCAGTTATGGTTGTGATTTTATCCATAGCCCGGAGAGGTTGGCCAAGCCGTTAATAAAAGAAAGTAATAAATTCAAGGAAGTATCCTGGGATGAAGCCCTGGCGGCAGTAGCGGGCGCCTTTAATAAGATTAAAGAGGAGTATGGAGCTGACAGCCTGGCGGTACTGGGTTCGGCAAACTGCACCAATGAAGACAATTATCTGTTGCAAAGGTTTACCCGGGATGTGCTGGGTACAAATAATATCGACAATGGCAGCAGCCTCTATTACTCTGCAACCCGGCAGGCTTTTAATGATGCTGTTGGGTCCCCGGGGATTACGCACTGTCTGGAAGATTTGGAGAAGGCGGAAGTGATTTTACTAATTGGAGCCAACCCGGAGGCCTCGGCTCCGCAGGTTAACTATCGCATCAAGCGTGCAGTTAAACTCCATGGAGCAAAATTACTCCTGATCGATCCCCGGAAGACAAAACTCTCGTTTTTTACAGAACACTGGTTGCGCCCTAAGGTAGGAACCGACCTGGCGCTGTTGAACGGCTTGGCCAAAGTGATTATTGAAGAAAATCTTATTGATCAGGAATTTGTGGCCCGCAAAACTGAAAAATATCATCAGCTGGCCGGCTTTTTGGCAGGTTATCCTCTGGAAAAAGCGGAGTCCTTAACCGGCGTTGATGCTGAACAAATGCGCCGGGCCGCCAGGCTTTATGCTTCAGCCGGTAAGGCAGCGATTATTTTTGGTACAGGGATTACTCAGCAGGCACAGGGCGTAGAAAACGTTAAGGCGCTGATCAACCTTGCCTTGCTGACCGGCAATATCTGGCGCAAAGGAGGAGGCATTCGCGCCCTGCAAAGGGAGTGCAATGCTCAGGGGGCATGTGATATGGGAGCGCTACCCGAATATCTACCGGGGTATCAGCGTGTTGAGGACCCGCAAGGCAGGAAAAAATATGAGGAACGCTGGGATGTGAGCCTGCCTTCCAGCTCCGGGGCAGATGCTTTGAAAATATTACAGGGAGCTATAGAAGGAAAAATTAAGGGCCTGTATATAACCGGTGAAAATCCCCTGATCAGTTTCCCCCGGTCCTCTTTGGTGAAAGAAGCGCTTAATTCCCTGGATTTCCTGGTCGTTCAAGATCTGTTTCTTACTGAAACCGCCAAACTGGCCAGTGTTGTTCTTCCCGCGGCCAGTTTTGCCGAAAAAGACGGTACTGTTACCAACATGGAAGGTAAAGTGCAAATGATCCGTAAGGCAGTGGAACCGGTCGGTGAAAGTATGCCGGATTGGGAGATAATACTGCACCTTGCACAGGCTATGGGTCAGCCACTGCCATATTCTTCCCTCCAGCAGGTTATGGATGAATTAAGGGAACTGGTCCCTTTATACAGGAATGGCCGGGAGGGAAAAAGTCTGGAGGAGGAAGACTTATGGGAAACGAGGGCTGACTACAGGTTGCCGTTAAATAAATTTCCTGGCTTTTCAGTCTTGGAATACATTTCCCCGGCAGAGGCTTTGGACGACAGTTTTCCTTTTATTTTGCTGGCGGAGACCCCATTGTTCCATTTCGGCACTGGCAGCAGAAGTTCAAAGTCCAGAAATTTGAGCAAATTTTCCCCTTCCTTTAAAGTGCGGATTAATGAAGTTGATGCTCAAAAGATGGGGCTGCGCCCGGGGGACCAGGTCCGGGTTGTATCACCGGTTGGACAGTTGCTGGCGGCGGCGGAGATCACAGATGAGTTACCCAGGGGAATTGTTTCACTGCCCCGCTCCATACCCGGGCATCCCATAACCGGACTTTTCAGCTCCATGCCGGAGGTGTCGACTAAAACCTTTGCCCCAAAAACATGTTATGTAAGGATTGAAAGGGGCTGAATATATGAATAAGGAAAAAGAAGTGCAGATTGATTGGATACGGTTGTCTGAAATTATAGAGGAGAACAGCGATGAGCAGTGGTCTCTAATCCCGATGGTGCAGAAAATCCAAAAAGAATTTGGTTATATTCCGCCGCAGGCTATCCCGATTATCGCCGCTAAATTAAAGATTTTTCCCAGCCAAGTACAGGGGGTAATCTCTTTTTATGCCCAGCTTTACACTGAACCCCGCGGCCGAAATACGGTTCGCGTATGCCGGGGAACAGCCTGCCATGTGCGGGGTGGAAAAACTATCCTTAAGCTTGTAAAGCAGCACCTGGGGGTAGATGAGGGCGAGACCACGGAGGATATGGAATACACACTGGAAACAGTGGCCTGTATCGGAGTATGCGCCCTTGCTCCTAATCTGGTCATCGGCAATCAGGTTTATGGCAATTTAAACCCTAAAAAGCTAGGGCGATTGCTTAAGAAGGATGGGGGGTAAAAACATGTTAAAAAATCGCAAGGTTCTTGTATGTCAGGAGACTCCGTGCCTTTCCATGGGATCGGATATTATCTATGCTGAACTGAAAAAGGAGATTTCACGTCAGAGTTTAAAAAATGCTGCGGTTGAAGCCAGCGGCTGCCACGGTCATGGGCTTTGCTCACAGGGCCTCAGCATTGTCGTAGAGCCGGAAGGTATCTTTTATTCCAATGTGCAGGTTGAGGATCTTCCCGAAATTGTCAGCTCACATCTCCGAGACGGTATTCCTGTAGAACGGCTTCTCTATCGTGACCCGGTAACGGGTAAAACTATCCCTCATTATGCGGAGGTAAACTTTTATAAAAAACAAAAACGAGTTATTTTGCAAAACTGCGGGCGCATCAATCCGGAAAAAATCGAGGACTATCTCGAGGCAGGAGGCTACCGCGCTTTGCAAAAAGCCCTTTTGGAGATGACTCCGGAAGAAGTAATCGAAGAAATAGAAAAGTCCGGCCTGCGCGGCCGTGGCGGAGCCGGTTTTCCCACGGCCCGGAAGTGGCAGTTTTGCCGTAGCGCATCCGGAAAAAAGAAGTATATCATCTGCAATGCTGATGAAGGAGATCCGGGCGCATTCATGGACCGTTCCATTCTGGAGGCAGATCCGCACAGGCTTCTGGAGGGATTGATTATTGCCGGGTATGCCATTGGCGCCGATGAGGGGTTTATCTATGTCCGTGCTGAATATCCCCTGGCGGTAAAAAGGGTCGGCTTGGCCCTGTCAAAAGCTTACGAAAAGGGGTTTTTAGGTAAAAATATTCTTGGATCTGATTTTAACTTTATTATACGTATAAAAGAAGGCGCCGGATCTTTTGTCTGCGGGGAAGAAACAGCACTAATCGCCTCCATCGAAAGCCGCAGGGGTATGCCCCGTCCCCGCCCTCCTTTCCCGGCACAGTCCGGCCTGGACGGAAAGCCGACTATTATCAATAACGTCAAAACCCTCTCTACTGTGCCGGCGATCATTACTCGCGGTGCGCAATGGTTTACTGGAATCGGAACCGAAAAAAGCAAAGGAACAGCCCTATTTGCCCTGACCGGCAAAGTCAATAACAGCGGATTAGTAGAGGTACCTATGGGGACGCCGCTATCTACCATTATTTATGACATTGGGGGCGGTATTCCCAGCGGAAAACAGTTCAAAGCAGTGCAAACAGGCGGCCCGTCAGGCGGCTGTATTCCTGCCCGCTTTATTGATACCCCCGTGGGATATGAAACCCTTGCCCAGTTGGGTTCCATTATGGGTTCAGGCGGTATGGTTGTCATGGACGATGCCACCTGTATGGTGGAGATCGCTCGGTACTTTATCAGTTTTACCCAATCTGAATCCTGTGGTAAATGTGTTCCATGCCGCTTGGGTACCAGGCAGATGCTGCAGATATTGACCAGGATAACCCAGGGCAAAGGAAGAGATGGCGATCTGGATATCCTGCTGCAGATAGCAAAGACGGTAAAGGAAACATCACTTTGCGGCCTGGGGCAGACTTGTCCCAATCCGGTGCTGACCACTCTCAATTATTTTAGAGATGAGTATAAAGCGCATATAGAGGAAAAGAAATGTCCGGCAGCGGTTTGTGATTCTCTGATGGTTTCCTCCTGTCAGCACACCTGTCCGGTTGGCGTTAACATTCCCAAATATGTAGCGCATATTGGTGCTGGTGAATATCTGGATGCTGTGGAAACAATCCGCGAGCGCAACCCGTTTCCCGCTATCTGCGGCCGGATTTGCCATCACCCCTGTGAGAACAGATGTCGCCGCGGGGAACTCGACGACCCGGTGGCGATTAAGGCGCTGAAACGTTTTGCTGCTGATTGGTACTTTAATAATATTGAACATTTACCGCCACCGGAACCTTTTAACGTCATTTACCCGCAAAAAGTAGCAATTATTGGTGCCGGACCTTGCGGGCTTTCCTGCGCTTACTTTCTTGCTCAGATGGGTTATCCTGTTACCGTTTTTGAAGCACTTCCCGTTGGAGGAGGTATGCTTTCGGTGGCTATTCCTGAGTTTCGCCTCCCGCAGGAGGTAATCAATAAGGAAATTGAGTATATTACCAGACGCGGCGTAGAAATAAAATACAACACCCCGATCAATGTCAATTTTACTATCGATGATCTTAGGAAGGATGGTTTTGAGGCCGTATTTATCGCCGCGGGTGCCCAAAAAAGCCAGCGTATCGGTATTCCCGGGGAACTAGAGGACCTAGAGGGCTTTTACTACGGGCTGCGATTTTTAAGGGATATTAAAGTTGGGAAACAGATTAATATCGGGCGTCGCGTCACCGTGATTGGCGGCGGCAATGTGGCCCTGGATACCGCCCGCACAGCGGTGCGGCTCGGTGCTGAGGAAGTAACCATCTTATATCGCCGCTCCCGGGAGGAGATGCCTGTCTCCGACGTGGAATATGATGAAGCCCTGGCTGAAGGGGTAAAAATACATTTCTTAGCGGCTCCAACAAGAATTGTTAGCGAAAATTGGAAAGTGGTTGGCGTACAATGTATCCGGATGCAGCTGGGTGAGCCCGACGCTGATGGGCGCCGCCGGCCCTTGCCTGTTCCCGGCTCAGAGTTCTATGTCGGGGCCGATACGGTCTTTGCCGCTGTAGGCCAGGCGCCGGATTTGTCATTTTTGCCTCCGCACAGCGCTCTGGAACGTACCAGGTGGGAAACGCTGGTCGTTGATAAAAATAATTTGACTTCTAATGTGCCCGGAATATTTGCCGGAGGGGATTTTGTATTTGGACCGGATATGGTAATAGAGGCTATTGCCGCCGGAAGAAGGGGAGCGCTGGCGATAGATAAATACCTAAAAGGCGATACTTCCAGGGTTGAAATGTATGATCTTAAGCCCAGTGTTATTGAAGAAGAGTACCCCCTGGACGAAGAGGAAACTTGGGAGCCTCAATTCAGGCCGGAAATACCCCGGCTTCCGTTTGAGGAGAGAAAACGAAGTTTTAAAGAAACGGAGCTGGGACTGGAGGAGAAGCAGGCTATCCAGGAAGCAAAGCGGTGCCTGCGCTGTGATTTAGAAAAGTAAGGAGGCCTATGATGAAATCGATAACCAGGCAGAAGCCCTTTGATGAAGTGAAGCAATTGAGTGAAAGCTTTAATCGTATTTTTCTCGTTGGATGCGGAACTTGTGCAACTGTGACTAAAACCGGAGGGATAGATGAGGTCCGGGTTATGAAAGAGAGCTTGCAGGATGAGGGTAAGCTGGTTACAGGTTGGGTAGTAATCCCTACTGCGTGTGATGAAATGACTGCGGAAGTTGCTGGTGAAAATGCCAGGGCTGTTCAGGATGCACAGTGTATTATCGTTATGGCCTGTGCGTTGGGTGTACAGCGGATTGACTCTTATCTGAACAAGCCGGTTATCCCCGCGTTGGACACCCTTTTTATCGGTTTAGAAAAAAGCCCGGGACAATATGTCGAAGCCTGTGCTCAATGCGGTCAGTGTATTCTTGGGGAAACAGCAGGAATTTGCCCGTTGACAGCCTGCCACAAAGGATTATTAAATGGCCCCTGCGGTGGCACAAACAAAGGCAAGTGTGAGGTAGACAAGGAAAAGGATTGTGCTTTTACGCTTATATATGAACGATTAAAAGAACAGGGCCGGCTGGATTTGATGCGCAAATATCACCCCCCGAAGAATTACCAGGTTATACCCCGGCCCAGAATGACCAGTTTATTATAAAGGGTTATTATGAACAGGGAGGGAAAAAGGATGGTCTCTAAGTTTAAACAGGCGCTTGACAGTGGAAAGTTTGTAATTACCAGCGAAATAGGTCCGCCCAAAGGAACAGATCTTGAGAAGATGAACCATCACATCGCGTTACTGAAAGATAAGGTTGATGCTTTAAATGTAACCGATCATCAGAGTTCGGTCATGCGCTTTCCTTCTATTGGTGGCTGCCTGGCAATCCAAGAGATGAACGGCGAAGCCGTGTTGCAGATGACTTGTCGCGATCGCAACCGTATTGCCCTGCAGGCAGATTTGCTCCTGGCATACAGCAAAGGCGTCAGAAACGTCCTTTGTCTAACAGGGGATGCCGTTCCCGTTGGTGATCATGGGGCGGCCAAGGGTATTTTTGATTTGGATTCTGTCCAGCTGCTCCATTTAATAAGGCAGCTGGAGGCAGGAACCGACCTCGGAGGAAATAAACTCGAGGGAGCTGTCCAATTCTGTGCCGGTGCGACAGTAACACCTGAGGCGGAACCGCTTGAGCCTCAACTAATTAAGTTCGAAAAGAAAATAGAGGCGGGGGCTGAGTTTTTCCAGACTCAGGCAATTTATGATCTGGAAAGATTCGCAAAATTCATGGAATATGCCCGGCAATTTTCGGTAAAGATACTCGCAGGGATTGTCCTGCTCTCATCCGCTAGAATGGCCAAATTTATGACTGAGAATGTTCCGGGAATTTTTGTGCCGCAGAACCTTATCGACGAGCTGGCCAAAGCGCCAAAAGGCGGAGCACTCAAAAAAGGCATAGAAATAGCGGGCCGCACGATTGCTGCCATTAAGAAAGAATCGCTATGTGACGGTGTCCATATCATGGCAATAAACAGGGAGGAAGTAGTTCCGGACATCCTGGCAGCGGCAGGTCTCTAAGCAGGAGCAATTTTAATTATATATTATTGAGCGCGTATTCTATAGTAAAATAGCCCGGCTAGCTTTCAGCCGGGCTTCTATTCGATGGCAAACCTGGAAAATAATAAATTTTGTTTATTGACTGTTTTCCTTTTATTAGTTAACATGTACCTGAGTTAACATATGCCTGATTGGTTAATAAAAGGATATGTGATAATTTATGAAAAAATTTATCATATTTTTTGCATTGCCAGTATTCTTTGTTTTAATTTGCGGCTGCCAGGCCGGCAATGTGCTTGATCCCAGAGACCCTGTTATTCTGACTATCTGGCACAATTACGGCGGTCAGATGAAAAACACCATGGATGAAATGATCGATGAATTCAACGAGACTGTTGGTGCGGAAAAGGGAATAATCCTCAGTGTTACCTCCATTTCGGGTTCAGCCACTCTCCATGAAAAGCTGATAATGGCGGCTGATCAGGATCCGGGCGCGCCGTATCTGCCGGATATTACCACGGCTTATCCGAAAACAGCGCTTATACTTGCAAACAAGGGTTTGCTGGCCGATATTGGGGAGCAGTTTACGGATGAAGAGTTGGCAGCATATGTCCCCCGTTTTTTAGAAGAAGGTAGATTAAAGGATGATCGGCTTTATGTTTTTCCGACAGCCAAATCAACGGAGGTATTATTTGTCAATAAAACAATTTTTAACAGGTTTGCTAGTGATACCGATACTAGATTTGAGGACCTGCGAACCTTTGAGGGGATTCTCGAGGCGGCAGCGGCCTATTATGAATGGAGCGACAAACAAACACCCGATATAAAAAACGATGGTAAAATGTTTTTTATGGCCGATTCGCTTTTCAACCTTTCCCTGATCGGTTACCAGCAGCTGGGAGATGATTTCTTAAAAGATAATCGTCTAAATCTTTCTTCTCCAATATTTGACAAGTTATGGGATTATTTTTACCGTTCGGCAGTGAGCGGTCATATTGCCGTTTTTGACGGTTATTCATCAGACCTTGCCAAAACAGGTGATATTGTCTGTGCCCTGGGTTCTACCGCCGGGGTATTGTTCTATCCGCCTACAGTTTCCTATGAAAACAACATCACGGAACCGGTAGAGTATGCCATATTGCCGTACCCTGTTTTTGAAGGGGGTAATAAAATCGCCATACAGCGCGGAAGCGGCATGTGCATTTTAAAATCGAACAGGGAGAAGGAATACGCTGCAGGAGTCTTTCTCAAATGGTTTACCGGACCGGAAAAAAACCTGCGCTTTGTTTCCTCCACCGGATATCTTCCGGTGACTCAGGAGGCTTTTGGTGAGATCATGGCCAAAGAAATCGAAAACATCATCGATAAAAATATTGCGGAGCTTTTCAAGGCGGTAATGGAAATGCACCGGGAATATGATTTTTATATACCCCCTCTCTTTGATAACTATGACAGGCTCCAGAAAGCTTATGAGGATAAAATGAAAAAAACAGCCTCGGCCTTAAGAGAGAAATTTCTGGAGCTTTTGGAATATATGGAAGCCGAGGCGGCTTATGATGAGATTAAGTGCACGCCTGATGAAGCCAGAAAAATTTTTCTAGAACAGAATGAGGCGGGATAACTCGGGAAGAAAGATGAGCCGGGATAGGGATAGGTTTTGATCGCTGACCATTATAAACTGCGCTGCCAGATCTTAATCTTATGCCTAAGAAATATTAAGCACAGTTAAAGTGTCAAATCCTGAAGGGTGAAAAACCTTGCCGGAAATTCCTTACAAAATATTTCAGAAATTCAAAGAAGTGGTGGCATTAGAACTTTCAATGCCCCTGAGGCTCTTTCTTTTCCTGGTAGTACTAGTTTTTATTATGGTGCTGGGAATTGTCATTATTTTTGCTGTTACCGGCACCTTTGGAACAAGACTAAAAGCGTATGAAGAACTGGTTAGAAACGAACTTAACCACGCCCATTGGAGTATTTCAGAAAAATATGGCCGTCTTTCGGTACAGGCGGTGGAATTTTCCAGGGATCTCGCGTCAAGCATAGAAAGAAAGTTGCTGGACGAGGGGCTTAAGGTAACTGAACTTCAAAATAACCCCGGTATTCTGGAGGAATTGCTGGCCGGGGAGTATGAGCGTGCTCTTTATTCGTTACAAAAAGCCAACAGTAGTGGAGTTTTTATTATTTTAGACGTAACTGTTAATCCAATGCTGGAGACCGCCGATAATTCCAGGGCGGGCCTTTTTTTAAAGAATATGGAGCCTAATATTTTGAGCTCAGCTTCTCCCACCATTACCCTGTTGCGGGGTTTCCCGGGGATTGGCCGCAATTATGCGGTGCCCCTGCATGCCCAATGGAAGATGGAGTTTGATGTCGGTGATGCGCCATACTTTTGGTTTCCCAAGGAGCAGGCGGCCCAAAAGAAGCTCCCGCTGTCACGGCTCTATTACTGGAGCCTTTCTACTATTCTGCCGGGGACAAGCGAAGAATCCATGCTATGTTCTGTTCCGCTGCTAGATTCTGAAGGAAACGTGTTTGGGGTGTGTGGCTTTGAAGTGAGTTCCATGCTCTTTAAGCTAACACACATGCCTAACAACGATATTTGTTCCCGTATGTTTTGTATGCTCGCGCCGATTTCCGGGAATTCTTTTGATACTTCCGGAGCAATGTTTGCGGGTGGTTATTTTGCACGAAATATTGTCCAGGATAAGCGATTGTTCTTCGTTGAAGAAGATCAAAATACCTTTTTCCGGTATAACGGTGCAAGCGGTTTCTCCTTCATGGGGTTTCACCTTCCGGTAAGGCTTTATCCCGAGGGCTCCGTTTTTACGGGCAGGGAATGGGCGGTTGCGCTGCTGGTTCCTGCTGACGATATAGAGTATTCCGTTACCGGTTTTTACTTACGTTTAGCAACGATGTTTATTTTTCTATTGATTCTTGGGGTATTTATCTCCTTTATTTTGAGCAGGCGCTATATTAAGCCGATTTCGGCAGGGTTGGATATTATAAAATTGGATAATCTTGCCGAAGCGCCCAAAACCAAAATTCCCGAAATAGATGATCTGATCGAGCACCTTACCCGAAAAAATGAAGAGTTGAAAAAAACAAACCATGCTGGTGAATCCCCTGCACTCCTTAATGAATTTCTAAGTAAGGTGCGCACCCTTTCGCCTGCTGAGCGCAACGTATTCAATCTCTATGCACAACAATATAATGCAAAAGAGATCGCGGGAATATTATGCCTTAGTATTAATACGATCAAAACACATACCAAACGCATATACTCTAAACTGATGGTCTCTTCGAGGGAAGAACTGCTGCTATATATAGATCTACTGAAAGAGGCCGGTAAAGAATTTAAATAGCAAGATCAAGCAAGATCGGGGACGGTTCTCGTTCTTGCCTGTGCAAGATCGGGGACGGTTCTCGTTCTTGCCTGGATAAAAATGTTAACTTATTGGATAAAGATTTTCTCTAATAATGGAAAAATAGAACTGACAAAAGACAAGAAGAAAGAACTATCCCCAAACTTGCAGAATTATTCCGGGTCAACAGTTATACCCGGTTTTGACGCCAGCACCACACTATTTATCAAGTGTACTCGTGACACACTACCGTCTTTTTGGGCAATCAAAAATTTTGCGGCACTACTCAAAATAGGCTCAACAATTGGTATCTATCCAACAGTTCACAAACTTGTGGAATAACATGGTTATTTTTAATCTTGCCGGGAACTTGTCGGAACGGTTTGCCTGATTTAATAAGGGAAGTAGCAGAAACAGTTTTCATTAATAATGGAAAAAGAGTAGGCGGTACCTGATTTGCCTGGGTTAGTGCAAGAAAAAGGCAAGAAAAAGAACCGTCCCCAAACTTGCCAGGCAAGAAAAAGAACCGTCCCCAAACTTGCCCAAACTTGCCTTGCCGGAGGCTTCTCCAACTTAAAATCAAAATCACCCCAAAATCACCCCAAAATCACCCTTTAATATTTCCTCAGATCACCCTGAAGATGATTACAAAAATAAATTCAGCCTGCACAATATACTTTAGGGCTTGATATTCTAGGGCTCTGTGTTGAAGGTTGGGAGGAGAGGGGGTGCAGTTTGGCTTTGTAGGCAAGGAAGCAACAAAGGGGCTGTTAACTATGCTTCAACCATTTACGAAAAAGTGTACCGATCTGTCAACTGAAGATGAGTTTGCGTTTATATTCTATTGTGACCTGTGCGAAAAAGCCTGGAAAAGCGTGCCGGTTCCATTTAGCCGGCGAGAACGGAAGAGCTTTTTTGCAAAGCTTTTTAGGATGTATACCCTATTATGGAATGTAGAGCACAGGGATGCCTTTGAAAGAGCAAACAGGGAAGGAATGCTTCATTTTAACCGTTGCACTGTCTGTAACAGGTGGGTTTGTGATGACGACTTTTCCGAAGAAAAAAATAAATGTACCTGTTGCAGTCAGAGTAATGATTCCATTGAATACTAACGGCAACTTTATCGGAAACCTTGGTGGAGGAACATTCAAATAAAAGCATATATAGCATATTGAAAAAAGAGTATTAAAGATTGTAATGGTAATTTTACGGTATTATCTCACGGAGTAGCATTTTAAATGGAATAATGTTTAAGAAAATATTTTTACTATGGTACAGTCATATTGTATCCTCCTGGTCGAAAGTTTTAATCAACCGGAAGCAGTGTGCAGCGATGCTGTTTAATACCATTAAGATCATGGCTCCTAATGCGGATTACAGCATTGCCGGGGTTCCGGATTTTCCCGACCAGAAGCACATATTCCCTTGGGCGGTAGAGACAACGAAGTACATGTCCAAACTGGGCATTATCAAAGGCGATTTGCAGGGGAACTTTATGCCGAGACTAAAGCTTATTCAGATATATAAAAAAATAATGGAGGTTACAAAAATGAATAATTTCCAAAGTCAGGAATCAATTCCGGAAACTTTTGAACAGGCGGATGTTGAGAAAAACAAAACTATGGCGGGTTTGGCCTATATCATTTTCTTCTTACCGTTAGTGGCCTGCCCCTCTTCAAGATACGCCAGGTTTCATGCCAACCAGGCATTGCTGCTATTCATAGTGGCTGTTGCCGGTAATATCGTACTGGGGATAATACCAATTTTCGGCTGGATATTAATGCCTTTTTTCTGGTTAGCAGTCTTTGTTTTAGCCATTATCGGCCTAATTAACGGCTTTGGCGGTAAGGTCAAGCGGTTGCCGGTCGTTGGGAAGTATAACATTTTAAACTAGCAATCAAGTAGTAAAAATCAGGCTGTAAATCAAAAAGAAAAAAAGAGGGGAAAGGAAAAGTGAAAAAAATACTGATTTTATCACTGATAATAGTGCTTGTTTTTACACTGGCAGGCTGTGGTGGAGTAAAACAAAATATCGAAAAGAAAGTCGGCGAAAAAATTACGGAAACAATTATTGAAAAAGCGGTCGGCGACGAGAACACCCAGGTAGATATTGATGGAGATACAATTACAATCAAGGGTGCAGATGGCGGTGAGGTCAGCCTGGGTAGCTCTGAATGGCCGGCAGTTGCTGGTCTCCCGGAGTTTAAGGGCGGGGAGATCATCAGTGCAGCCAATGATGGTGAAGGCAATGTGATGATTATAATGGAGGATGTAGAGGAAAACGATTTTAAGAGCTATTTAGAGGAAATCAGTAAGGATTTTACAGAGGATGTCATGCAAATGGAAGCGGATGAATACATTCTGTTTGAAGCAAAAAATAGTAAGGGGTATAAGGCGGCAGTACAATATTTTCGTGAGGATAAATCACTTATGATTATTGGCAATAAAGAAAGCCAATAAAAAGGACCTGAACACTAAAATATCGAAACGATAGGAGGTAAAAATGGCAAAGATAAAAAGCAGTGCCAGAATAAATAATACCGGCTCTATTTATATAGAACCTCCTCCGGTTGACCCTACTATCTATGATGATCCCGTAGCCCTTCGAACCGACTGGAAACCTCTTAACTATGATAGTGCCACATTTTGCACTTACAGGCTGATAAGAGTAAACAGCGATTCGCTTAGCCTTCAAGCCAACACCGCGCAAGTTTAATTAAATGAGAGCAAGGGAGGTTAATTGTTGATGCGCAGAGCTCATGAAATCGATTACCAAATTTATGGAGATGATATGCAGTTTGTGGAGATAAGCCTTGATCCGGGAGAGACTGTTGTTGCCGAAGCAGGTGCTATGATGTACATGGATGGTTCAATCCAGTTCGATACGGTATTAGGAGACGGCTCCGACAGGGATAAGGGCAAAGGCCTCATGGATAAGGTGATGGGCGCCGGGAAACGGGTGCTGACCGGGGAGAGCCTTTTTATGACTACCTTCACCAACCAAGGTTCCGGCAAAAAGGCGGTGTCTTTTGCCGCTCCCTATCCGGGCAAAATTATACCCTTGGACCTTGCTGACTTTGAAGGGCAGATTATCTGCCAGCGGGATGCTTTTTTGTGTGCTGCCAAAGGTATTGCTATTGAAATAGCATTTCAGAGAAAGATCGGAGCGGGGCTTTTCGGTGGAGAAGGTTTTATCATGCAGCGCCTGGTTGGTGACGGCCTGGCCTTTCTTCATGCCGGCGGTACCATTATACAAAAAGAACTTGAGGCCGGAGAAATAATCAAGCTTGATACCGGCTGCCTGGTAGCGATGACAGCAGGAATAGACTATGATATAGCGTTTGTCGGCAACCTGAAAAGCGCCATCTTTGGCGGGGAAGGTCTGTTTTGGGCTACCCTTAAGGGGCCCGGCCAGATCTGGCTACAATCTCTTCCCTTCAGCCGTCTGGCCAACCGTATGATTGCAGCCGGGAGAAGAGGAAGTGGTAAAAACAAGGGTGAAGGTGGCCTGCTGGGCAATGTGGGATTGAAAAACCTTCTGGGCGGGGATTAATCTTCCAAAATTACAGAACTGCACAGTTACAGGGAATAAGAAACCCACACTTTTTCTGCAATTTGCTGGAAATCGTGTGGGTTTCTTGGCATTGCCCGGAATAATAATCTCTAATTTAAAGAGGTAGCTTTTGCTTTCGAATATTTAGATTACCTTACACAAATACTATAACTATCAAAAATAGAGGAGGTGTAAATATGGACGTTCAAAGAGCCCAGGAAATTGCCGATTCGCCGGTCATGGTAAATGTCACCTACAACGGAGATCTTGTTTATATAGAACATGTGGATCGAGAAAAGCAAATAGCTAAAATACATTCTTTAAATAACCCAAATAATAAACAGATGGTTTTTGTATCAGATCTACAGGAACAATGATAAAACAATGATAATAGAAAAAGTCTGGGAAACCAGTATTATTAAGCTTTATATGAGGGTTAATAGCAAAACGGTAATAAATGGAGGAACATCTTTATCTAGAATTAAAACTTTGACGGTTCTAATAATAATTAGTATGTTCATCCTGGTTATGTTAACAGGATGTTGAATACTTTGTTAACCTGTTTGCCGTTGGCAGAAGAAGCGTTGTGCAAGCAAGTATACATGGAATCAGTTAGATATAAAGCAAAAAGAGGGGTTGAATGATGAAAGCCTATGTTAATGAAGAATGTATTTTATGTGGCCTTTGTGCTGATGCCTGCCCGGAAGTATTTGAGCTCGGGGACGAGAGAGCTGAGGTTAAAGTGGATGAGGTTCCCGAGGAGCACGAGGAGTGTTGTCATGAAGCGGCTGACAGTTGCCCTACCGATGCTATAGAAATTGACGATGATTAATTTTTTTAAAAAACAAACCCGCGGATATTAAGGTGGAACAGCTTCGTATAAAAACCGGAACCTTTCGGAAAGGGCGTTGCAGCGCTTTCAAAGATGCGCACAGGTAACCTGCAGTTGGGGAGGTATTTCGGATATTATAGTCATTAGGGCGCAGCGCTGGCATACCTTACTCCGGTATGTTTCTATAATTATTTTTACTAAATTAAGTCTGCATTTTGTCCCCATTTTCCAGTCTCTGCAACGAAGCATTCTAATTTTGCAGAAAGATGTATTTTTACCTATAATATTTGTACTAATTCGGCAAGAGTCATTACACGTAGCAGAGGATACATAGGACTTGTCTTCAATACTGCCATTATATGGCTATGTATATCTCTGAAACGCGAAGCGCAACAGTCTTCGACGACAATCACTTTAAAATTATTAGAGATGCCGTCGTATGCTGTTGACAACACGCAGATTTCGGCAGCCACCCCTCCTACTACAATAGTATCAACATTCCATTCTCTAAGGGTAATATCAAGATCTGTCTTGAAAAAGGCGCTAAGCCGGCGCTTGTGCACTATTAAGTCAGAGCTCTCCGGTTTTAGCTCGTCAATCACTTCTACCCCAGCTGTGCCCCGGATTCCGTGTGGTTTCATGCGTGAATTAAACAAAAAATCATTCGGCAGAAGAGCATCATTGGCATAAATAATGGGTATATTTTTTTCACGGCAAACGCTGATTAATTCTTGCAGTCTGGGAATAATCTTAAGACCTTCTTCACCGACAGGCAAAGGCCCGTCCAATTTTATAAAATCGTTGACCATGTCTGTAATAATTACTGCCGGTTTCATCTTTATCTCTCCTTTGTATAATTAAGTATTTGGCTATCATCGCTATGAGCATGGGATTCCTTACCTTCAGCTACAGTTATTAGGCCCTGCTTTGTGGCCATAGGGTCTTGTTATGTAGTCATAGTATCTTTAATTTCATCTACTTCTTTTGTAAGATTATTAACCTGAGTTGCAATAAGTTCTAATAACTCCCGGTCTGGTCATTTAAGTTCACTCCCTTTGCCCTTTATTATACCTTTTCATGGAGGAAACTTAAATAGGATTTCCAGAAAGAATTTTCGGAAAGGGCTGGCAAACCATTGATTTTCTACAGAATGTGTACCCCGATGAGTATGCCTCCCCGAACGGCCACGAAGAGCATGCTTAGTAGGATTGGGAGTATTTTGCCCAGGAGTAGCACAATAACCACGGCCTCTCTGTCATAGCGCCCTGACCTAAAAAAGGAATATGCAAATATTACGACGAATTATAGTAATGGAGAATCTTTCCAACAAAAACTGAAAACCTTCGCAGGTAAAGGGAGTATAATTCGCTTGAACTGGAAGGTTACTTTAGTTATCTCCACGTTAATTGTAATGGCCGGCAGAAGAAAAGGAAAAGCTGTTATTGCGGCTGGAACAGCTACAACAACAGCTAAAATTTATAAGTATGATATTTAATTGCCTCTATCAAGCCGTTAGCGTACAACACCTGAAACAAAACGGCAGCCAACTCATAGAGTCCATTCGGAGCGGGGAGTACCGCCCCTTACCTGTCAGGCGGGTAGAAATACCAAAGCCTGACGGAGGCAAGAGATTGCTTGGCATCCCTACAGTTACAGATAGGGTGATACAGCAAGCCATAGCTCAAGTTCTTACCCCAATCTACGAAAAGCAATTTTCGGACAGTAGCTATGGATTTCGCCCGGGACGGAATGCAAAACAGGCGGTTATGAAGTGCAAGGAATACATTGAAGCCGGCTATGATTGGACAGTGGACATTGACCTTGCTAAATACTTCGATACCGTTAACCACGACAAACTCATGAGGCTACTATCAAAGACGATTAAAGACTCAAGGGTATTATCCCTAATACGGAAGTATCTTCAGTCTGGGGTCATGATTAACGGAGTCGTCATGGGAACAAAAGAAGGAACGCCCCAGGGTGGAAACATATCTCCACTCTTGAGCAACGTCATGCCGGTAGCTCTATCCTCGCGAAATCTCTAACCAATGAATACCTTAAGAAGTTAGGGCTTCAGTCAATCAGTGAAAGATACTCATTGGTCCACTAATTCTATTGAACCGCCGTATACCGAACGGTACGTACGGTGGTGTGAGGGGGCGCTGGATAAATTAATTATTCAGCTTCTACTCGATTTCGCCTTTTTGCGATAAAAAAATAGACCTGTAAATTTACCAGGTCAAAGTCAGGTAATAAAACTTTTATAAATAGTTTGCTTAGTTGTGGTGTCGGGGATGGGAATCGAACCCACACGGTGTAACCACACGCCCCTCAAACGTGCGCGTCTGCCTGTTCCGCCACCCCGACAGGCTTCCTTACAAGCTATATTTTAGCATACAAAAAATAAATAATCAAGACACGGCCTGCTAAGATTTTAATCATAGCTTAATTTAATTTTTATCCCTAAGGTTCCGATATTAATTCAAGATACTTTTTTGAATTGAGAAATTATCGTGCGTGCTTGCAGGAAATATTTATAACGGTTGCGAATGAGTTTTTAATCGTGTTTTTTAAAAAGGCCTATCCCCGGGATAGAGCAAAGGGTGTCGATGGTAAGAGCAAGCGTAGGCATGTCCTTCTTTAAATCTTGGTCCAACAGCTTGTAGATAGCATCTAAAGCATCCTTCAGGGCCTGCATCAGTGTCCTTAACTTACCGGAATGGATGGATAGTCTATCTCACGAGTAATCGACTCCCGAAGGAGCCGTCCCAGGGGGTGGTGCATCATCACTCCAGTCCGAAAGAGATTGTACACGATCTTTAAGGTCTAGGCCAGCCAAATGCTGGTAATCTAAGATGATAACTCGTTACATCTATTTCTTACCCGGATACCATCTTCCCCCTGGGGATGCTCTTATGCTTAGTGTTTAGAGTAAGAAATCAGGGAATATTATGTTGACTCTAAAATTTGGTGTTTCCAGCAGCTGTCTGGCTGCTAATTAAGTTACGACTATATTGTACTAGGGGGGTGGTTTGTATGCCTAGAATCGCCAGGCAAAGAAGCAAGAGTAAAACATACCATATCTTATTTCAGGGGAATGGGCTAAGGGATATATTCATAGACGATAATGATAAGAACAAATTTTTGCAGCTATTATTTGAAAAATCAATGAGTGAGGGTTTCTCTATCTATGCCTTTTGCCTCATGAGTAATCATGTTCATATTCTTCTTTCAGGAGAGCATAATGCCTTAGGCAAGTTAGTTAAACGAATAAACACAAGTTACGTTTATTATTTTAATAAAAAATATGACAGAATTGGGCGTTTGTTTCATGACAGGTATAAAAGCGAACCTGTTGAGACGGATGCCCATCTACTTGCTGCCGTAAGATATATTCACAATAATCCGGTCAAAGCGGGGATGATAAAAGACCCTTCAGACTACATATGGAGCAGTTACCATTACTACACTGATTATCCGCAGAAAACCCTGTCATGTCTAGATCCTTTATTTATTCTGGAAATGTTTTCGGAGGATATAAAAGAGGGAAAAGAGCAGTTTGTAAAATTCTCAAAAGACGCTGATCGCTTCGAATTCATTGACGTTGTCGAAGACGAAACAATAAAGGACAAAGAAATTAATAGCGAAATAGCTGCCAGGGAATTTGTACAACAATTTTTAAAGAAAAATGGCTTAATAGACTGCATAGGGTTAAAGGACAGCAAGAGTTTACGAAATGAACTTATTATAGAGCTTAAAGAAAAGTCTACTTTATCAATAAGGCAAATAGCTTCTATCCTCGGTGTCAGCAGAGGCATTGTTCAACGACAGCAATTAAAAAAGTGACATCCTGGTCAAATGATCAAATGTGTCAAGGAACCGTCCCCCATCTTGCCCTGGTCAAATGATCAAATGTGTCAAGGAACCGTCCCCCATCTTGCGTTGCGCAACGAGAAAAATGTGTCAGAGAACCGTCCCCTGTCTTGCGTCCCCTATTTTGTTATGAATAATGTGGAGGAAGGTGGTAAAGAATAGCTGGAAAAAAGGAGATCATTGCTCTTATGCAGAGGTTTATCAGGCAGCAGAGAATACTATACCTGGCTTTGTTATGCATAGCAGTTATGCTACTGTATGTAATGCGTCTCGGCTACATACAGCTTTTCAAGCACAGCAAGCTAACCGCAGAGGCCGTTCGCCAGAGAGCCCAGGCAGTAATATTGGATTATAATCGAGGGAATATCCTCGATTGCAATGGCATTTCCCTCCTCGATGATAAAAAGGAAAAAGTGCTTGTAGTGTTTCCAACATTACTGGAAAAATCAAACCCGGAGGCTGTGGAGCTGGTTTCCCGCTATATTCCTCAGGCAGCGCTCTCCGGGAGCCCTTTCATTGCCCTGCATGATATAAATGAGCAGGAGGAAGAAACTTTCAGTCACCCTGCCCGTGGCCTTGTTGTGGCAGAAGCGCAGATGCGCTATGGTGATGGAGCGCTTGCCACTCATGTCGCCGGGCATATCGGCCAGGGTGATGGGGAAGGTAAAGTAGGCCTGGAGCTGGTCTTTAACAGCGAGCTGAAGGGCGAATCGCCTAGAATGCTCGCTGCAATTGTTGATGGGAAAGACAACCTGGTCGAAGGGCTCGGTTTCCGCCTTTGGGAGGACAGAGATCCGCACCGGCCTTATGATATTGTACTAACTATTGACAGCAAGATTCAGGAAAAAGTGGAGGCTATTATGGATGATACGATAGCCAGAGGAGCTGTAATAGTAATGAATCCTCATAATGGAGATATCCTGGCGATGGCCAGCAGGCCGAACTATCTGCAGTCACAATTATCCCAGTATTTGAGCGGAGGGGATAATTACAGTGAGTATTTAAGTTCTCAGCCTTTTATCAACCGCAGTATTTTGAGCTATCCCCCAGGGTCTGTTTTTAAAATTGTTACAGCCGCCGCCGCTCTGGATTCAGGTATAGCCGGGCCGGGAACGAGGTTTTTCTGCCCGGGCTATATTGAGGTAGGTGATAAGTTATTTAAATGCCAGGACGGCCAACACGGGGAGATTACGCTAGCGGAGGCCTTTGCCCATTCCTGTAACACTGTCTTTATTGACCTGGCAATCCGCCTGGGTAAGGAAACGATTTGCAGCTATGCCCGGGCTATGGGCCTTGGGAAGGAAACCGGCATACCTCTAGGCAGCCCGGGAGAGGGTGGAGAAGTAAAAGGGAACATTCCTATGCCTCACGAGATGCCCTATTTAGGGGATCTTGCCCTGGCAGCTATCGGCCAGGGCAAGGTTGAAACCACGCCGTTGCAGGTAGCATGTCTTACTGCAATAGTAGCCAACGGTGGCTACCTTGTCCAGCCGCGGCTGGTGAAGTCCATCCATTCCAGTCGGGGGCTACTGGTAAGCATGTTATCCACCGCTCCCCAAAAAAGAGTGTTGAGTTCGTTAACGGCGAGTAAATTACGTTTTATGATGCTCGGCACAGTAGAATATGGAACAGGAGAGTTGGCTTTTAACGATAAAATAGCGCTTGGTGGTAAAACCGGCACAGCTGAAACGGGGAGATTTATGAACGAAGCCCCTTTGAATTATTCATGGTTTACCGGTATTATTCCTCTTGAAAACAGCAGGGCGGTTGCTACGGTTTTTGTTGAAGAGTCTCTTCGGGGAAATGCTGCCGCGACATTTGGCCGGATTGCCGATGCCATCTATCCGCTTTTCAATAACCCTTAAAGTAGCCTTTTGTGCCAAAAAAATACTACTTAAGTATAATGTTTGTCGCATTGATAAACGTTATAATAGATTATGGTTACACCCATGAAAACGTTTATTGAATTATGGCAAAAAAGGCATATTTAGAATGTTTTTACGATAAGCTGCAGGAAAAAGCTCAGCATTTGTAGAATAAATATGGAATAAATAAATGAAAAAAATTCCTCTTTTGCTGAAAGGGAGGAGAGCGTTTTGGACTATAAAAAGGAACTACAGGTCCTCTATCATCAGATAATGAAGCTGGAAACAAGCTTTGACATTTTGAGCGATAATTTTCTCATGCAGAGCAAAAAACTAAAAGATCCGGGAATTCCTCCTGGTTTAAACTACATAAAAAAAATAACGAACATTAGAAGGAAATATAAACTTATTGTTAGAAAAATATTCCTTATGTCCAAGGCACTGTATCCGGCAGGGAACAACAAAAAACCCAGCTCTTTAAGCGAAGTAAAGGATTTGTGGCATTTTTTATACAATAAATTATATCCTCAATCGGAGAAACAAAACAACCTGTACCCTAAACCAGAAAAGCAAAGCAGAGCAGGGGCAAACGCTGAAGCAGAAAGCTTAAAAGAACAAAAAAAACTTGCCCAAGACATTTTTACAGAGGCAGATTCTCAAAGCGCCGCTATAGAGGCGGTCACTCAGGATGTCGCTGCAGAAACAGTTGCCCAAAATGTCGCAACAAAGTCAACAATCCAAAGCGCTGCAACAAAGGCAGCTTTTCAGGGCATCACTACGGAGGCAGTCCCCCAAAGTGCCGATAAAGCCTTGCCGGATCCGGCCGGTTCGGGTTTAACAAAGGAGTCAAATAATAAGGAAGCGCCGGAAAAACTATTTGGGATGATTTACAGCCTTATCAGGGATGCCAAATATGGCCCCGCATTCTGGCTTTCCAGTTATTGCGAGCAGGTCTTTGGAAGGGCTCCTGTCCCGCCCTGGCTAATAAGAGCAATGGAGATTGCCGTAGTAATCCGCGGTGAAGGGGGGGCGGCCGCAAAGTGGCTTGCTTACCTGTATAAAAACCATGATTTTGAAGCCCTTTATCCCGGGAAACCTGTAGCCCCTGCCCCTGAAGTCGCAAACAAGGTAGGGCTTGGCTTGCTGGCGTTTTCTGCTCTCCTGCGGCCGTCTCTGCTCGCACCGGGGTGCGGTGCTTTATCGATGCTGGGAAAATTAACGGAGCTACCCGAAGGGCTTGGCAAGCTGGTTACCGCGATCCAGAGCTGCCGGTTGCCAGGCGGAAACGGTATACAGAGCGGTATGCAGGAAGATATGCGGATTCTCTCCGACGAGGTGAAAAGTTGGTATAAACAGAACAAGAAGCTCAGCCTTGCCTCTCCTGCAGCCTCAAAGGTATGGAAATATGCCCTGAACGAAGGTGGTTTCGTTTACGAAATACTTAACCCCATACAGGAAAACAACAGAGAAGCGCTGGAACATATTCGTAAACTTTGCGATACCTTAAAAGATAAAGAAAATCTAAAAAATGAAATAAAAAAGCTCTTCATCACCCACCGTGCGCCCGCGGGAGAGATGAAAGCATCTCACATTCCCGGTTTATTGCAGATGATTAACCGTACCAAGGGTGCTTTAAAGCTGGCAGAGCGCTGGATTAAGTTGCTGGAAAAAGAGGAAAAGAATAATGACGGTAAATCGCTCACCTTAGCCTTTCAAGAACCTTTACAGCTGGCCAGGGTCGAACTATACAAGATTGCAGCTCAGTTTAAGGGAAACCTCCTGGTTGAGGCCGGGTTGGCTGCAACCCATCGAGCTTTTGATTCCCTGGAGGAACTCACTCTGGATGGGATGCCGGAGCCAATTTCGGCGGAAGATAGCGCTCGCCTGGAAGCAAACAGCAATCCCCAGCTATTGCTGAAAATACCCTGGAAGCCGAAAGAGGCTACTGTAAAAAGTATGGGAAAAGCTTTACTCCACCTGCTTGAAGAACAGCTCCCTCAACGGAATGCAGCTGATACGGGAGATGCGGGAGAATTACCCTCCTCCGGTTTAAGCGAACAAAGAGAGAGCTTTGCTGCTGTCAATTCCAACCCGGGCGAATTAAATAAAAATAACATTTTGACGCTCCAGGAACGTGAATTTATAAAAAAGACCTTGAGGACTTTTAATTATTAGACAGAAAAGGTGAAATTATGCGCCCCTCCATCAATGCAACCGGCATGCTGTTTTATAACGGTTACAAAGAGCCACCCCTTGCTGCAGAGGCCGTTTGTGCTTCCAACGCCGCCGCGTGTTCACACGGGGTGACAGAGGGTGTTCCCGGCAGCGATTTGCCCCGTCGGGGCCGATTCGGCAGGCTTTTTTCCGAACTTGCCGGGGTTGAAGATGCACTGGTGCTGAACAATATTTCTGCAGCTGTTTTCCTGGTTTTCCATGCCCTGGCAGAAGAAAAAGAAATTATTGTTCACGGAAAGGAGATATCCAATAACGACGATACCGGTGAAACCTCTTTCCCGCTGAGCACGCTGGCGAAACAGAGCGGGGCGAAGCTTATATTAACAGATCAAAAGGAAAACGGAGCTGGAGTTGATGATGTTTGCGGTCGAGCTGTAAGCGATAATTCTGCCTGCTTGTTGACCATTGGGTCCGCTGATTGTGCGGAGCCGGTGGATGAGGGTGCTCTGGTCCGTTTTGCTGAGAAGCATAACCTTATTAGCATTAAGCTTATGGACTTTGCTACGCTCCTGGACTTAACGCCATTCGGACTGCCCGAAAGCTGGCAGCTCCAAAAATCGGTTGCAGCGGGTTTTGATATAATTATTTTTTCGGGAGACAAGCTTTTAGGAGGCCCCCCGGCAGGGATTGTCGCCGGGAAAAAGAAACATCTTTTATCAATCAAAAAGGATTCCCTTATGAGCGCTTTCAGCGCTGACAGAATGAAAAAAGCCGCCCTGGAAGCAACGCTGGAGCTATATTTTGATAAGGAAGAAGCTTTGCAAAAAATTCCCTTACTGCGCATGATCTCCGCCCGGCCCGAGGATATAGAAAGACGCGCCCGCTATTTGGCTGATACGCTAAAAAGTTCCCTTAATGGAAACTTCGAGGTTGGCCTGACTTTGGAAAGTGT
Organism: Bacillota bacterium; assembly: GCA_012837615.1. Classification (GTDB taxonomy): domain Bacteria; phylum Bacillota; class Dethiobacteria; order DTU022; family UBA8154; genus DUQX01. The sequence continues at coordinate 17,539 of DUQX01000010.1, read as the reverse complement.
TCCGCTTGCAGGGCCGCCTCATGAGGCAGGCATGCTCCAGAGTTATCATGTAAGCCTGAGTTCTCCGGACTACTCCGCCAGGCAAATATGTAGCTTGTTATCCAAAGGGGAACATCCTGTTGTTGCCGGAAATAAAAATGGGAAGGTGCTGTTTAACCCCCGGTTTATGCTGGAAGAGGAAGATGACCTGTTAATAAACTCCTTGCTGGCTGTGCTGGAAGAGGGGAAACAGCTGGAAAAAGAAGAAATCAACGTCCTCGATATAATACCTACACTGGTTTGGGTTCTCGACGCCGATGACAGGTTTGTCTTCTTGAACAAAGCTAGCGCCATGTTTTGGGGAACAATACCCGAGGATCTTCTTCATACCGATATCAAAAAAAAGCTCGCAGAGCCGGAAGTAAAGCCCTTGCTTGAGGCCAGAGATCAAGTGCTTGCAAGCGGAGAAGGGCATAAAATAGAAGCAGAATTGGTGGACAGCGTAGGGACGGCCAGGTGGTTCGATATTGAGCTAACCCCGTTTCATAACTCTAAAGGCGGTTATTCCGGCGTTCTCTTTACAGCCAGCGATGTTACCGAGCATAAACAAAACGAGGAAAAGTTGAAGTACCTCGGCATGCATGATTACCTTACCGGTCTTTATAATCGCCTCTATTTTGAAGAGGAGATGAGCCGCCTCGATGCGGAGCGTCATTATCCAATAAGTATTATTAGCTGTGATGTGGACGGGTTAAAACTGGTAAACGATATTTTTGGGCACGGCAAAGGTGATGAGCTATTAGAAACAGTAGCCTCGATTATAAAGAAGCCTTTTCGATCTTCCGATGTAGTTGCGCGGGTAGGTGGGGACGAATTTGCTGTTATTCTTCCCCGTACCGATGAAAATGTCGCCCGGGAGATCACAGGCCGTATTCGAAAACTTGTCGAGGAACACAACAAAAACGGCCGGACAATTCCGATTAGCCTCTCGATCGGCTGCGCCACGGGGACTTCAAGTGCAGCGGGAATAAAAGATATCTTTGAGCGGGCCGACAACGACATGTATAAAAATAAATTTGAGCGCAGCGATGAGATGAAGAGGAAGACCATCAATTTTTTGCTGGATCTTTCATATAAGAAAGACTTTAAGCGCGAGCGCGCAGATGAGCGGTTGCGCCGCATGGTGTTGGTGTTGGGACAAGCTGTAGGCATGTCGGTCGAGGAAATAAAAAAAATCCTGCTTTTGTCCCGTATTTACGATATCGGCGAGGTCGGAATAGATAAGAAGATTATATTAAAAGAAGGGGAGTTAAGTGCCAGTGAATGGGATGAAATAAAATCCCACCCCGAAATAGGCTGGCGTATTGCCAAGTTACACCCGGAGACGGCCCTTATTGCAGATTACATTTTGCAGCACCACGAGCACTGGGACGGGGGCGGCTATCCACGGGGTTTAAGGGGAAACAATATCCATCTTTTTTCCCGTATTATCTCTATTATCGACGCCTACGAAGCTATGACCAGCCCGCGCCCCTACAGGGATGCCCTCACTCACGAAGAAGCGATCGAAGAATTAAAAAAGAACAGGGGCATACAGTTTGACCCCAGGTTGATTGACATTTTTATAAGCTTGCTTGATGGAGAGTCCCTGATTAAATGAGAGTTTGGTGATGCCGGCTGGAGCTCGCTTTCAAGCATATCGATGACGGAATTAGAAGATGAGGCGGATAACCGCCTGTATATATTGTTTTGGCAATTATATGCCCTGGTTTATGATCGGATCTTACTGAGCCTGCTTCCATACCGCCGGCTTCAGGATGCCGTGGCTAAAAGCCTTAATCCGCGCAGTGAAGCTTATATTCTCGATGCGGGATGCGGAACAGGCAATTTGCTCTATCATCTGATCCGTTTAAAACCGGAAGTCAAAGCTGTAGGGATAGATTTTGCACCTGCAATGATCCGGCGTGCTAGACTCAAGTGTAGAAAATATAGAACCCATAGGCAGAGGATCTACTTGCGCAAAGTAGATCTTAATTCCAAGATTCCTTATAATAACGGGGAATTTCAGGCGGTAGCCTGTATTAACGTTCTCTATGCCGTAAAGCGGCCTGATTTTTTGTTGCGGGAAATCAACAGGGTATTAAAAGACAGGGGCAGGCTGGTGCTGGTTACACCTCCTTATCAGCCTAAAATGGGCCCAATTTTTATAGAGCATGTTGAGAACATGAAAAATAGAAGACCTTACTTTTGGCCTTTTTTCCTGGCCGGCCAGCTTTTATCCCTCGCCCCGTGGCTTTTTACCTTTTTAATATTAAATATGTTTATAAAAAAACAGGAGTCTTTTCATTTCCTGAAGGAAGAGGAACTTGTATCTCTTGTAGAAAGCTGTGGTTTCAAACTAATTTCTCTAAAAAAAATATACGGGAACCAGGACTGGTTCTTAGAAGCTGAAAAAATCAACGAAAAACCGGGAAACAAGATATCATTCTCCAATTAAAGGGGGAAATGTTTTGCCTGAAGTAGTAATAACCGGCCTAGGATCTGTAGCACCAAATGGACTGGGAAAAGACAATTTTTGGAGGGCGCTGTGTGAGGGTAGATCCGGTATCCGGCGTATTACCCGTTTTGATCCTTCCGGGTACCCTTCTCAAATAGCAGGGGAAATACCCCGCGAATGGATAAAAGATACAAAACTCGGTACGCAAAACGGCAGGGGATGGGGCACCCAACTGGTTATTGCGGCTGCGCATATGGCACTGCAGGATGCCGGGATTAGCCATGAAGAATTTGCTTCCTCACGTTCCGGGATCTGGGTGGGTATCAGCACTTCTGATATCGGGGTGGTGGAAACGGAGTATGAATATTTTAAAGAAAACGGCTTTGCCAAGCCCACTAATGTGTATTCTTCTTTCCCCCACGCCGCTGCCAGCGAGCTTGCTTCCGAGCTCAAATGCCCGGGGAATGTGGTGACCGTCGCTACAGGCTGTCCCTCAGGAATTCTTAGCATCATTTACGCTGTAGAATCCATCATCAGCGGGGAGACAGAGCTGGCTTTAGCCGGAGGAGGGGACGCGCCGTTATCCCCCCTGGCGTATGCTTCGTTTTGTTCCGCGGGGCTTATCCCTTCAACCTATAACGATGATCCTCAAACTGCAAGCAGACCTTTTGATGCTCGCAGAGATGGAGGAGTCCTCTCTGAAGGTAGCGGGATGCTGGTACTGGAGAATGCAGAACGGGCATTTTTACGCGGAGCAGAAATCTATGCCGGGATTAGCGGATGGGGCATTTCCAATGCCGCCTCTCCGAAACAATTAAAATCATCAATTGTCTCTTCGCTGTCCCAGGCATTACGTAAATCCGGACTAAACCTCACTGAAGTAGATTACATCAGCGCCCATGCCCCTGGAGATAAATTTATAGATAAAATGGAAGTGAAGGCCATCAAGGAAGTCTTTGGGGATTATGCCTATAATTTACCGGTAAGCTCTATTAAATCAATGATCGGCAATCCGTTGGCCGCTTCAGGGCCTTTACAGGTAGTTGCAGCCGCTCTAACTATTCAAAACAAATTTATTCCACCTACTATAAACTACCGGCATCCCGATCCGCAATGCGATCTTGACTGCGTTCCCAATAAAGGCCGCGTGGCCAGGGTTGAGACGGCACTGGTAAATATGCACGGTATCGGGGGCTCCAATGCAGCGCTGGTGGTTGAAAAATACGAAAGGTGAGCGCCATAATGGACCTTTCATTTATTATTGAATGGCTGCTCGGGATAGCTGCGGCGGCAAATATAGTTTTAGGTGTTTCTTCCTATCGAAAAGCTCCTTTTTCGCTTATAAACCGGCTTTTTTTGTGTTTGGCCGTGAATAACGGTATTTGGGCGCTGTGCGTAATGGCCGTTGTCAAAAATAATGATTATGATAGTTTGCTGTTCTGGATCAGGATTTCCCACGTTATAGCGGCATTTATCCCCTTCTTTATAAATGTAGTGATTAATGCTTTTCATGATGAGAAAAATTACCCCTGGGTAAAAGTATTACCCCTTTTGTTTTTCAGTTTAGCTCTGGCTGCAGCAAGTTTTACCCCCGCCATAGTGGAGGGTGTTGCTTTGCCGCTGGAAAACAAAGAGCTTATTTATGGCCCTTTTTTTCCGTTATATGCGTTGTATTTTGGCGCTGCAATGATTTACATCATCTACAGCCTTTTCCGGCAGCTGCGTTCCTCGCGGGGCTTGGTTCGCTACCAGATCCGTTTTTTTATCGGCGGTATCTTTGCCTCCTTTTTTTTAGGGGCCATTTCCAATCTTTTTTTCCCCATGCTGGGGATAAGGGCGCTTGATCTTCGCCCTATCGGTCCGGTATTTACCCTGATCATGGTTGCCTCAATCTCATACGCTATTGTAAAGTTCAGGTTAATGGATATTCGGCTGGCTGTGCGCAAGGTTGTGAGCTACGTCCTGGCTCTGGCCCTCCTTGCAGGGGCAATCATCGGGGTATTTGCTGTTATGGAAATTAACTACAGCTTTTACCTTGAAGCCAACTTCCTTTCTTTTACACTGATACTGGTAATTCTGGCGGCTCTTTTGTTTCATCCGCTAAAAGAGGGAATACAATCTATAGTTGATCGCTATTTATTCCGCGAGGCTTATGATTACTACAATACCCTAATAGATGCCAATAAGGCTATGGTTTCAATTTTAAACAGGGATAAGCTTCTCCACTTTCTGGTAGACACGATCGTAAATAAGATATATATTGAAAAGGCGGTTATTTACCTCAAAGAAGTTGACGGATCTTTTTCCATTGCGGCGGAGAGCAATTTAGGGCCTTTTGTTGCTGACAATAAACAAGAACGGCTGCAGAGCGATAGTATGCTTTTGGAACATATGGAAAAAAAAGCGGAGGTAATGCTTCTGTCGGATTTTAAATACATAACAGACTCCGATGGCAGGGAGATGCTTGCCGGTGAAATGAAAAAGCTTGGTGCTGAAGCTGCAATTCCGATATTAATAGAAGGAAGATTGGAAGCCATTTTATTCCTGGGCATTAAAATATCAGGAGAGCCGTATTCCAGGGAGGATGTGCGCTTGCTCTCCGCGTTGGCGTTGCAGGTGGCTGTTGCCTTGAAAAATGCCCAGTTGTATAACGAAATTCTCGATATCAAACAGTACCTGGAAAATATCCTAGAAAATATGGGAAACGGGTTGATCGCGGTCGATGCGCAGGGGAGAATCACCACCTTTAACAGCGCTACGGAGAAGTTTACAGGTATTTCTTCTGGGGAGGTTATGGGCAAAAAAGTTGAGGATGTCCTGAGCCCTGCACTGGCTTATAATATACTGCAAACACTGAAAAACGGTCAAAGTAGAAGCGAGATTGAGGTGGAGCTGTCGCTGGGCGCTTTTTCGTCCTTTTTGTGCTGTAACACGGCGCGGGTGGATGCTCTGGAAAATGGTGAACAGGGAGCTATTATGGTTCTAAGCGATATAACCCGTATTAAAGAACTGGAACGGGAAAAAAGTCAGAATGAGAGGTTAGCTTCCTTGGGGAAAATGGCTGCAGGGATAGCGCATGAGGTGAAAAACCCGCTGGTTTCCATCAAAACTTTTGCAGAACTATTACCGGAAAAATACGATGATCAAGAGTTCCGGCATAATTTTTCCAAAATAGTTTCAGAGGAAATCGCACGCATTAACAAGCTCATCATGGAACTCTTGAACTTTTCAAGGAACAACCGCCCCGCTTACGAAGAGGTGGATATCCGGGAACTAATAGACGAAGTAATGATGCTTTTATCACCCCAAATTAATACACAGGGAATTGAACTAAAACAGCATTGTCACCAAAATATACCGGCCGTAAAAGCGGATCGGGATCAGTTAAAACAGGCGCTTTTAAATATTTGTTTAAACGCGGTTCAGGCCATGCCCGATGGAGGAGAACTGGGAATTGAAGTTCTTGCACTGAAAGGATCACATGACACACATGACACTCGTGGCGCACATGGCACATATGACATGACACATGACACACACGGCAGGGGAATGCCTTCACTCCAGGTCGCAGGCCAGGTTACAGCTTTGTCGGCAAACCCGTCCTTTGACAGGGTTAAAATTATTATTAAGGATACGGGAACAGGAATTGATCCCGTTGAGAGGGATAGGATTTTTGACCCATTTTTCACTACCAAGGTGGACGGAATAGGGATAGGTTTAAGCATAAGCCACAGAATTATCACTGATCACGGCGGGAACGTGCAATTTTCCAGCAGCAGTAACGGTACAATTTTTGAAATATATCTTCCCGGCGCAAGTAGTTTACGGACAGTTTCTCATCGATAAAAGGGGGAAAAGTCTTGAAGCTGGTTCTGTATGTATTTGACAAAAACAGTAAACCCTTGAAAATAAAAAATTTTATTCCTGAAGGATATACCCTGCTGGAAAAAGAATTTGGGCAACAAAGTATCAGGTTTCTACAAAAAATTTCACTGGGATTTGTTTTAGTGGATATTTCAAGCCATAAAGCCCTGCCATGGGTAGAGAAAGCCTGTGCAAAGAGGCCTGATTTAACTTACCTTGCGGTAGGGAATGAAGAAATGTGCGATGGCCTGCCTGAAGACAGTTTTTATGACTACGTCTTTGAGCCCTTCAGCCCCGGGAAGGTAAAAAAAATATTCGATAGGGCATGGGAGAGAGCCCGGCTGTATTATGATGTAAGCGGTTCGCGGAAAAAAGCCGTTTTAGATGGGGTTAACAACAGTTTTTACAGTAACAGCGTTACCATCTCCAATAACTGTAAAGGAAATAATAACTATAGCAGAAATGTTACTCCTGCCCTTAGCTCTGATTACCCTCCGAAATCGCTCCATTACCTTACACATGCAGTTCAAAATGAGCGCATCCTGAGCGATTTTTCTAGGGCACTGGGCAGTAATTTCAATAGCGAACGCTTACTGGAACTTTTTATTGATTCCGTTGTCGGGCTTGTCCCCGCAGCAAAATTATCGATTTTGTTAAAAGAAAAGGCAGATGATAGCCGGAGCGATTACCTGATTTTTGCCCAGCGGGGTTTGGATCCGCATCTCTATTCAGGATTAAGGTTCAGCCCATCGGGGGGAATTATTTCCTGGCTGGCTGGGGAAGGGCGAATATTTATCGCCGGTGAAACAAGCGATCCCGGAAGCCCCCCGCCGGCCGAAGCGCTGCAGGAACTGGAGATGCTCCAGGCGGTTGTATCCATACCGCTCATAGCTCAGGGCGAACTGCTCGGGGCGTTAAATCTCGGGCCTAAAGTAACCGGTGCCCCATTTTTAGCGGCGGAGCTGGAATTATTGTTTATTATTTGCGGTAATGTTGCCCTGGCCCTGAGGGATATTGACCTCCATCACCGGGCGATCAACCAGAAGCTGTACTTTGAAAGCATCCTTCAACGCATGAACGGCGGGGTTGTAGCCATAGACTGCGAAAACCGCATCATTACTTTTAATCCCCGCGCTGCCGAGCTGCTGCAGTTGGAGAAGGCGGAGATAATAGGCCGGGATCTGCGTTATTTGCCCAGCCCTCTGGGAGATCTCCTTTATGAGACTCTGGTCATGGGCAGAGAGATTACCAAAGAGGAGATTGAACTCGCAAAAAGCCGCACGCCCCTGGAAATAAACACTTTTCAGCTCTTTGATCCCGCGGGAAAGGTCCTGGGCAGCGTGATAATTTTTGACGATATTTCGGATAAAAAACAGCTCGAGGCGGAACGCCGCCAGGCCGACCAGCTCGATGTGCTCAATAAATTTGTAAGCCAGCTGGCGCATGAAATAAAAAACCCCATGGTGGCCATTCAGACCTTTGCCGAGCTATTAAAGGACAAATACGATGACAGCTCCTTCCGTGAATATTTTACCTATACCGTGCACCAGGAAATAAAGAGGTTAAACGAACTGGTGGAACAGCTTATTGCTTTTTCCGCACCCATCTCCTACAAGTATACAGTCGCCGATATTCATGAAATCCTGGATTTGGGGCTGTTGCTTTTGCAGGAGCAGGGAATGGGCCGGGAAACCACGGTGGAAACCTCATACTACAAGGAAAGTATAAATGTAAAGGCTGATAAAACCCTTCTATCCAGAGCTTTTTCCTACCTTTTTCGGCGCTCTTTTAAAGCGCTGGAAAAAGGTGGAACGATCCAGATCAATACCTCATTTGAAAAAAACCTCTTTACAAACGGCGGGGTTTGTATTTCATTATGTGATTTCCAGACAACCGCCGATGAGAATGATTTAGAAAAAATATTTGATCCCCTGAGCGTGCGCTTGAACGGTTATATCTCGCTGGAGTTGCCGGTCTGCAGGAAGATTATCGAGGATCACGGCGGAAGTATTAAAGCGCTGCGCAGGAAAAATAAAAACCTGGAATTTGAAGTATTGTTACCAGTATTTTCCGGAGGAGGAGAAGACGTTGAATAGTACCCCCAGGATATTAGTTGTCGATGACGAACTGGGCCCTAGGGAAGCGCTGCGTATGATTTTGCGAGACGATTATGATGTCGTTACAGCGAGCAACGGCAGCCAGGCCCTGGACTACCTGGACAACTCTGAATTTGACCTTGCCATACTCGACATCAGAATGCCGGATATTAACGGTATCGAACTTCTGGAAAAAGTAAAAAAGAAGGCTCCGGAGACCGAGGTGGTGATGATCACCGCTTATGCTTCGGTAGATACGGCAACTAACGCACTGCGCAACGGTGCACTTGATTACTTGATCAAGCCTTTTGAGATCAGCGCCGTAAAAGAAGTTGTCGAAAAAGGCCTCGCCCGCCGGACGTCTTCTGCAGCTATCAAAAACAGGCTCAGCGAACTTCAGGTAACCAATGAATCGCTCAGATACGAGATTGAGCGAGCCTACAACAACATACAGAAGCACTACATGGAGACGGTGCGCTCGCTGGTGGCGGCGATCGATGCCAAGGATTCCTATACTAAAGGCCACCAGGAGAGAGTTGCCATGTTTTCTACCCTGTTGGGAGAGGCGTTGAACTTACCCCGCGGGGAGCTGGATTTGCTGCAGCAGGCGGCCATTCTGCACGATATCGGAAAGATCGGCATACCCGAGCAGATTCTCCGCAAAACTACGAAGCTGACCGTTGAGGAGTTTGAAATAATAAAACAGCACCCTGCTATCGGTGCGGAGATCATCTCCCCGGTGGAGTTTTTAAATGATGCCGTTCCGATTGTCCTGCACCATCACGAAAAATATGACGGGACAGGCTATCCGGAGGGGATCAGCAGCGAACAAATTCCGCTGGGCGCGAGGATAATCGCGGTTGCTGATGCTATTGATGCCATGCTTTCCGATCGCCCCTATGCCCGGGCAAAGTCCCTTTCCCAGGTAAGAGAGGAGCTGCGCGTATGCTCAGGAACGCATTTTGATCCCGAACTGGCGGAGATCGCTTTAAAAATCGATCTACCTTCGCGTCGATTCAGGTAAATTTTTTAAAAAAAGAGTCAATTTACCTGAAATTTTTTTTAAAACTATATTTACATTTTACTGTATTTATGGTATAAACATTTTAAGAGAAAATTTTCCAAAGCAAATAATGGTAATCAACCATTTTTTGAACAAATTCTATGATGAGGTAAGGAAATAGCTTCCTGACCGACAAAGGCAAACCATCCTAAAGGGTGGGGCGCAAAGCCATGGGTCTAAGGTTCTTTTTGTAAAAGTGGAAGGAAGAACTATGATCGCCAGGCTGCCGAAGACAGGGTTTTGTGTTTGTCGTCCCATGAGATCCTGATCCCCGGCCTGGCCGGGGATTTTCGGTTTGTCGGTCCCTCTCAAGGGGGGGACAGGCATGAACGGAAAATTGGAATCATTGACTGAGAGGCTACTCATTCTAGCCCTTATCATTGTTTTTATCCTCTTATTGATTTTATCCCCTTCAGGAGAAAATTCCTCTCTTCAAAATATCGATGAAGGTGGCAGGGGATTCCGCTATGAAAGGCCGCTGATTACAGTTGACTGCTGCGAAGAAATACAGACCTCTGAAAAGACCTGCGAGAAGGCAGCTGCTATGCCTGTTACCCCTGCCGGTGTCCTCTCCGCCCCTGCCGACAAACCGTACACTCTCGGCCGGGTATATGACAGGAACCTGTGGGTGAAAGTAGTTGTAGAGAACAATGGAAATACTCCCTCCCAAAACATCCGTCTTGAAATTCCCCTGCTGGGTGAGCTGGATTCTCCTTATCAGAGAACCGTAAAAGAATCTTACAGCCGGGAACCGGTTGATGTAATAAAACTTAAGAATAACAACCGCGTCGGCGTTTTTCGGATAGATTCTCTGCCTCCGGGAGCCAGTGATGTGATAACCCTTGAGTATTATTTAAATGTTTACCCGATGCATGCCAATTTTTCAACTAACAGCAAGAAAAATGCTCGCGGCGCTCCTGCGGGATACCTGGAGGCTTCTGAAAAAATTGAAAGCAACCATCCGAAAATTGTCGCTAAAGCCCGGGAGTTAACTGCATCCTGCAGCACAGACCTGGAAAAGGCGCAGGCCTTTTATAAATTTGTTATTGCCCACATAAATTACGATCTTAACTCCAGCACCCGTAATACGGGCGCGCTAGGCGCCCTTCAAAGCCGTTCCGGGGTATGTGAGGAATATGCCTCTCTTTTTACTGCGCTCTGCCGGGCTTCGGGAATTCCCGCCAGGGTGGTAAACGGATATGCCGATCCCCAGGGCACAGGCGGTATCTGGAACATCGCTCCCGGAGAAAGTTTTCCTTTACGGGGTTACCGGCATAGCTGGAGCGAATTTTTCCTGAACGGCGCCGGCTGGCTTCCTGCTGATCCGGCGATGAATATTAACAACAATGGTTTTAAATACTTTGGCTCCCTGCCGCAGGCAAGTCATCTGGCACAAAATTACGAGGATATTCCCCTTAATGTGCGCTATAGCGGCGGACAGTTGTCAGTTACCTGGGAAGAAGGCCTTGTCGGCTTTTAGAGATGCCCTTGCTTCAAGGTAAATAGGAGGAAAAGGAGAGAGGGTGAAACAATCATGGAAATATATGTGGCCAGACAGCCGATATTTAATAAGTATCAGGAAGTCTTTGCTTACGAGCTTTTGTACCGTTCCGGGGCAAACAAATTTTATTCCAGCTTAAACGGGGACCAGGCTTCTTCCGAAGTCATTACCAACAGCTTCCTGTTAATCGGCCTGGAAACGTTGACCCGGGGCAAAAAAGCATTTATAAATTTTACCAAAAACCTTTTAGAAAATGATGTGGCTACCCTGCTTCCCAACGATACTATAGTTGTGGAGATACTGCAGGACATCGAGCCTGACGAAAATACCCTCAACGCCTGCAAAAAGCTAAAAGAACTGGGTTACCTCCTTGCCCTGAGCGATTTCTGCTACAATGAAAAATTTTTACCTTTAGTTGAATTGGTTGATATTATCAAAATTAATTTTTTAACCACCAAAAAGGAAGAGCGGGAGGCGGTTGTCCAAAGAATTGGCCGGGAGAGGGTAAACTTCCTGGCGGAGAAGGTGGAGACCATGGATGAGTATATCCAGGCCATGAAATTTGGTTACTCTTATTTCCAGGGATATTTCTTTAGCAGGCCCCATATTCTAACCGGGAAAGATATCCCCAGCTTCAAAATTATCTACTTAAAAATACTGCAGGAAATCAACAAGCCGGAACTGGATTTTGACAGGCTTGAAGAATACATAAAAATGGATGTTTCCCTTTCATATAAACTGCTCAAGTTTATTAATTCCCTTTCCTTTGGTTTCAGAAACGAAATACGCTCTATCAAGCAAGCGCTGGTCCTCCTGGGGCAAAAAGAACTCAGTAAATGGCTTTCCCTTATTGCCTTAAAGGGTATCGGCGATAACAAGCCGGATGAACTTATTATTACGGCAATTTGCAGGGCAAGATTTTGCGAATTGATTGCTCCCAGGGTTGGCCTTAAGGATCGCAGCTCGGATCTTTTCCTAATGGGAATGTTTTCTCTCATAGATGCTTTCCTCGATCGGCCCATGGCCGATATATTGCCCGAACTGCCGATATCCAACGATATCAAGCATGCCCTGTTGGGCGGCCAAAGCAGGTTCAGGGATGTTTACGAACTTATTACCTCTTATGAATCCGGTAATTGGGAGCAACTTGCGCGACAGGCGCTCAAACTGGAATTGGAGGAAAAAGAAGTAAGGGAGTGCTACCTCAATTCGCTCTATATGTCCAATAAAATTTTTATTAAAAATGTATCTTAATAATTATTTCGTGCGGTTATTCTAGCTAGGATTAAATACAAAAGTGTAAGGATAATAGAAGATACAAAAATTATATTCGATATCCAACCGATAAAGGCAAACCTGCCGAAAGGCAGGGACGCAAAGCCATGGGTCTAAAACCCGTCATAACTTTACTGAGCGGGTCATGATTGCCAGGTTGCCGAAGACAGGGATTATACAGGGATTTTATAATCCTTTGTTTGTGCTACCCGGCGCCTGCGCCGGGTATTTATTTCCGGCTGCTAAGCCATAAGATATCAATAAACCCCAGTATAAAGGTGGGATAAAAATGTTTCCAAAACAGCTTCTAAAGATGGGAAACAGCGGAAAACCGCATCTGGTTGCCAGGGAAACCACAGGTCATAACAGGAAAAAAGAACTGGAAGAAATTGCTGCCGAAACTTTGACCAGGGTGATTGATTCGGTAGACGACAAAATGGTGCTGGATAAACTCGACAATTTCCAAAAAAAACAGTTTAAGGAGCAGATTTACGATACGCTGTTACAGTTGCTGGAGGAGAAGAACCGTCACCTCCCGCAGTCCGATAAGCAGAAGGTCATTCAGTATGTGTCCGATGAAATTTTTGGTTATGGACCAATTAACTCGCTCCTGGCCGATCCCAGCGTAACGGAGATCATGGTTAACGGTTATAACAATGTTTATGTCGAGCGGAACGGCAAGCTCAGCAAAACAGATGTAACCTTTCGCGACGACGATCATGTGTTGCACGCTATAAACAAAATCATTACCCCCCTGGGCAGAAGGATTGACGAAAGCTCCCCCTCGGTGGACGCCCGCTTGCCTGACGGATCCAGAGTAAACGCCATCATTCCCCCGTTGTCCCTCAAGGGGCCTACAATTACAATCCGCAAATTTGCGGCGGACCCCTTTACTGTGGATGACCTGATCGATCTGGGAACAATGAGCCGCGATATGGCAGAATTTCTTGAAGCCTGCGTCAAGGCCAGGGTTAACATTATTGTATCCGGCGGAACCGGCAGCGGTAAAACCACCACTTTAAACGTCCTCTCGGGCTTTATCCCCGACAGTGAGCGCATCATTACCATTGAAGATACAGCAGAACTGCAGCTACGCCAGGACAATATTGTCACCCTGGAAAGCCGCCCGGCCAACATCGAAGGCCGGGGACAATATACCATCCGCGACCTGGTGATTAACTCTTTGCGTATGAGGCCGGACCGCATCGTGGTAGGGGAAGTAAGGGGAGCCGAGGCTCTCGATATGCTGCAGGCCATGAATACCGGCCATGACGGTTCAATTTCCACCCTGCACGCCAACAATCCGCGGGATGCCCTTTCCCGCCTGGAGACGATGGTACTCATGGCGGGGACTGAACTTCCCCTGCGGGTGGTGAGGGAGCAGATAAACTCAGCCGTAGAGCTGATTATCCAGCAATCGCGCTTTAGCGACGGCAGCCGCAAGATCACACGGATCAGCGAAGTGGTTGGGATGGAGAAAGAAGAAATAAAGTTACAGGATATTTTTGTATTTCAACAGTCGGAAATAGGCGAAGACGGTAAAATTATCGGCGAGCACATCTTTACCGGCACAATGCCCAATTGTATGGACAAGCTCAGCTTATCCGGTGAAAATGCGATAGTAGAGAAGATCATGAGCTTTACCGCGAACCTTAAAGATGCAGAAAAACCTGAAGACCCTGATGGCCTTGAACACTTTGATGACCTTGAAGATACAGAGGTACCTGAAGATATTAAGGAGGCCGGGTATGACGAGGATGGCTGGTATACCGGAGATGCAGGGGATGCCGGGGAACCTGATGATATTTACGAATCTGAAGATGCCGGGCACACGGAAAATATTAAGAGCGCTGATGTTACTTATAGTGCTGAGGATACCGGGGATCCCGGCGAAAGCAATGAGGACACTGAGGACACTGAGGACACTGAGGACACTGAGGACACTGAGGATACTGAGGACACTGATGACATTGAGGACACTGAAGACATTGGGGACATTGAGGGCATTGAGAGCGCTGAGGATCCTGAAAGCACTGAAAGTACTGAGGATCCTGGAGGTAACGAATGCCTTGAATACATTACGGAGGACGAAAACGTGGAGGGCGGCAGAAAGGCCGGTATTTTTAAGAAAAATAGCGTTGAAAAAGGATTACAGCTTTGGGATTTAGCTGGCGAAGGACCTGTAGATAAAGGGCAGGTAACGGAAAAAGAGGGTCTTTTCAGCTACGGGGGATATGATGATGAACATGATGATATACTTTTGGACGATAAATTTGAGTTTGAAGATCATGCGGAGCATCTATACTCTCGCGGAAGGCTCGTAAAAGAGTCCCCTGCGGAACTTCAGGCCGCAGCAGACGAAGAAGAAACCGGCTGGGGTAAGCCTGAACTTTTGGTTAGGGAAGCTGCCCGGGATGGCCGGGGGATGGCTGATAACGGTTATGCAGAGGACATAGCGGAGGGCGGTGTTGCCACCATTGTTTATCAGGAATCCGCAGGGCAGGTGAGAGGAAGCGTCATCAATTTAAATTTTTTCCGGGAGGACCGCAGCTCTTACAAAGAGCGTATTCCCCTTGAAGAACAGGTTCCGCCGGTGGAAGGAGCTGCGGTTGAACATGCAGTGGTTGAACCTGCCCCGAAGGGACATACTGTGGCTGATCATGCTTCGGTTGAACCTACTGTGAAGGGACATGCAGCAGTTGAACCTGCTAGAATTGAACGCTCTGCAGGGGAAAAGGAGCCCGGCCTCTCTTCACTTCTACCGGAAAACAAGCGGGGTATAGCTATACCGATAAGCCCTTTAACGGGACTTTTGGGCTACATCAACCCCGGAGACAGGGTGGATGTGCTGGTTTCTTATCCGGAAACGAACGATAATAACGGGATTCCCGCCGCTTATACCGCGGCAAAAAACGCGCTTGTGCTGGAGTTCCGGAAAAAAGAACAGGAAACTGATGGCGAAGAGGGGACAGTACAGGCGGTAATCCTGGCGGTAACCCCGGAAGAGGCCGAGGTGCTGGCTTACGCCTTCCTTAGGGGTTGCTTTCACCTGACACTGTGTCCTTTTCAACATTAAGCGAATGAAAGACTAAGTGAATAAATGCAGTACCATGGTAGTTAAATATTTACATATTAGTCGTTACAAAACAACCGGCAATTTTTTTAAAATTACTGGATTGAACTCTTAAGGGGAGGGATGTACAGAAAGGAAAATATGTTGTTTTAATATAAATTTATCGTCTTATTTTGGGGTAGGGGAGTTCAGTATTAATAATTAATATTTAAAGGAGGCCAATAAAAATGTTGGAACTTATTACCAGGTTTTTGAGGGATGAAGAAGGGCAGGGGCTGGCGGAGTACGCGCTGATCCTCGTGCTGATTGCGGTTGTGGTTATTGGAGCTTTGACAATTCTAGGCGATGGGATTGAAGGAGTTTTTAATAAGATTGGAGGAAAGTTAAGAGATTTACCTGAAGGGGAATAACAACAATAAATTTCTTTTAACAGACAACCGTAGACAAATATGATACTTGCGCTTTACCATTAATGGAAATAAGTATTGAGCAACCACAGTGAAAAAGAGGCAAAAGTACTTGAGGATAGGGTATTATAGGAACCTGCTATCTTGCAGGTTCCTATAATACGACCTGATACAATCTTATTTTTCAAATGTTGTTTTCAAGTTCTTTGTTGAGTTCACTACCAAGTCTGTTGTAAAAGAATTAAAGGAAAGGGCCGGGTAGAAAATGATTAACGTTAATACCTTTCAGGAAAAAGACATTATTACCTCCGATAATGCCCAGGGGTTGATGGAATATTCTTTAATCTTAATGCTGGTTGCCCTGGGTGTAATGAGCCTGTTGGGAATACTGGGAGGCAGATCAGGGCCTTCTTCGAAACCTTACAAAACGAATAGCCGTAACCTGCTTGCATATCCTGCTTGCATATCCTGCTTGCATAAGCTGTTTATATAATTTGTTTGAATAATCTCTGTGGGAGTGCTTGAATTGATACTGGAGCTTAACGATTATATCCTTCTAATATTATTGGTATTATCCCTTTATTTTGACCTGACACAGAAAAAAATCCCCAATTTCCTGACCTTTCCGGTCATTCTTTGGGGTTTGCTTTCACATACAATTGCAAATGGGCTGGACGGTATATTGTTCAGCGCCTCTGGCCTGCTCCTGGGTTTAGCCGTGTTTTTCATACCTTTTTTACTGGGAGGCATGGGAGGGGGCGATGTCAAACTCATGGGGGCTATCGGTGCTTTAAAAGGACTGCAGTTTGTTTTTCATGCTGCTATTTTTACCGCTTTTTGCGGAGGGATTCTTGCTATTATCTATCTTATTTATAACCGTCAGCTTCTTCAAACGCTGAAAAAAATCCTGGCAACTGTAGCGGTTCCTTTACTCACCGCGCTATATTTTAAATGCAGAAACCCTTTGCTCAATCAGCTTTCATTGTTTTTTTTATCTACTACTGAAAGCCAGGAGGTTAAAAAGGTTTACTTGCCTTACGGTGTGGCTATTGTGCTGGGGACTTTAATCGTGTTCAGTAGCCTGGGTGAACAGATTTTACCGCTGGCCAATCTGTTTTGAAAGACAAAATTATAATTATTTCATTCAAATTATTTTAGATTAGGAGAGGGTGTAAAACTTGCCCTGTAATCAGTTTAAAGCAAACGAAAAAGGTCAGTCTTTGGTTGAATTTGCCCTTTTGTTACCGATCTTGCTCTTGCTACTGCTGGGTATTATTCAGTTCGGTATTATTTTTAACGGTCAGATTACCGTTACCAGTGCGGCAAGAGAAGGAGCAAGACTGGCTGCAGTTGGCGCTGATGATGAGCAAGTAAAGGATAGGGTTGAAGAGGCAGCTGTTGCTTTACTTTTAAATATTGATAGAGATGAAATAAATATTAATAGAGCAGTTGACGGGGATGAAGGAAAACTAAGTGTAAGAGTGAACGGGAAAGTTGACATCATAATGCCTTTACTTGGCATATATACAGGGGAATCGTTTACTTTGTCTTCTGAGTCAATAATGCGTCTTGAGATTAAGCCCTAAATGGCTAGATTTATAGAGATTTTCTTATAAAAAATTTTAAAAGGTATGGTGAAACAATGGACATAAAATTGCTAAATCGCTTTTATGGTGATGAAAAGGGCCAGTCTGTTGTTCTCATGGCCGTTGCAATGGTTGTGCTGTTGGCGATCACTGCTTGTACCATAGATGTAGGGTATATATTTTTTCAAAAAAGGAACT